>JBJMOX010000364.1:0-20093 GCA_045803515.1 Gemmatimonadales bacterium
CCGTTGTGCATCAGCCAGGCTTCGCCCTCGAGCGTAGCGGTGGTGTCGGTGTCGAGCGGCTCGTGGCCATGCAGCAGGATTCGCCGCTGCTGGTGCAGGAACTTGAGCGCGGCCAGGCTCACGCCGGGGAAAGGACGCCTGTCGGCTATTCCGGGCACCGACCAGCTCTTCGACCAGTCAGACCGGACGAAGACGACCGACCCCTCGGGAATCCGGCCGTGGGCCTTCTCGAAGGCGACGATATCGCTGACCTGCAGATGGTAGCCCGGCGCCTTCTTGAGCTGGTCCACGATCGAAATCACGACCAGCGGACGGACCGCGAAGGTGGCGGGCAACTCGTCGATCGTCGGGTAGTTCGGGTCCCAGTGCGCCGGCGGATCGAGCTGGGTGCCGAGCTGATCGGTGGGCAGCAGGTAGCGGGTGGCCTCGAACCCGTCGTCCTTGTAGGTGTACGGCTTCCCGGTCTTCGGATTGACTGTCGGCCCAAACGAGGGAGAGCCGAACCCCGGCCAGACCGGGATGCTCGGCGTGATCGTGTGGGTCAGGTCGACGTACTTCGCGTGGCGAAGCGATTGGTCGTACGCTTCCCAGAGTGAAGGCCTGGCCTGCGGCACCCGGCCGACCGTGCCACCCACGAGCAGGACGCTGGCCGCACCCGCCAGGAAGGGAGCGATGGATCGCATCATGGCTACGGTTCCCTCCACCTGGCCCCTTCCCGGGCGATGAACTCGTCCGACACAGGCGGGCCCCAGCTCCCCGCTGGATAGTTGGGGAAATGGTCGGGCCGTTTGCCGGCCCAGAAATCGAGGATGGGATCGACCACGCCCCACGCCGCCTCGACCTCGTCGCTTCGGGTGAAGAGTGTGGCCTCGCCCAGCATGCAATCGAGCAGCAGGGTCTCGTAGGCATCGTGGTCCAGCTCACCAAACGCTCGGGCGTACCGGAAGTCCATCTCCACCGACGCCATCTTGACCTCCACCCCAGGGACCTTCACCTCGAAACGCAGGGCGATCCCTTCCTCCGGCTGCACCCGGATGGCGAGGATATTGGGCTCGATGGTCTCGCCGTCACGCATGGGGAACATGACGTGCGGCGGCTTGCGGAACTGGATGGCGATCTCGGACGCCCGTCTGGGCATCCGCTTCCCAGAGCGCAGATAAAAGGGGACGTCCTGCCAGCGCCAGTTGTCGATCATGAAACGCACGGCGCAGTAGGTGGGCGTGGCACTCTCGGGCGCCACGTCGGGCTCCTGTCGATAGCCGGGCACCGGTCTGCCGTCGATCACCCCGGGCCCATACTGCCCGCGCACCGAGTAATCGTGCATGACCTCCGGAGTGATGGGCCGAATGGCACGGAGCGCCTTCACCTTCTCGTCGCGCACGGCGTCGGCGCTGAAGGTGACCGGCGGCTCCATGGCCGTGAGGCTGAGGAGCTGCAGCAGGTGGTTCTGAAACATGTCCCGCACCACGCCCGCCTCCTCATAGTACTTGCCGCGGTGTTCTACCCCCACACTTTCGGCCGCCGTAATCTGCACGTGGTGCACGTGCTGGCGGTTCCATACCGGCTCGAAAATCGAGTTGGCGAACCGGAAGACCAGGAGATTCTGGACGGTCTCCTTGCCCAGGTAATGGTCGATCCGGTAGACCTGGTGCTCGGCAAAGGCCCGGCGGACGCAGGCGTTCAGCGCGATGGCACTCTCCAGGCTCCGGCCGAAAGGCTTCTCGATGATGATCCGGACCCAGGGCCGCTGCTTTGAATCGGGCACCCGGGGCGCGATGCCCGACTCGGCGAGCCGGTTGATGGTCTCCTCGTACAGACTGGGCGGGATCGCCAGATAAAAGAGGTGCCCGCTCCCGCCTGGGAGTGTCGCGTCCGTTTCTGTCAGCCGGTGCCGCAGCGCGGCGTAGGTGGCCGGGTCATCCAGCTCGCCGGAGACGTAATGGAGGTGGCTCGCGAACTGGCCCCAGGATTCCTGGTCGAGCGCCCTGCCGCCGTCGGGCGCAAACGTCCTGAGTGCGTCGCGCACCTGGGCCCGGAAGGCTTCGTTATCCAGCTGCCCACGTGCCACTGTGATGATGGCAAACTCGTCGGGCAGGAGACCATCGCCCATGAGATGGAAGAGCGAGGGCATCAGCTTGCGGTGCAGCAGGTCACCGGCCCCGAAGATGACCAGCGTGCACGGCTCCGCTTTCCGGAGCACCGGCGCCGGCGCCCGAGGTGCTTCCGGGAGCGCGACGGACAGGGTGGCGTGGGCGGTCATGTGCTCTTCACCGCGTGCCCGCCGAACTCGTTGCGCAGCGCCGCGATGACCTTGGCACCAAAGGAGTCGGCCTGGCGGGAGCGAAACCGGGTGAGCAGGGAAAGCGTGATGACCGGGGCGGGCACATCGAGATCGATCGCCTCCTGCACCGTCCAGCGGCCCTCACCCGAGTCCTCCACGTAGCCCTTGAGCGCGGCCAGCTCAGTGTCCTTCGCGAAGGCCAGCTCGGCCAGCTCGTTGAGCCAGGAGCGGACCACACTCCCCCGGTTCCAGACCGCCGAGATCTGCCGCAGGTCCAGCGTGAAGTCCTTCGAGGCGTGCAGGATCTCGTAACCCTCGGCGTAGGCCTGGAGCATTCCGTATTCGATGCCGTTGTGAATCATCTTCACGTAATGTCCCGCCCCCGGCGGGCCGACATGGGCATAGCCGTCCGCCGGCGCCAGGGTCCGGAAGATGGGCTCGCACTGCTTGAAGGCCGCGGAAGAGGCCCCGATCATCAGGCAGTAGCCGACCTTGAGCCCCCAGATGCCGCCGCTGGTGCCGGCATCGATGAACTCGAGTCCCTTCTCCTTGAGCCATGCCGCCCGGCGGATCGAATCTTTGAAATTCGAGTTGCCGCCGTCGATGATGATGTCTCCTCGGGACAGGCCGGGGAGCAGCTCCTCGATGGTGCTCTCGACCGGAGCGCCCGCGGGCACCATCACCCAGACGACGCGAGGCGCCCGAAGCTGGCGACAGACGTCGGCGAGGCCCGTCGCCCCGGTGGCACCCATCGCGACGTGCAATTGCACGGCGCCGGCGCTCCGGTCGAACACCACCAGCTCATGGCCGCCCTCCAACAGGCGCTGCACCATATTGCCGCCCATCCGGCCGAGCCCGATCATGGCGAGCTGCATCCAACGACCTCCTTTCAAGTCTGCACGCCCAGCTCCGCCAGCTCCTGGCGCAGCCGAACGGCATCGGTAAATCGGATGGTGCGCATTCCCAGCGCCCGGGCTGGCTCCAGATTCCGTTCCCGGTCGTCGACGAATACCGAGTCTTCCGGCAGCGCCTGCGACATCGCCAGGGCCAGCTGGTAGATCCGGCGACCCGGTTTCAACACCCCGATCCAGCAGGACGAGAAGAACGCGAGGAAGATGTCGCGCAGGCCGAACTGCTCCAGCCGGTGCCGGTTCAGCTCGTCCGACTCGTTGTTGAGCGTCATCAGGCGATACCGTCCGGTCCGGGCCAGCGCCCGGGCCAGCTCGATCGATTCGGGAAACGGCGCGCTCTGGGCCATCATGCACGCCTTGAACTCCTCCAGGCCGAAAGGCCGGGGCTGGTAGAACACCGTGCTCCGGAGGTATTCGTCCAGCCCCATCCGGCCCTGCTCCAGCATCGCGACGGTCTCGCCGTGCAGGTCCTCCAGCTCGGCCACATCCAGAGAAAAATGCCTCGCCGCGGCGGCGCGCTGCTCCCGGTCCCACCCATTGGTGCCGAGGACCCCGCCGATGTCGAAGAAGAGATGGGTGATCGTCACCGCTCGAGCAGCCCGGGATCTTCGATCCGGATGGCGGGCCGGCCGCGAGCCCTGAGTGCCAGGAGGTCTCCCTCCGCCTGGGCCGCCTCCAGCTGGCCAAAACTGAACGGCTCGCCTGGAATCGGCAGATCCTGCTTCACCCGCTCGGAGAGCTGGATAAAATGTCCCACCGGCGGACCGCCCTTGTGGAACTGACCGGTGGAATGGAGGAAGCGCGGCCCGTATCCCAGGGTGGTGGCGACCTTGAGCCGGTCGCGCAGGCGGAGCCGGATGGCGGCGAGCCGGCGATCGTTCTCCGGCGTGGGCGGCAGATAGGCCATGATGGCGAGGTAGTCTCCCGGCCTGACGGCGGCCAGGAAGCTCTCCAGCTCCGCCGCCGAAGCCGCGGGCGATGACAGCCCCTGCTTCGCCAGCACCGCCTTGGTGTTGGCCTTGCTCTCAGCGACGTTGGGCTGGTCGAAGGGGTTGATCCGGAGCACAGCGCCGGCCACCGCAGTGGCAAACTCCCAGCGGAAGAACTCCTGCCCGAGGTCGTACCGGTCGTCGAGCTTGAGGTGGACCACGGGATGCCCGACCTTCTCCAGCTCCGACAGTCGCGATTCGATACCGCTGTCGGTCTCGCCACTCAGGACGATCGATACGAACACCCGGTCCGTCCCATACACCTCGGGCGAGCCGAGCGGCTCGCCGGCCACCGGAAGAATGCCCTTGCCCTCCTTCCCGGTGCTCTCCGCGATCAGCTGCTCCAACCAGAGCCCGAGGCTCGCGAGTCCCGGCGAGAGCACGAACGTCGCCTTGTCCCGCCCGGCCAGGACCGCCTCGCCCAGAACGGCGCCCAGCCGGGCCGCGGGGTTTTCCAGGGCCGTCACCACGGCGGCGCATGCCTCGGTCATCCGGTGGGCCCGATGCAGCAGGGTCTGGACGTCGATGCCGATCAGCGCCGCCGGCACCAGGCCGAAAAACGAAAGCGCCGAGTAGCGGCCGCCGATATCGGGCGGGTTGAGAAAGGTCCGGCGGAAGCGGCGCTCCCCGGCAAGCGCCTCGAGCGGTGTTCCGGGATCGGTGATGGCGACGAACTGCGAGCCTCGTCCGCCGGTGCGCTCCCAGAAATGGCGGAAGAAGCTGTCGCTCTCCTGGGTGGTTCCCGACTTGCTGGAGATGATGAAGAGGGTCTTGGCCGGATCGCCGCCCTGGTCGACCTGCCGCACGGCACGCGGGTCCGTGCTGTCGAGGACATGGAGCGTGGGGTGACCCGGCGCCGCCCCGAAGGTGCGCCACAACACCTCGGGCGCCAGACTGGAGCCGCCCATGCCGCAGAGCACCACCCGATTGAACTCCCCTCGCACCTCGTCGGCAAACGCTTTGAGGGCTTTCGCCTGCTGCGCCATCGCCTCGCCCACCGTGAGCCAGCCCAGCCGATCCCGGATTTCCGGGGTGCCGGGGTCGTCCTTCCACACCGTCGGATCACGGGCCCAGATGCGCTTGGGAATCTGGGCCACGTCGCTGGAGTCGAGCCGGACGGCTACCGAGGCCTCGAAGGCGCGGACCGCGGCGTGCCTGCGCTGCGTCTGGGAGGCGAGCGCCTGGCGCTTCTTCCCGATCACGCCCAGTAGCGCCTCGAACGACTTGGCGAACTTGTCGATCCCGTCGTCCTCCAGCGCGCGAGCGACGTCGGCGAAGTCCACCCCGCCGTCCCGCAGCCGATCCATGACCCTGCGTGCCTCGCTCGCATCTTCCGGAAGGGTACGCCGCACGGTGCCGTGCTCCTCGAAGAGCTGGAGAGTCGCGGGTGGCATCGTGTTGACGGTGTCGGGACCGATGAGCGTGTCCACGTACAGCACGTCGGAGTAGGCCGGGTTCTTGGTGCCGGTGCTGGCCCAGAGGAGCCGTTGGGGCCTGGCCCCGGCCGACGCCAGGCGTTGCCAGCGGGCGCTGGCGGAGAAATCGCGAAACCAGGCGTACGCCAGCTGTGCGTTGGCGATGGCGACCGTACCGCGGAGGTCGAGCAGCGCTGCTCCCTTGGCCTCCAGGCGGCGATCGGTCTCGGTATCCACGCGGCTGACGAAGAACGAAGCCACGGAGGCGAGCCGGTCGACGGCCGCTCCCCCTCGCACGCGCGCCTCGAGCGCCCGCGCATACGCCTCGGCCACCTGTCGGTAGTGCTCCAGCGAAAAGAGCAGGGTGATATTGATGTTGATGCCCTCGGTAAGCAGCCGCTCGATGGCCGGCCAGCCTTCCCTGGTGCCGGGCACCTTGATCATCACGTTCGGCCGGTCCACCGCCGCCCAGAGGCGGCGGGCCTCGGCGATCGTCCGATCGGTCTCGCGGGCCAGCGCGGGTGAGACCTCGAGCGACACGAAGCCGTCCCCACCGGCAGTCGCGTCGTACACCGGGCGGAAGAGATCGGCCGCCTGGCGGACATCTTCCACGGCGAGGTGCTCGAAGATCTCCAGGTCGCTCTGGCTCGACCCGGCGAGGGCCTTCAGCTCGTCGTCGTAATCGCTGCTCCCGCCGATGGCATGCTCGAAGATGGTGGGGTTGGAGGTCATGCCGTGGAGGCCGTCGTCGATCAGGGATTGCAGCTCCCCCGAGCGCAGCATGCCGCGGCGCAGATAATCCAGCCACACGCTCTGCCCCAGCTCGAGCAGGGCCTGCATGGCGGTTTGAGTGGCTCGTCTAGTCATGGTGGGTCCTTGTCAACGATCTGTTATCCCGCGCGGAACTGTCATCCCGAGCGGAGCGAGGGATGACAGATGGTTGCGGGGATGCCATCGCAGCCTCTACCCCATCCTCCCCGCCACCGCCGCCGCGCCGAGCAGTGCCCCGTTGGGGTTCGTGATCACGTGCACCGGGATCCGTGCGAGCAGGTCGGACAACCGGCCCTTGTCCCGGAAGGCGGCGAGAAACGGCCCGGCCTTGAGCCGCTCCACGACTCGCGGGGCGATGCCGCCCGCGAGGTAGACCCCACCGGTCGAGACCATCGTGAGCCCCAGGTTTCCCGCCTGCGCGCCGAAGATCTCACAGAAGAGATCCAGCGCCCGATCGGAGAGGCAGTCGGTCCCCGCGAGCGCGTGCCGGCTGATCACCGCCGCCGGATCTTCCTTCTCCATCTCGGCCCGCACCGCCGCCTGCTCCGGGGCCACCGCGGACGCGAGCAGATAGCGGTAGGTGTTGGTCAGCCCGGGCCCCGAGAGCAGCCGCTCCCAGGAGACCCGACCGAACTGCTGAGCCAGGAACTGGAGCAGGCCGGCCTGCAGCTTGCCCCGCGGGGCATAGTCGCCGTGTCCAGCCTCTGAAGGCAGCACCCGATAGTGGTCCCCCTCCCAGAGCAGAAAGCACTGGCCCAGCCCGGTCCCGGCGCCGATCACCACGATCGGCCCCTGTGGCTCCGGCCGGCCCTCCTGCAGGGTCACGAGATCGGACGGACCCAGCAGCTCGATTCCATACCCGACCGCGACGAAGTCGTTGATGATCGTGGTGCGGGGAATCCCGATCTCGGCGGCCAGCGCCCGGCCGTGGATCGTCCAGGGGAGATTGGGCGCGGTGCAGTCGTCGCCCACCAGGGGGCAGGCGATTCCGAAGCAGGCCCGGTCGGGACGGCTCCCCTCCTCCTCACAGAAGCGGCGCACGATGGGGCCGAGCCCCGGATAGTCCCGGCTGGGGTACCTGCGCTCCAGGACGATCCGGACGCTGCGACCCTCGATCTCGACCGTCGCGAGCCGGGCATTGGTGCCGCCCACGTCGCCGGCGAGCACGATCACGTCGTGACCCTCCGGGCCGCGAGCCGCGCCGCCGCCGCCTGATCCAGGAACCAGGATCCCCGCCGCGCCAGCTGCACCGGCACGGCGTTCGGCGCGAGCGGGCCCTCGATGGCGCGCACCACCACGGCCGCCTTGTCCTCGCCGGACGCGATCACGGCCACCTTCCGCGCCGCCTCGATCACCGGCGGCGTGATGGTCAGCCGCTCCGCCGGCGGCTTGGTGCCGGTCACGGGCAGCACCAGCCGGTGGCGCTCTTCCAGCGCGCCCGAGCCCGGAAAGAGCGACGCGGTATGACCGTCCGGCCCCATACCCAGCAGCAGGACGTCGAGCCGGGGCGGGAGCAGGCGCTCGTACTCCCGGGCGGCGACCTCCCGATCGGGTCGCTCGGCCTCCATGCGGTGGATCTGGCCCGGCGGGAGCGGCACCCGGGAGAGCAGGGCGAGACGCACCATGCGATAGTTGCTCTCGGGGTGATCGGGCGGGACGGCGCGCTCGTCCCCGAAGAACACGGCCACACGTTTCCAATCGATGCTCGGGTTCGCCGCCAGCTCCCGATAGACCGGCTCGGGAGTCCGGCCGCCCGCCAGGGCGAGCGAGCAGGAGCCCCGCTCGGCGATGGCCCCGGCCACCTCGAGCCCAAGCCACTCGGCCGCCACCCGGGTGAGCTCCGCGGGCTGGGCTGCCACGATCAGCTCCGTCATGCCTCCAGCTCCGTCATACCTCGCTCACCACGATGTGGCGGTCGGAGCTCCGCGCCGTCGGGCGCGTGGTTTGACCGCAGGCGGGGCAGAGGTTCGTGTGAGCGTGCCGGTCGATGTACTCCCGCACCGCCATGACGTACTCCGCGTGACTCCAGGTGAGGGGCGACACGGAGAGCGGCTCTCCGGTGTAGGGATGCAGCTGTTCGGCCATGGTGCCGGACAGGAAAGCCCGCTGGGCCGCCCACTCGATGAGCTTGAGTCCCGGCGCCAGATCGGCCAGGCTCCTGGCGCGCTTGAGCCGAAAGCGTGCCAGCCACATGGTGCAGATGAACCAGGGATTGCCGGGGACCCGGGTGGTGTCCTTCCGCTCCACCTGGTGGTAGTAGTCGTTCTGATAGCGGGCCAGGCCGCCGACCTCGGTCTGCACCCACAGGCGGTCCTCCACCTGCCGCAGAGTGGAGACCGCCTGTGGATCGTCGGCCGGCAGCGCGTCCAGCAACACCAGCCCGAAGAGGCTCGAGTCCAGCGTCATGTCCAGGGTATACCCGCTGGGACCAGGGGTCGCCATCCGGGCGAAGCGCTGCTCGGCCTCGTTCCACAGGACCGCGCGTGCGCCCTCCAGCATTCGCTCCGCGGCCGCCAGGTAGCGCGCCGCTCGCTCGGTCTCGCCGAATTCGGTGGCCAGCCGTCCCGCCGCCCGAAGCCCGGCGATCACGGCAGCGACGGTGAAGGTGTGGACCCCCCAGCGCTCCTCCCAGAGGTCGTACGAGGGGAGCGGCAGACCGGTTCTCTGGTCCACGTAGCTCATCAGGAAGTCGGCGGGCCGGGTGACCAGCCCGCGGTAGAACGGGGCGGTCTCCTCGATCCGCTGATACAGCTCGAAGTACTCCCCCAGGGCCCAGATGACCAGCGCGGTCTCGTCTTCCTGAATGGGGAGCACGGGCTTGCCCTCGTGCACGTATCCGTGCCAGGTCGAGGCGAGCGTTCCATCGGGATTGTACTTGTGGCGCAGGTAGCCGTTGGGAGAGATGACCCGGGAGCAGAACGCGAGAAATCGCTCGGGGGCGCCGGCGTGCCCGGCGTGCATCAGTGCGCTCGAGACCAATGCTCCGTCGCGGGGCCACATGTAGGAGTAGGTATCGCGGGCCAACTCGCTGATGTCGGTGTCGTTCGCGGCCAGGATGGCGCCGTTGTGGTCGATCTGGGTGTGGATGATCAGCAGGCTCTGCCTGTACCGTTCGACCACCCGCTCCGGGAGATCGCCGGTGCCACGCCGGTCCTTGCCGACCCAGAGCCTCCAGTAGTTGCCGGTCCGGCGCAGCAGCTCTTCGGGCGTCTTGTCCTTGAGGACGTCGTTGATGATGGACACCTCGCGGAAGTCCCGGCCGGCCGCCATCCAGTAATGGAGCTCGCCGGTCTCGTGCGCGGGCACCAGCAGCGACACGCCGAGCGTCGAATCCACCGAGCCCTGGGCCACCGGATTGCCGCTGAGCGTGCCGTCCTCCGCGTCCCGCCAGGTCCCTTCCGCGCCGGCCAGCTCCTTGGTGCCGCAGGCGTAGTGCTGCACCCCGATCGTGCCGTTGACCTTGCAATTGATCAGGAAGTAGCGGTCTTCCTTGTAGTGGAGCAGGGCCCCGGCTTCGGGAGAGTAGAATGCCGTATCGCCCACCTCGTTTCCCCGGATATGGAAGTCGTGATGGAAGAAGCAGCGGATCTCGCGCGGCCGGTCGGTCAGGTTGGTGATCCGCACGCGGCGGATCAGCACGTTCTCGGAGAAATCCACGACGTCGTTGCAGAGCAGCTCCACCCCCAGTTTGGGGTTCCGCGCCCGCACCTCGGTCACCATCGACGAATCGGAGTAGCGCATCTCGGGGGTCCACTCGGCCCCCATCCAGCTGAACTGGCCACCAACCCAGACCCCGAACCGGAAGGCGTGGCCGGTGCCGTGATTCTCCTTGCCCACGTGGGGAAAGTAGAGGTCGCGGATCCGGTACTCCCGGTCGAACATCACCAGCAGCCGCCCGTTGGAGACTGCGAGATCACGTGGCATGGCGATGCCCCTGGAGGCGACTCATCGGGCCGTGACGGCCTCCTGCCGCCGGGCCAGCTGGGACCGCGCGGCCCCGACCACGTGCTCGACCGTGAAGCCGAACTTCTTCTGCAGCTCCTTGAGCGGCGCCGAGGCGCCGAAGCTCTTCATGCCCAGCATGGCGCCCGTCGGCCCGACGTACCGCTCCCAACCGAAGGTGCTGGCCTGTTCGATCGAGACTCGCGCGGTCACCTCGGGTGGAAGCACGCTGTCACGGTAGGATTGGCTCTGCTGCTCGAACAGCTCCCAGGACGGCATGCTCACGACCCGGGCGCGGATGCCCTCGAGCTTGAGCCGCTCGAAGGCCTCAATGCAGAGCGACACCTCGCTCCCGCTGGCGAGCAGGATCAGCTCGGGCTTCTCCCCCTCGGCGTCAGCCAGCACGTAGGCGCCGCTGGCAACCCCCGCAGCCGAGGCATAACGGGTACGGTCGAAGGTGGGAATCGCCTGGCGGGTGAGCACCAGGCTGACCGGCTGGTGCTGCAGCCGCATGATCACCCGCCAGGCTTCGGCGACTTCGTTGGCGTCGGCCGGGCGAATGGTGACCAAGCCGGGAATCGCCCGAAGCGAGGGCAATTGCTCGACCGGCTGGTGGGTGGGTCCGTCTTCTCCCACCCCGATGGAGTCATGGGTGAAGACCTGGATAGTGGGGATCTCCATGATCGCGCTCAGCCGGATGGCGGGCCGGGCGTAGTCGCTGAAGATGAGGAAGGTGGAACCGAAGGCGCGCACCTTGGACAGCGAGAGGCCGTTCACCACTGCAGCCATGGCGTGCTCTCGAACCCCGAAGTGCATGTTGCGGCCACCGGGATTGTCGGGGGTCAGGTCACCCGCGCCGTCAAAGGTGAGCCGAGTCTTGGTGGAAGGAGCCAGGTCGCCGGCGCCGCCGATCAGCCAGGGCAGGTTCTTGGCGATGGCGTTCAACACCTTCCCCGACGAATCACGACTCGCCAGGCCCTTGGCGTCCGCCGGGAAGCTGGGCAGATCGCGGTCCCAGCCGTCGGGCAGCTGGCGATATTGCATCCGCTGAAGATGATCGGCCAGGTCCGCGTGTTGCTTGCGATAGTCCTCGTAGCGGGCGAGCCACGCCTGGTGCAGCTCGCGCCCGCGCTTCCCCATCCCATCGCGCAGGTGCTCGCGGACCCCGTCGGGAACCAGGAACTTGGCGTCCTCCGGCCAGCCATAGAACCGCTTGGTGAGCCGGATCTCCTCCTCGCCCAGCGGCTCGCCGTGAGCGGCGCCGGTGTCCTGCTTGGTGGGCGCGCCGTAGGCGATGTGGCTGTCCACGATGATCAGCGTGGGACGATCGTTGGTGTTCTGGAAGACCCGGAGCGCGCGGCGCAGCATGTCGAGATCGTTTGCGTCGCCCACCCGGGTCACGTTCCAGCCGTAGCCGATGAAGCGGGTGGCGGTGTCGTCGGTGAAGGCCCAGTCGGTATGGCCCTCGATCGAGATCTTGTTGTTGTCGTAGATCCAGCAGAGGTTGGAGAGCTTGAGGTGCCCTGCCAGGGACGCCGCCTCCCCTGAGATGCCCTCCATCATGTCACCGTCACCGCATACGGCGTACACGTTGTAATCAAACAGCTCGAAGCCGGGACGATTGAAGTAGGCCGCCTGCCAGCGGCCCGCGAGAGCCATTCCCACGCTGGTGGCGACGCCCTGCCCCAGCGGGCCGGTGGTGGTCTCGACCCCGGAGGTCAGGCGGTACTCGGGATGGCCGGGGCACTTGCTGTCGAGCTGCCGGAAGTGCTTGATGTCCTCCAGCTTGACCGAGAGCTCACCCTGCCGCTCGTACTGCGAATTCACCGCCTTCACCCCGGTGAGATGCAGCATCGAATAGAGCAGCATCGAGGCGTGGCCATTGGAGAGGACGAACCGGTCGCGGTTGGGCCAGATGGGATCGTCGGGGTCGAAGCGGAGGAAATCCTGCCACAGGCAATAGACCACCGGGGCCAGCGCCATAGGGGTGCCGGGGTGGCCCGAGTTGGCGGCCTGGACCGCGTCCATGGCGAGGGTGCGGATGGTATTGATGACCAGGAGGTCGGGATCTTGCGGTTTCGCGAGCATGGGACTCTATCCCTTCACGAGCTGGAGCCGGGGCGGCTCCAACCTACGGCGTCTGCGTAACAATCCGGCTGGGAGACCGTGGGCCGGGCGAGCTATCGGACGCTAGACATACGGCGGGCCAGAGACAAGGTGGGCGCCTGTGGAGCGGCGTTTGGGAGAGTTAAAATTCATCATGACCTCCGTCTCGCCAACCTCGTCCGGCATCGTCCGGGTAGGACCGTTCGCCGGGTTCGTGCACCGGTTCGACGATCTGATTGCCTCCGCCACGCAGATGGTCCTCTACTTCATCCACTCACGGCGGTGGCGGGAGAATCACGATGCCGCGATCAAGGCCTTTCTCGCCCGCGAGGGAACCAGTCTGGACGTCTTCCTTCCCGACCTCGAGAACCACGAGCTCATGTACTCCCTGGGAAAGCACTTCGATGACGGTCCGCTGATTCCCCCGCTGGTGGCCGATGCCTACCGGTACTTTGCCCGGCTGGCCAGGGACTACCAGAAGCCGGCTCAGGTCTGGCTGTTCGGCCGCTACCCCACGTACTCGTTCTATCGGTTCGACGAGCGCGCCGTGCTCGCGCTCTACTCCAATACCGCCACCAAGAAGGAGCTCCCGGCGTTCGAGATCTCGGCCGATTCCATGCTGAGCAAGTTCCTCGCGACCGAGACCGAGGACCTCAGGAAAGAGTGCCGGCGGCGGGCGCCGGAAGAACTGGAAGCGGTGATCAGAAGCGCCGGTGAGGCGGACGCCTAACCCGCGCTCGCAGCGGCGTCGCTCAGCAGCCGGCCGATCTCGGACCCGACGCATCGTCCGCGACCCGCGCGCTTGGCGGCAAGCAGTCGCGCATCGGCGCAGGTCAGCAGTGCTTTGGGTGTCGTTGCCTCCTCGTCCGCCGGGGTCCCCGCGATGCCCGCGCTGAAGTTGACCTCGAGCATCTGACCCTCGCTCAGATCGATCGGCGAACCAGCGATCTCCTGTCGGAGCGCCTCCATCCGCAGCAGCGCCGCCTCCGGGGTCGTCCCGGGCAGCAGGATGACGAACTCCTCCCCCCCATACCGGGCGACAATGTCCGTGCGCCGCATGGCGCCGCTCAGCCAGTCCGCCACCCGGCACAAGGTGCGGTCGCCCAGCGCGTGACCGTGGACATCATTGATCTGCTTGAAGTGATCGAGGTCGAGGATGGCCAGCGACAGCGGCTGGCCGCTCCGCGCCGAGGCTTCCATGGCGGCGCCGAGGGCTCGGTCGAAGTGGCCGCGGTTGAACAGGCCGGTGAGCCGGTCGCGCGAGGCGAGGTACAGGAGTCGCTGGGCCCGGCGGACGATGGTCACGGCCAGGATCGTGGCGATTCCCAGCAGGATCAGACGGGTCGACAGGTCGACGGGCGAGTACGGTCCGGACTGACTCGCGTAGGACGGATCGTGGAGGTCGTAGCGCGCCGCGGCGTAGGCCCAGAGTCCGCCGTACTCCCCCAGGGCCAACAGCCCCGCCACCAGGCAGATCCGCGCATCGTAGCGGAGACTGGTGGCGACGATCGCCAGAAAGTAGATCTCGAAGGTGACCTTCGAGTTGAGCGCGATCATCGGGGAGCCGACGATGAGGAAGCTCACCAGCGCGGTGCTCACCAGAGAGACATCCAGCGCGCTGGACGCAAAGCCGATCCAGGGGAGCCAGCGTCCTCGGCGGAGCTTGAGCCAGATCGCCACCGCCGCGACCGCGGCGGCCAGCGTCACGGAGAAGCCGGTGCGGTGGATCGGGTCGTGGGGATAGTGCGTGATGTTCCAGGTGGGCGCGATCAGCAGGAGGGCCATCGCGAGCAGGCGTACGCGGGCGACGACGGATTCGCCCTCGATACCGGCGGCGGCGAGTGCGGGATCTGGTCGTGTCCAGACGGGCGGCGCGGCCGCGCCGTCGGTGTAGCTGTCCTTAGCGGTCGAAGTCATCCGGGATAATAACCAGCCCCCAGGACCCCCTCGAGCAGCTCCACCAGCCGCTTCCCGCAGGCCTCATCCGGATCCAGCTTCGGATCGTAGATGGTGAGCTCCAGGCCCAGTGCCCGGGGATGGCGCGCTAGCGGTATCAGCAGATCCGCGAGCTGACTCAGATCCGGTCCCCCTGGCTCCGGGGAGTCCACCGCCGGCATCACGACCGGATCGAGCACATCCGCGTCCACATGGATCCAGAACCCCTCCAGCTCCGCTCCGCCGATCCGCTCCAGGACAGTGGCCGCGATCCGACCGTAGCCCCTGTTCCGCACCGCAGCATCGGGCAGGTCGAGAACCGCAGAGGCATGCAGGGCCACGTGCCCGTACCACGGTTCATGCTCATCGCGGCGCCCGACCAGAGCGACGTCATGGGTCAGCACCAGGGGGGAGTCCCCTCCTAGCCGTGCAAGCGGCGTATCCCCCCGACCTACCGCTAAGCCGAGGCACATGCTGGCGACCGACCCGGTGCGGGATTCGACCGGCGTCGCAAAATCTGCGTGCCCGTCGATGTACGCCAACCCAACCCGGCTTCGGCCCGCCCGCCGGAGTCCCAGCAGGGAGCCCAGCACGATGCTGCAGTCCCCGCCCAGGACCAGGGGAAATCGGCCCGCGCCGGTGGCGGCCGCGACCCGCTCCGCCAGCGCTCGGTTGTAGCTTACCACCTCCTCCTCGTTCCGCGGACGCTCCGGTGGGCGGATGAAGTCCCGGTAGGGCAGCGGGAGCACATCGCCGGCGTCTTCCGCCCCGATGCGGGCGGCCAGACCGAGGCGCCGAAGGGTCGCTGGAGCCTGGTCCAGCGCCCGCGGCGCCCCGTTCTCGTACGGCTTGATGCCGATGCTGGTTGGTGCGCCGACAAGCGTGATGGGACGATCCATGTAGCCGCTCTCCGGCTGCTCCCTATTGTTTGAGCATCTTCGGGTGCACGGCGTCCACGAAAAAATGATATAGCTGCCCCCCGCGGACGGGTAGAGATCCCGGAATACGGGTCAGAGAGTAGAAGAACCAGATAGCGCAGGCGCGCCCCAGGCCCCTCGGCCTACGCGCTCCTTCAGCACCCGGCTCTCGCGACGGCGTGGCTCTACCGAGCGTCCGACGCCGAGATTCTCGCGCTCATGGCGGAGCTAAAGGCCCAGCGGGAGCGGAGGCCGCCGCCGCACTACCCAACGTGCGGGCCGAGCTCGATCACCTCAGGATGTATTTCTTCATCGGAGCGATCCGCTGCTCCAGCTCCTCCACGTCCAACTCCAATGTCTCCGCATCCTTCCCGGTCGCCGCTTTCACCTGCCGCTTCTGATCCGGTGTGAGTGTGAGCAGGACCGAGTTGCGCGTAGCGGGCATAGAATCCTCCTGTGCTGGGGACGACGATACTCGATGAACCTTCGACGGCACTGTGAAATTCCCGTGAATGAAACCGGAGATCGGACCAGAATGGCCCCTATTCCTTGAGCATCTTCGGGTCCTGATAGATCATGAGGTGCGCATACGGCGTCCCCGCAAACATGATATAGCTGCCGCCCGCATTGGGACGGGTGGGGATCCCTGTCGTGGCCGGATTCATCGGAGTGAGGAGCATCCAGTGCGGCGGCTCCTTCACCGCCTTGGTCTCGGACGTCGGGCGCATCACGATCTCGCCCTTGGACGTCTCGTAGTGGAGGCCTCCCTTCGCCATGTAGGCGATGCCGCCGGCCGCGGGCGGCCTGGGCTGCTCCGACATGGCCGCGACGATCCATTGGAAGCCCTTCTGGTCGCCGCAGAACGGGGCGTGGCTCTCGTCAGGGAACAGGGTACAGGTGAAGCCGTTGTTGCCCGGGCGGATGGTGGTCACCTTGCCCTTGGGCTCCAACCGGGCGATGGCGGCCTTCTCCGAGATCCGGGGAGGTGCCCCCTCCTCGGCCATCTTGATGAACTCGGTCTCTCCCTCCTTGGCCTGGCCGGCCGCCTGGGCCTGGAGCGCGGCCCAGGGAAGGACGAGGAGCGCGGCGACCCCGTAAGTGCTTGGGACTCTCATCGGGAACCTCCTTGGTTGCCGCCCCCCGGCGTGCCAGGATCGGCGGCGGACGGAGATGCGCGGCGGCAGACCGCCGCGGCAACACCTCCGCTCACTACGTTAGGGGGTCTCGTTTGGGCGGCAAGAGCGGGCCTGTCCGGCTGTCGATTCCGGGCTTCCCCGGACGACTACCTGGCATCCACAGCCGTGTTACCCCGATCCGGAGGAACCCATGAAGTACCTGTGCCTGATCTACGATGACGAGAAGAGCATGAGTGCCAGACCCCAGAGCGAGTCGGAGGCGTTCACGGGAGAATACTTTGCCTTCAGCGAGGCCATCCGGAAGAGCGGCCACTACCTGGCGGCGGAGGCGTTGCAGCCGGTCCACACGGCCACGACCGTACGGATCCGGAACGGCAAGGTGTCCACCACCGACGGGCCTTTCGTCGAGACCAAGGAGCAGCTGGGCGGATTCTACCTCATCGAAGCGAGGGATTTGAACGATGCCCTCCAGGTGGCGTCGAAGATTCCCTCGGCCCGTACCGGCAGCATCGAGGTGCGGCCGATCAAGACCTTCGACCGACCCTAGCCGGCGGAGCACCGTGAGCCAGGATCCGGCCGAGCAGGCGCAAGAAGTGGTGGACGCCGTCTACCGCGCCGACTCGCGCCGGGTCCTGGCCACCCTGATCCGCCTGCTCGGCGACTTCGAGCTCGCGGAGGAGGCGCTGCACGACGCCTTCACCGCAGCGGTGGAGCAATGGCCGAGGGAAGGGGTGCCCGCCAATCCTCGGGCGTGGCTGGTGTCGACCGGCCGTTTCAAGGCCATCGACAGCCTGCGCCGGCGCGCCCGGTTCGACGCGTCGCTGGCGAGAATTGCCGACCAGCTCGACGCCGGGGCTGCCGGCCCCGCGGAATCAGAGGACGAGGCCGTCGAGGACGACCGGCTGCGGCTGATCTTCACCTGCTGCCATCCGGCCCTGCCGCCGGACGGGCAGATCGCCCTCACGCTGCGCGAGGTCTGCGGCCTCACCACCGAAGAAATCGCCCGGGCGTTCCTCACCGGCCCGCCAACCGTGGCGCAGCGAATCGTGCGTGCCAAGGGCAAGATCCGCGACGCCCGCATTCCCTATCAGGTGCCCGCGCTGGCCGACCTGCCGGACCGGCTCGACAGCGTGCTCCACGTGATCTACCTGGTGTTCAACGAGGGGTACTCCGCGTCTTCGGGCGGGTCGCTCACCCGGCACGATCTCTCGGCCGAGGCGATCCGCCTGGGGCGCCTGCTGGTCGAGCTGCTGCCCGATCCTGAGGCGATCGGACTCCTCGCCCTGACGCTGCTCCACGAGTCCCGGCGCGCGGCGCGGACCTCGCCGGACGGCGAGCTGGTCCTGCTGGACGACCAGGACCGCTCCCGCTGGAACCGGGAGCAGATCGCGGAGGGCTCGGCCCTGGTGGAGCGTGCGCTCTCGTCCCGCCGGTTCGGGCCGTATACGCTGCAGGCCGCAATCGCCGCGGTGCATGCCGAGGCGCCGACGGCCGCGGCCACCGACTGGGCGCAGATCGTCGGGCTGTACGAGGTGCTGGCGCGAGCGGATCCGTCGCCCGTGGTGGAGCTCAACCGGGCCGCCGCGGTCGCGATGAGAGACGGCGCGGCCGCGGGTCTCGCGCTGATCGACGCCATCCTGGCTCGTGGCGATCTGGCCGACTACCACCTGGCCCACTCGGCCCGGGCCGACCTCTGCCGGCGGCTGGGGCGGACGGCGGACGCGCGGGCTTCCTACGAGCGCGCTCTCGCGCTCACCCGGCAGAGGCCGGAGAGGCGCTTTCTCGAGCGAAGGCTGGGCGAGCTGCCTCCCGGCTGAATCGCGGCGGCCGGAGACCCGCTGAGAGCCATTGACGACGCCTGCGCCGGACGCGAGATTGCCGTGCGGGTACATCTCCCCACCCTACCCGGCTCACACAACCAAACCCTGTTCCAATACGGGCCACCTCACGCGCGGAGGAGCCTCATGCGCACATTGCTCGCATCAATCATTCTGGGTGCCGCCGGTCTCGGTTTGTCGCCGCAGCAGGCTACGTCTCAGGCCGCGTCTCCGGCTTCGAGCTCCTCGCCGAGCCTGGAGGAGGTTCGTGCCGCGCTGGACAAGTACCAGGACCCGATCCTCGCGGTCCACGACGGCTATTTCTCTACGGTCGCCTGCATCCAATACCAGGCCCCAGGAGGCGCGGGCCAAGTTCCGTACAAAGCGGGGGGAATGGGCGTTCATTTTCTCAATGCGGGACTCATCGGCCCCACGCTCGATCCGTTGCGCCCGCAGGTGCTTCTGTATGAGCAGGATGGAGATAAGTTGCGCCTGACAGCAGCAGAATGGTTCGTCCCAGTCTCGGCGGGGGTGACGCGACCGCAGCTCTTCGGGCAGCGGTTCGATGGACCGATGGAGGGCCACCACCCTCTCATGCCGGCGATGCTGCACCATTACGATCTGCATGTGTGGCTCTGGAAGAAGAATCCGACGGGCATGTTCAGCCCGACCAACCCCGCCGTGAAGTGCGGGGGGCCGGGATACTCGTTCTCCGAGCAAGCTCCCAAGCTCGTGCCGGAGAAGTAGGTCAACCGTAGCGGCATTGACACGCCGGAGGTCCTCCTCGAATATCCCTCCTGGCTCACGCCCGATCCGGACTCATCCGAATTCGGCCCCGCCCGCCCGGACGCCGAGGGTATTTTCGTGGCTCATGCGCAGCTTCCGGTGGTGCAACGACGCTTCGGCGAGACCATGCGACCCGACGCGTGGTGGGTGCAGCCTGCGCTCGTGTTCCTGCTGCTCACCAGCTTCATCGTCTATGCGACCTGGGCGGCGTTCCAGGGGAAGCACTACACCTACGGTCCGTACCTCTCGCCATTCTACTCGCCGGAGTTGTTCGGGGACTCGCCGCACGCGTGGTTCGGGCCCAGGCCAGGCTGGTGGCCAGCGTGGCTGGTGTTCTCCCCCGCCCTGCTGATCCTGCCATTCCCGGGAATTTTCCGCGTCACCTGCTACTACTATCGCGGGGCGTACTACAAGGCGTTCTGGGCCGATCCGCCAGCGTGCGCTGTGGGGGAGCCGCGGAAGACGTACTGTGGCGAGGCGGCCTTCCCGCTCATCGTGCAGAACATCCACCGCTACTTCCTTTATATCGCGCTGGGGTTCCTGCTGATCCTGGCCTACGACGTCTACCAGGCGCTCTGGTTTACCGATCCGGCCACCGGGCAGACCACGTTCGGCATCGGCGTGGGCACCCTGGTGCTCGCCACAAACGTGATCCTGCTCGGCGGGTACACACTGGGCTGCCACTCGATGCGTCACGTCATCGGCGGGTACCTCGACCGGCTGTCCCGCGCGCCGCTGCGCAAGGTCGCCTACGACTGCTCCAGCTGTCTCAACCGGGCGCACATGCGCTGGGCCTGGTGCAGCCTCTTCTCGGTGGCGTTCGCCGATCTCTACGTGCGCCTCTGCTCGATGGGCGTGTGGACCGATTGGCGGATCCTGTGAGGCGGCCCTCCCTTCATGGCTGATTACCAGAGCTTCGACCACGACGTGCTGGTCATCGGAGCCGGCGGTGCCGGGCTTCGCGCGGCGATCGCCGCCGCCGCCGCGGGCGCCTCCGTCGGGCTGGTTTGCAAGTCGCTGCTCGGCAAGGCGCACACTGTCATGGCCGAAGGCGGCGTCGCCGCGGCGCTCGGCAACGTCGACTAAG
>JBJMOX010000365.1:0-2846 GCA_045803515.1 Gemmatimonadales bacterium
GACGGTGCCGGTGGCCTGCATGGCCAGTCGCGACGGGACGGCGACGGCCGGAATGACCAGACGGGTGCCCTTCGCCGCCCACATCGAATGGATCCGCGGGTTGGCCGAGCGGATCTCGCTGGCGGGCAGGTAATAGCGCGCCGCGACCGCGGTGAGCCGCACCCGGCGCGGGGCGACGTAGGAGAGGAAGTGCACCCGGGTCTTCGCCGGGAGCGCGGCGTAGCGGGCGGCCACCGTCGGGCCGGAGCCGGCCGGAAGCCGGATGACCATGCGGGAGTGCGGAGGCGTCGCCAGCCGGAGGTACTGTGGGTTGAGCTCGTGGATCTCCGCTACGGATGTTTCCGCCAGCCGGGCGATCACGTCGAGCCCGGTCGCATCGGTCACGACCAGCGAGTCATAGGCGAACGGGGTGCCCACCGCCGCGGTGAGCCCATAGCGCGCGGGCTCCTTCGCGATCAGCGCGGCCGCGATCAGCTTGGGCACATAATCCTGGGTCTCGGCGGCGAGCAGATCGGTCGACGCGAGCCGGAAGAAGGCGGCATCGCTGGTGACAAGATTGGCGTCGGCCGCCGCGTCCAGCTCGTCGCCGGTGGAGTCGGCCTCCACCAGGGTGCTGTCGTCCTCCTCGCCCAGGGTATCGCCGGCCTCCGCCAGAGAGCTGTCCGCCATGGCGCTGTCCGCCGTCGCACTATCCGCCTCGGCCGGCGCGTCCCATTCCAGCTTTCCGAGACTGCGCGAAACCTTGCCGGCGCCGGCGTTGTAGGCCGCGGCAGCGAGGTAGAGCGAGCCGAAACGCTCGCGCAGGTCGCGCAGATGGCGCGCGGCAGCATCGGTGGCCTTCACCGGGTCGCGCCGCTCATCCACCCAGGAGTCCACCCGGAGGCCGTAGCCGCGCCCGGTGCCCCGCATGAATTGCCACATGCCGGCCGCATAGGACCGGCTCACCGCATCGCTGGAATAGCCGCTCTCGATGAGCGCCAGGTAGCCGAGGTCGCCCGGCAGCCCTTCGGCCTCGAACCGGCGGCGGATCATCGGCTCGTAGCGGGCTCCGCGGTCCAGAAAGACCTGCATCCGCGACCGCGCCTGGCTCTGGAAGTAGCCGAGGTAGAACAGCACCCGGGGATGATTGGCGAAGGTCCTGACGTCGATGTCCCAGCGGACTCGCTGGGCATCGAAGGCGGGGATCACCGCAGCGTCCGGCACGGCGGCCGCGAGGTCGTTCAGCACCACGGCGTCCGCCGCGGCGGCTTCGCTGGAGAGGGCGGAGAGATCGACGACCGGAACGAGCGAGTCCTGCACGGCGGCAGCGACCGGGGCCGCCGTCGGTGCGGGCGGAAGGCCGGCCGCACAGGCCATAGCGCCCACCAGGGCGGTGCAAAGGAACAGCGATCGCTTCATGTCGACTTGCGGAGAAGGGTGCTGACGGTGGAGCTCGGAATCGGCGGAGAAAGAAGCACAAAACGGGCCGCGGGACGAGCAATCCCAACCCGTTGCAGCTCAGCTGGTTATCTCACCAAAAGACGGCGGCGCGCGAAGCTGCACCGGCAAACTCCGACGCGGTCTGCAAAACGCGCTATTTTGCGGCCCGATGAACCTCACCGTCGCGCGGCACGATCCGTACGCCTCGCTCCGAATTCCCAACTTTCGCTGGTTCATCGTCAGCCTGCTGACGATGAACATCGCGACCCAGCTTCAGGCCGTGGTGGTGGCCTGGCAGATCTACGCGCTGACGCGTGATCCGCTCTCCCTCGGGCTCATCGGCCTTGCGGAGGCGATCCCGTTCATCGGCTTCGCCCTGCCGGCCGGTCACGTGGCCGATCGCTCCCGGCGGCTGGCCATCGCGCGGATCGCGCTGGCGGCCCTGCTGATCTGCTCGGTCACGCTCCTGGTCTTCACCGTCCGCCCGGGCCTGGTCAATCCCGCCCGGGTCTGGCCGATCTACCTGGTGATCTTCCTGAGCGGGATCGCCCGGAGCTTCCTCCAGCCGGCGCGGACCGCGCTCAGCGCCGAGGTGGTGCCTCGCCCGCTGTATCCCAACGCGGTGACCTGGCGCAGCTCCACCTGGCAGCTCGCCGCGGTGCTGGGTCCCGCGCTCGGCGGGCTGATCTATGGCTTCGGGACGGCGACGGCCGCGTACGCCGTCGACGTCGGCCTCATGCTCGTCGCGCTCCTCGCGATCGCCCGCATCGACCATGTCCCCAAGGCACCGCCCCCGTCCGACGACTCGGTGCTCCAGAGCCTGGCCAGCGGGGTGCACTTTGTCCGGCGGCAGCCGGTGGTGCTGGGCGCGCTCGCGCTGGATCTGTTCTCGGTGCTCTTCGGCGGAGCGACGGCGCTGCTGCCGGTCTTCGCCGACCAGATCCTTCACGTCGGCCCCAAGGGCCTCGGCGTGCTTCGCGCGGCGCCGGCCGCGGGAGCAGTGGTGATGTCACTCGTGCTGGCCCACCGGCCGCCGCTCCGGCGGGCGGGGCGCACCCTGTTCGTGAGCGTCGCGGGCTTCGGCCTGTCGATGATCGGGTTCGGGCTCTCGCGAAGCTTTCCGCTCTCACTGGGATTGCTGGTGGCGAGCGGCATGGTGGACACGGTGAGCGTAGTGGTGCGCTCGACCCTGCTCCAAGTGCTCACCCCGGACCATCTCCTGGGCCGGGTCTCCTCGGTGAACGCCATCTTCATCGGGAGCTCGAACGAGATCGGCGCGTTCGAGTCGGGAGTGGCGGCGAAGTTGCTGGGCACGGTGACGTCGGTGGTGCTGGGCGGGATGGCGACGCTGGCGGTGGTGGCCGTGACCTCGTTCCGGGTGCCGGAGCTCCGCCGGCTGCGGGAGATTCGGTGATGGAAGGGCGGGA
>JBJMOX010000366.1:0-6640 GCA_045803515.1 Gemmatimonadales bacterium
ATCGAAGAACACCAGGTCGTCAGCGCCCGGCAGGCCCTCGGAGAGTCGCCGAACGATGGGCACGTCGAACTCCTGGCCGTTGTGCGCCACCAGGAGGTCATCTCCTATGAACTCGCGGAACGCGGGCCACACCTCGGCGAAGCCGGGTTGATCGCAGAGATCGTCGTCCCGGTGACCATGGACGGCGGTCGCCTTGGGGCTGATCGGCCGGGTGGCACGAACCAGCCGCTGGAACTGATCCACGATGACCCGACCGCGCACCCGTACCGCCGCGAGCTCGACGACCTCGCAGTCCGCCACGTCGTTATCGGTTGTCTCTACGTCGAACGCGACATAGTCCTGAAACGGGTCAGTGAGGTCCCGGCAGTGGAGCAGTTGAAGGGCCTTCCAGATGACCAGCGGCCGCACGGCGCCCGCGCGAACGACGAAGTCGCCCGGGCGAGGCGCGGTAGCGGCCGCGAGGCGACCGACGTCCCCACCGAGCGCCTCACGGATCAGCCGCTCCAGCGCGATCTCGACGCCCCGGTCCGGCTCGACCCAGATCGTATGACCCCCGGATGCCGCCGTTCCCATCCGGGTGGCGAGGGCGCGCGCCCCGGGCATCTCCATGGGGTCGGTCAGATCGGCCGCCCGCTCCTCCAGCGGATTGCGATACGGGCCGAGGCGCTGCGAGAGAAGCTCATCGACCAGCGGCGGCAGCGCGTGATGGGCCCGGCCCAGGGCCGCCAGATTCTCCACGTGGAACACGAGCCGCCAGGCTTTCCTGGCGTCCGGATGGCCGCGCGCCCCCCGGGCAAAGGCGCGCAGCGCGGGCATCAGCTCCATCCCGCGGCATTGTGCCCGCACCTGGTGAACGAGCGTTGGCGCAAGCATCCGTTCGGCGAAGGCCTCCACCACCAGCGGATCTTCCGGCGAGCGGATCACGTGAAGCGAGGAGGCGACGTAACCGATCACCTCGTCGTCGAGGAGCGCATGCCCCTTGGCCATCCGGCAGGGAATGCCGGCCTCGACGAGCCGGGTTTCGAGATGCTGGCCGATCCGGTGCGAGCGGTAGAGGAGGGCGTAATTTCCCCATTCCAGGCCGGAGGCGGCGCGGTCGCTGACGAGGTCGTCGATCAGCCAGCCCGCCTCCGCGCGCTCATCTTCGAACGCCTGGGCAGCCACCTCGTGCTCCGAGTCGCGCTCGGCCACGAGCTCCTTTTTAAAGAGCGCGGGATTGCGGGTGACCAGGCGGCGGGCCACCTCGAAGATCTGCCGTGAGCAGCGCCGGTTCCGGTCCAGGACGATGGGTGCCGCGATCTCGAAGTCGGTTCGGAACCGGTCGAGGACGACCGGGTCGGCGCCGGTCCAGGAGAAGATCGACTGCTCGTCGTCACCGACGGCAAAGCAGTGGCGGTGTTCCCGCGCCAGCTCGGTCACGATGTGGTACTGGACCAGGCTCAGATCCTGGAATTCGTCCACCAGCACACAGTCCCAGCGCGCCCGGATCTCCGCCGCCGCCGCGGGACACTCGCGCAGCAGCCCGCTCGTGAGGCTGATCAGGTCGTTGTAGTCGACCAGGTTTCGCGAGCGGAGCGCGCTCTGGTATTGCTTGAAGACCTCCTGATCGCCCGCGGTGAGCTGGTAGTTCTGAAGCTGGTGCCGGCCGAACAGGAGCAGGAGCTGGGCTTGTCTTTCGGACCGGATCCGCATCCGATGCAGCACTCGGCGCTGGTATTCCTCGTCGGCGATCCCGAAGCCCCGGCGGAGGCCAACCGCCGCGCCGTGCTGCCGAAGCAGCGAAAAGCAGAGCGAGTGGAGCGTGCCGCGGGTGATCTCCTCCGCGCCGGGCCCGATCTCCCGAATGAGCCGCGCGGAGATCTCGTCGGCCGCTTTGTTGGTGAAGGTGACGGCGCACAGGCGTGCCGGATCGAAGTCCAGACAGGAGATGAGATGCTGGATCCGGCTGATGAGGCAGTAGGTCTTCCCCGCGCCGGGCCCGGCGACGACGAGGATGGGGCCCACCGGGGCCTGGATCGCAAGACGCTGGTCAGTCGATGGCTGAAATGCCGTAGCTGGGGAAGCGAGCAAGCTGTTCAGCGCCTCGGGGGGATTCACTCGAACAACGTACTGCGCAGAGCCGGATTTCGTTAGCTTTTAGCCCATGCCACGCTATGCCGCGTTTCTCCGAGGCGTGATGCCGATGAACGCCAAGATGCCGGAGTTGAAGGGCGCGTTCGAGGCAGCCGGCTTCACGGACGTGAAGACGATCCTGTCGAGCGGGAATGTCGTCTTCAGCACGCGGGTGACATCGGAGCCGTCGATCCGGAGCAAAGCCGAGGCCGCCATGAAGCAGCGACTCGGTCAGGCTTTTCTCACGATTGTGCGATCGGTCGATTCACTCCACGAGATGCTCGAGTCCGATCCCTATCGGGCCTTTGGCCTCGGTCCCGACGCGAAGCGCATTGTCACCTTCCTCCGCGATGAGCCCACGTCGAAGCTCGTGCTTCCCATCGAGCTACACGGCGCGCGCATTCTCTCCATGAAAGGCAGGGAGGTCTTCAGCGCCTATCTGCCGACTCCCAAGGGGCCGGTGTTCATGACGCTGATCGAAAGGACGTTGGGGAAAGAGCAGACGACGCGCACCTGGGATACAGTCGCGAAGGTCGCACGGGCGTGAGGTGCTGTCGTGCCCGCCTACTCCCCTTTCGCCGCCGCCTTCTTCGTCCGCCGCCTCGCCGAACGCTTCCCCGGCAGCACCGACCCCGCCGGCACGCCCGACATCCCGAGATGCACCCGGAGCGCCGGGGTGAGCCGCTTCCGTACCAGCGCCTGGACCAGGTCCGGCGCCGGCGTGGATTCACCCGGGACCAGCTGCTTTGCCTCGCCGGCCTCCAGCGCCAGCACCGGCACGCCGTCCCGGTACAGGATTCGGTTCCTGCCTACTGCGGAGATCCGCTCCCCCGGCGTGAGGATGCCGGTGAAGTTGAGGGGATCGGCCGCGCCGAGTGCAACGAGACGACCGTCCGCCTCCTGCCGCCGGATGGCCCGCAACTGAGTCACCGCCTCGGGCAGCGCGAACTGCTCGCCCGACATGCCGCTCACGAAGCGGCCACCACGGACCTCGCCCCGAGCCTCGAGCCGCCGATAGACCTGCATCAGCTCGCGCCAGGACGGCGCCGCCGGCTCGCGTGCCAGGACGCGCTTGAAGACCACGCCGTAGCGCTTGAGCAAAGTGCGGGCGATCAGCTCGATCCGCTCCGCCTCGGGAGCCCCTGCGCCGTCACGCAGCAGCGCCCATCTGCCCGCGCTCTCGATCCCGAACGGCACCGTCCGGTGCCGCCGCTGCCCGCCACTAAGCGGTTTCCGCTTGCTCGAGGGGGTGATGAGCGCCCGGAGTCCCGCGAAGCCGTCCGACGTCACCGTGCCCAACCCGGCCAGCTCGGCGAGCGCCTGCTCCACCTGCGTGGTGAGCAGGCCGGACGCGGGCACCAGCTCGTGGAAGAAGATGGCGCCGCGCTGGTCCAGCACCTCGCGCACTCGCCCGGCGGAACTCGACAGCGGCTGGTCCTCGGCGGGAGCCCGCGAAGCAAGCCAGGTGCCCATGTGTGCTCTCGAGAACAGGGCGATTGGCGTCGAGCGAATGGGTCCCCCTCCCCCGCCGGCGCGCGGACCCGCCGGCACTCGGCCCCAGGCCACGCGACCGGTCAGGCACAGCGTGTCCAGCAGCGTCGGCTCGTACGCCTCGCATCGCGCTGAGAGTACGTCGCTCTCCCACGCGGCCGCGGGCAGCTCGAAGCCTTCGAGCTGCGCGATCAGCGCGGCCAGCCCCTCGATGCCCGCCACCCGATGCTCCGGATCGACCCGCTGCCAGGCAAACAGGAATCGCATGAAGTCCGCCGCGCTCACCGGCTCGATCTCGGCCCTGAGCCGGTTGAGCGTATAGCGGTGGATCCGCGCGAGCAGCCGCCGGTCACACCACTCGAGCTCGCCCGCCGCACCAGCGGGCCGGGTCGTGAAGCGTCCCCGCAGCACCACTCCCTCCGCCTCGAGCGCCATCAACCCGGCCTCCGCCTCGATCTCGGGCAGGCCGAGCGACGCGGCCAGCTCCGCTGCGGTGACCGGTCCGAGGATACCGAGTCTGCCCCGGAAGAGCTCGCGCACCGCGGCCTCTCGCGTGGCGGGGTCGGAGAGCTGCTCCAGCTCGCCCAGGCGCTCGGCCGCGATCCAGAGGGCCGGGCGGATGCCAACCGGCTGGACTCGCACCGCCCGGCCCGCCTCGACCAGTTCCCTCCAGTGGGCCAGCCACATCTTGCCCGCGCGGCCGGCGCTGCCTTCGGCTTCGGTGAGGAAGCCCGAGGTGAGCAGCGCGTCGTGCAGCTCGTCCGCGTTCTGCACCTCGGGCCAGGCCTCGTCCCGAACGCGATCGATCGCCGCCGGATCCAGCGCGCCGAGGTCGTCCGCCGAAGAGGGTTCCATGGCGCGGCGGGTGTAGACGGCCTGGGTGCGGCGCTCCTCCAGCGGTGCGTCGTCGAGGAAGGCGTATGGCTTGGCGTTGAGGATCTCGCTCGCCAGCGGCGACGGCTCCGGCAGATCGCGGGCGATGCAGCGGATCTCCCCAGCGTGGATCCGGCGCAGCACCGTGACGAGACCCTCGAGGTCCATCACCTCGTTCACGCAGTCGTCGATGGTCTGCCGCACCAACGGATGATCTGGGATCTCCCGGTCGCCAGGGATGTTCTCCAGGCACGCGGCGGCATCGGGGAACGCGGCGGCCAGGAGGTCCTCCGCTTCCATCCGCTGAATCTGCGGCGGGACCCTGCGTCCGCCCCGGCTTCGCGGAAGTGCCAGCGCGATCGACGCGTTCCAGCGCCAGTGCGTGCCGAACATCGGCGCGTCCAGCAGCGCCTGCACCAGGATGTCGCCCACCGTATCGGGATGGAGGAACTTGAACACCGTCTCCAGCGGGAAGGAGTGCTGCGGCCCCAGCGACAGCAGCACCGCGTCCTCGGTGGCCGCCGCCTGGAGCTCGAAATTGAACTGGCGGCAGAAGCGCTTCCGGAGCGCCAGGCCCCAGGCCCGGTTCACCCGGCTGCCGAACGGCGCGTGGAGCACGAGCTGCATGCCGCCCGCCTCGTCGAAGAAGCGCTCGGCGATGAGGGTGTCCTGAGTTGGAAGCGCGCCGAGCAGGCGGTGGGACTCGGCGAGATAGGCCAGGAGCTGGGACTCACCAGAACTGTCATCCCGAGAGAGCGAAGCGACCGAGGGATCTTGCCGATGGCGGTTCCCAGCGAGCACCGACTCCACCTCCCCTCGCACCTCCGCCACCGCCGCCGATAGCTCCCTGCTGCGTGCCGGCGCCTCGCCCAGCCAGAACGGAATATTGGGCGGCTGGCCGCGGGCGTCCTCCACTCGGATCGTCCCGCGGACCACCTGCTGTACCCGCCAGGACAGATTCCCCAGCTGGAAGATGTCACCCGCCATGCTCTCGATGGCGAAGTCCTCGTTGACGCTGCCGATGAAGGTGCCCTCGGGCTCGAGCACCACCCGGTAGTCCGCGTTGTCCGGAATCGCGCCACCCGAGGTGATCGCAGCCATCCGCGCGCCGCGCCGGCCGCGCAGCCGGCCGTTGATCGTATCGTGATGCACCAGCGCGCCACGACGGCCGCGGCGGGTCTCGAATCCCTGCGAGACCATCGCGACCACCTCGTCGAACTCGGCCCGCTTCAGCCGGCGGTACGGATAGGCCCGGCGGACCAGCGCGAACAGGTCGTCCACCTGCCAGTCCTCGGAGGCGGTCTCCGCCACGACCTGCTGGGACAGCACGTCGAGCGGCTGCTCCCGCATCACGATCCGATCGAGCTTGCCGGCGCGCACCGACCGGAGCAGCGCGGTGGACTCCACCAGCTCGTCCCGGGTCAGCGGAAAGAGGCGGCCCTTGGGTGTGCCGAGCACCGTGTGACCCGAGCGTCCCACCCGCTGCAGGAAGGTCGAGATCCGCCGAGGCGTCCCGAGCTGGCACACCAGGTCGACGTGCCCGATGTCGATTCCCAGCTCGAGTGACGCGGTGGCCACCAGTGCCTTCAGCTTGCCTTCCTTGAGCCGCTCCTCGGCGTCGAGCCGGTGCTCCTTGGACAGGCTCCCGTGGTGCGCCGTGACAGCGCCCTCGCCCACCCGCTCGGCGAGCTGGCCCGCCACCCGCTCGGCCATGCGGCGGGTGTTGACGAACACCAGCGTGGTGCGGTGCGCCTGGATCAGCTCAACCAGGCGGGCGTAGACCTCCTCCCAGACCTCGTTCGACATCACCGCTTCGAGCGGCGAGCCGGGCAGCTCGAGGGCGACGTCGAGAGCGCGGCGGTGGCCCTCGTTGATCACCTCGATGGCATGCCGAGCGCTGTCACTGTCATCCCGAGCGGAACTGTCATCCCGAGCGGAGCGAGGGATCTTCTCCGCAGGATCGGACCTCTGCCGCGACTGTCCGGGAGTCGCGAGCAAGATCCCTCGTCGCTGGCGCTCCTCGGGATGACAGCGCACCTTCCCGTCCTCCCCTTCGTCTCCCCCCACCAGCCACTCCGCCACCTTCCCGATCGGCTGCATCGTCGCCGAGAGCCCGATCCGCTGCAGCCGCCGCCCGGCGACGTGCTCCAGCCGCTCGAGGCTG
>JBJMOX010000367.1:0-2865 GCA_045803515.1 Gemmatimonadales bacterium
AGCGGACGTGGTTCGCGTCTGCTCGCAGGCTCATTCCACCGCGCGACCGATAAGCTTCGCCCTGGCACGGGCGATTCCGACGCCGAGCAGCGAGCGCACGCGCTTCCAACCGATTCGCACGTCTTCCGTCTGGTAGTGCTGCATCCATTGCAGAAATCCGAGGCACAGCGCGAATGTCATCGCACTGGTGGCGATAGCGCCCCAGGCGGCGCCCACCAGCCCGTGGCCGGTCTTGAGAAGCACGAACGTCAGGCCCGGCCCGATCAGTCCCGTGGCGGTGAGCAGCAGGCTGGTGATCTGCGGGCGACCCTTGGCATTGAAAGTCATCCAGCACAGCCCGGCAGGACCCAGGAAAATCACGCTGAGGAAGAGCACGATGGCCGGTGACACCGCCGCCTTGAAGGCCTGGCCGTACACCGCGGGTATCAAAATCGGGAGGGCCGCGGTCGCAGCGACGGCCATGCAGAGCGAGAGAATGCCTTGCAGCAGAAGACCGGTCATTACCGCTGTCCGGTCTGATGCCTTCTCCTCACGCGATCGGTCGATGACGAGGTTCTGGAAAGGGGCCGCGTACACCGACTGCGGAAGCAGCCCGATGTCCCGGATGTTGAGCCCGACGGAGTAGAGGCCGGCCAACTTCGCGTTGGTCAGGGCGCCGATGGTGAGAATGTCGACCCGACTGCTGAGCAGTTTCATCAGTACGCCCCACTGCAGCCTCAATCCGTACGAGATCGTCTCCCGAACCGATACCGGATCATCCGGCGCCAGGCTGCGGTAGCGATCGACGAACCGAAGGTAGACCGCGGTCATGAGGGCCTGCTCGACTGCCAGAGCCGCCACGACAGTGAAGTACGAAGCTCCGAAGATGATACAGGCGCCGATCGAGAACCCGGCCTGGAGCCCCGCGTCCAGGTTCGTCAGCCGTGCATAGGAGCTGTAATCCCCCGAAGCACTCACGAAGCCCGGCAGAATCCAGGTCGGCGTATTCACCGCGATGTACGCGGCCAGCAGCAGTTGCCGTGGCAGCGAGTCCTGAAGGTCCGGCGCAATGGCGAGCGGGAGGTGAGGGACGGCGAACGCGACTGCAAGGCTGACGATCCAGCACCAGGTGACGTTGAGGTAGATCACTCGCATCAACGATCCAAACGTGCCGCGGGAGCGCCTGAAATAGTACGCCACGGTGTTCGGGAGTCCGAGGTCGTTCATGCGGGAGATGATGGCCATGAGCGCGGCGACGGTCGCGAATTTGCCGAACTCCGTCACTCCGAGCAGGCGGGCGACGACCGCGCCCTGCAGCATGCGAAGGAGGAGTCCGATGACGACGCCGGAGCCCAGGATCCCGAGCTGGCCGGAGAGCTTGCCGCTCACGCCAGGGTGGGAGGCGCTGGCGAGCGCAGCAGTCGGGCCGGAGCGCCTCCGATGACGCTGCCGTCGGGGAACGAGGTGGTGACGACGCTGTTCGCGGCCACGACGCAGTTGCGGCCGAGGGTGACTCCGGCCAGAACGGAGACGTTGATCCCGAGCCAGCTGCCATCGCCGATGACGACCGGAGCCGGTGGGGTCATTCCCTGATGCATGACCGGAATCGTGGGGTCCAGGAATTGATGATTGTGGTCCGAGATGTAGCAGCGGGGCGCGAGCAGAACGTCATGTCCAAGCGTGACCGACTCGGCAACCGAAACTACGACATCGGATCCGATGCGACAGCCGCCCGAGATGAGCAGCCGGCCGCCGGGCCGCGCGTAGAGGGCGGCTCCCCGCTGAATCACCACGCCCGGACCAAGACTGATCCATGGGGCGCCGGTCAGGTGCAGCCCCGGGCCGACGTAGACGCCACGAAACATCTGGCGGAGGCGAAACCACCTACCGGCCACACTCCGGCCCGCGAAGACGCGCCACAGGCGGAGAGCGAAGAGAATTCCCGAGTGATGAGGCGAAGGCGCCGGGAACTCGGCCTCCGGCCTACTGCGCACCGAGCGCGTAGCGTTGCAGCGGGGAAAGCCGACTGGAATGCGCCGGGTCGACCGTCCAGCGGGTTTCCCGGGCCCGGTAGCCGAAGCCACTGCTGAAATACGCGACGTAGGCCAGGCGCGGCTCCTGGCACCGGCTGCCGAGATGGTAAGCGGTCTGGCTGTCGATCAGGGTCGTCGTACCCGCCGGGCCCGTGAGCGCCACCATCCTGGAGAGGTCGGCGTGCTTGGCCATTTCCTCATCGGACAGGTAGTGGAACAGGAATTCGGGAACCTTGGCCGACTCGGCGCGCGGCAGCAACGAGAGCGGTCCGTGTCGGGAGGTGACCTCGTTGATGTAGACGAACACCTTCAAGATCTTCCGGTCGGTCCGATCCCGGTGCCACAGCTGGCTCTGCGCCGGAGGACCCTGGATGGGCTTCGAATACAGCAGCTCGACGGACTCCAGGAATGGGGCAACGCCTAGATACCTGGCAGTCGTGTTGAGCACCTTGTCGCTGAGGGCGAACCGGGTAAAGATCGTGTCCAGTCCCCGGTCGCCGGCCTCGAGCAACTGGGAAAAGAATGCCTTGTTCCGGCTCTGGGGAAGCGAGTCCGCCCGGGCCAGCTTCTCTCGCGAGGCCCGGATCAGCTCGGGGACGAGGTCGACCGCTCCCTGAACGACCAGATATCCGTTCGCGGTGAGCGCAGGCACGTCCCAGCACTCGGCCGGGGGGACGGCCTCCGCCATCGCCCGGCGGGCGGCATATTCCTTGTATCCCCGGGCGATCCGGATCGGCCGGGAAAGGCGCTCGGTGTTCCGACGCACCTGGTCGCGGACGTAGGTTTTGAGCGAGACCGGCACAGACAACGTCTCCTCACGAGAAGGACCGGGTGATGGCGCCTGCCACTCTGG
>JBJMOX010000368.1:0-24949 GCA_045803515.1 Gemmatimonadales bacterium
CTGTTTCACAAAGGGCGCGGCTTGGCCCGGCAGCGCGGGCCCGCCTTGCTCCGCGCCGTCGAGTGCTTCGATCGGGCGATCGCGCTCGATGGAGCCTTTGCCCCGGCGCATGCCGAGCTGGCGGTGGCGCTGTTGCTGCTGGCGCTCTACGGGATGGTCCACCCGGCTGAGGTGCACGCCCGTGCCGCGGCGGCGACCAACCGTGCGCTGGCGCTCGATGCGAATCTGGTGGCGGCCCAGCTCGCGTTGGGCCTCCTTTCGCTCATGGGAGACTTCGATCGGGAGAAGGCCGCCGCCGCGTGGGCTCGCGCGATCGAGCTGGATCCTGCGAGCCTGGAGGCGCGCGCCCGTGGGGCGCTCTTCGATCTGTGCTACGTGCGAGGGGAGTAACAGGCAGCGATCCCCGAGCTGCGCGCGGTGGTCGAGGCCGATCCGCTGAGCGCGCACGCCCGCGCGCAGCTCGCGCTCGCCCTGGCTTGGAGCCGGCAACCCGAGCTCGCGGCCGAGGAAGCGCGGCGGGGCATCGAGCTGGATCCCACGGCATTCTATCCCCACTGGACTCTACTGCACGCGCTCGCGCTGGGGCCCGATGCGAGGGAGGCGGTGGAGCTGGGGCCGTCCGTCCTGTCGCGCTTTGGCCGTCATCCGTGGCTCATGATGGGATTGGCGCTGGCCAATGGTGCCCTGGGACGGCGGGAGAAGGCCGACGCCTTGTACGCAGAGCTGGTGGCCCGGTCGCGTGCCGAATATGTCCAGCCGGCCGCCCTCATGGCCGCGGCCCTGGGTGCCGGTCGGCGTGCGGACGTCATCCGGCATTTCGAGCAAGCGGCAGAGGTACGGGATCCGCTGCTGGCCCTCATGGCTCCGCAGTGGCCCGGGTATGAGGAGTTGCGGAGCGATGAGGAGTTCGTGACGGTCCTTCGCCGCTTGCGGTGGGATCGCCCGATGCGGACGGGAGCAATGACCTCACGATGAACACGGGTACGACGCGCCTAGGCTTCGCGGTGTGGGTGGCCCAGGTGGAGCGGAGATGACCACCGGCGAGCCTGGCCCCGGCCTGCCCACCCCGCTTGAACCCGTCCGCCCCATAGCGCTGGCGGAGATACGCGCAGCCCGCGAGCGCATCGCGGACACCATCGTGCGCACGCCGCTGGTTCGCCTCGAACTGGGACCGGACTACCCCGATATCCGGCTCAAGCTGGAGAACCTGCAGCCGATCAATGCCTACAAGCTGCGGGGTGCCGCCAATGCCGTGGCACTGCTGCCCGAGTCAGCGCGCGAACGCGGTGTGTGGACGATCAGTGCGGGCAATGCAGGGCAAGGCGTCGCCTACGCGGCAAGAAAGGCAGGTGTGCCCTGCACGGTCGTCGTGGTCGAGACGGCGCCGGCCTCGAAAATCGAGCGCATGAAGGCGCTCGGCGCGCGACTCATTCCCGTGGCGTACGACGTCGTGTGGAAGGCCCTGGAGGAGCGTTCGTTTCCCGGCGTCGAGGGGACGTTCGTGCATCCGTTCGACGATCACAATTTCATCGCCGGCCACGCGACCATGGGTCTGGAAATCCTGGAAGATGCGCCCGACACGACCGCCGTCATTGCCAGCATCGGCGGCGGCGGTCTCATTACGGGCGTGGGCAGCGCCCTCAAGGCGCTCAAGCCGGAGATCCGCCTGTGGGGCGCCGAACCGGAGACCGCCGCCCCCGCAGCGCTCTCCTTCGCGATGGGAGCGCCGCAGGTGTTCAAGGAATGGACGCCCTCGTTCGTCGATGGCGCCGGCGGCAAGAGCGTCTTCCCGCGAATGTGGCAGCGAATGCAACCGCTGGTGGACGGCTGCATCGTGGTCAGCCTGAAAGAGACGAAGCGAGCAATGCGGCTCATGGCAGACAAGGCGAGAATCATCTCCGAAGGCGCCGGGGCCCTGCCGCTCGCGGCCGCGTTGACGGGGAAAGCCGGCCAGGGCCCGATCGTTGCCATCGTCTCCGGTGGCAATATCGATTTGCAGCAGTTCTCCGAGCTTGTCGGATCGGCGGCGGGTCCCCTACCTTAGGGTCAGCCCTCCAACCGGACTCCACGATCAACGACCTCGAGCAGCGCCTCCAAGCCGCCCTCGGCGAGACCTACCGCATCCTGAAGGAGCTGGGCGGCGGCGGCATGAGCCGCGTCTTCCTCGCCCAGGAGACCCGGCTGGGCCGACAGGTGGTCATCAAGGTGCTGCCGCCGGAGATGGGCGCCGCCGTCAACGTCGAACGGTTCGAGCGGGAGATCCAGCTCGCCGCCCGGCTGCAGCACCCGCACATCGTGCCGCTCCTGACCGCCGCGGCCTCGGGCGACATTCTCTACTACATCATGCCGTACATCGCCGGCGAGTCGCTCCGGGCCAAGCTCGCCCGGGAAGGCGAGCTGCCGGTGGCCGAGGCCGCCAAGTTCCTGCGCGAGATCGTGGACGCGCTCTCCTACGCCCACCGGAGCGGCGTCGTCCACCGGGACATCAAGCCGGACAATGTGCTGCTCTCCGACGGCCATGCGGTGGTGACCGACTTCGGGGTGGCTAAGGCGGTGAGCGCCTCCAGCGGGAAGTCCTCCCTCACCTCCCTTGGCGTGGCGCTGGGCACGCCGGCCTACATGGCGCCGGAGCAGGCCGCCGCCGATCCGCACGTGGACCATCGCGCCGACATCTACGCCGTGGGAACGCTGGCCTACGAGATGCTGGCCGGCCGCACGCCCTTCACGGCACCCTCGCCGCAGGCGCTGCTCGCCGCGCACATCACCCAGGCGCCGGAGCCGGTCACGAGGCACCGGCCCGCCGTCTCGCCGGCCCTCAACGCTGTCCTCATGCGCTGCCTCGAAAAGCGCCCAGCCGACCGGTGGCAGAGCGCGGCGGAGCTGCTGGGCCAGCTCGAGGCCGCGGCCACGCCGAGCGGTGGGCTCACCCCGACGGGCGCGACCCTGGCCATCTCCAGCGGCACCGAGGAAGCCATCCGGAAGAGCCAGCCGGCGCGGGTCGCCCTGCTCTTCGCGGCCGCCTCGGCCGGTGTGTTGTCCATCGTCTACCTGCTGGTCCATCAGCTCGGCCTGCCCGACTGGGTGTTCTACGGGGCCATCGCCCTGCTCCTGCTGGGACTGCCGATCATCCTGGTCACCGGTCACCTCGAGCGCCGGCGGGCGCTGGCCCGGGCCAGCGGCAGGATTGTGACCACTCCCAACGTGGGGCTGCCCGGCTGGTTCACCTGGCGCCGGGCGATCCGGGGCGGCGTGCTCGCGTTCGCCACGCTCGGCGTCGTGGCGGCAGTCTACACCGCGATGCGGCTCCTGGGGATCGGGCCGGTGGGCACGCTGCTGGCCTCGGGCCGGCTCAGCGAGAAGGACCAGCTCGTCGTGGCCGACTTCGAGAACCGGAGCGCCGATTCCAGCCTGGCCGGCTCGGTCACCGAGGCGTTCCGGATCGACCTCGCCCAGTCGCCGACGGTGCGAATCCTCACCACCGCGCAGATCAGCGATGCGCTCACCCGCATGCAACGCGATCCGTCGTCGCCGGTCACCAGTGCGTTGGCGCGCGAGATCGCCGCGCGTGAAGGGGCCAAGGCCGTGGTCGCCGGGGAGATCAGCGCTCTCGGGAAGGGATACGTCCTGTCGGCGCGCATTCTGAGCGCGGCCGACGGCAGCGAGCTGGTGGCGCTCCGGGAGACCGCCGTGGACGACGGGGGAATCGTGGCGGCGCTCGACAAGCTCTCGGGCCGGGTGCGGGAGCGGATCGGCGAATCGCTCAAGACGATTCGGGGCGGCCAGCCGCTGGACCAGGTCACCACCGGCTCGCTCGAGGCCCTGCGCCTCTACTCCGAGGCGGCGCGGCTCGCCGATGAGGGCTTCCACGATCGGGCGATCCCGATGCTGGAGCGCGCCATCGCGCTCGACAGCGGCTTCGCCATGGCCTGGCGCAAGCTGGCGGTGGCTCTCCAAAACTCGCGCGCCAGCGAGGAACGGATCGTCGCGGCCACCACCCGGGCGTACCAGCACCGCGACCGCTTGCCCGAAATCGAGCGTCAGCTCACCATCGCGTACTACTACTCCGCCGTAGATATGGATCCGGCCAAGGAGGAGGCCGCCTACCGCCGAGTGCTGGCGATCAGCCCCGAGAACAGCGTGGCCGTCAACAACCTGGCCCTGCTGCTGGCCAAGGTCGGCCGACCGGCGGAGGCGGAGTCGCTGATTACGCCGGCGGTTCGGGCCAGCCCGAGTCCGGGTAACATGTACCTGCAGCTGATCGCCGCGCAGCTGGGCCAGGGGCATGACGAGGACGCCCGGCGCTCGCTCGACCAGATGATGCGACAGGTACCCATCCTCCCGAACTATCGCTGGGCACACGGCTTCGCACTGCAGGCGATGGGCGACTACGACAGCGCAGGGCACGCCTTCCTCGATCTCGGCCTCAACAACCGCGATCCCACCTCTCAGTGGTTGATGCACATCGGCCTGGCGGGCGTGGCGCGGACCCGGGGAAAGCTCGCCGAGGCGGAGCGGCAGACCCGGCTCGGCATCGGCGTGAGCGAGCGCCGCGGGCTCGTGGGAACCGCATTGGCCGGCACCGCAAGCCTCGCACTGCAGACCGCCCGCTTCCGGGGCGACTCCGCCGGGGCGTTGCGGCTTCTGGAAGACGGGCTGCGGCAGCACCCGCTCGACTCGGTGCCCGCGCTCGACCGGCCCGGCGCTGAGCTCGCGCTGGGGTACGCGGCCGCGGGCCAGCGCACACGGGCGCGCCAGCTGCTCACGACGTATGAGGCCCAGGTGCCGGAGGGGATTCGCCGCGGCCGGTGGGAGTGGTTCGAGGCTCGGGGCTGGGTGGCCCTGGCGGAAGGGCGGCCTCAGGACGCCATCACCGCGTTCGTGCAGGGAAGAAACGCGGACTCCTGCCCGGACTGCGGTGCGTGGGACGAAGGCGTGGCGTTCGAGCGCGCCAATCTGCCGGACTCGGCGCTCGCCGCCTACCAGCGCGCGGTCAGCCGAGGCACCGTCATCAAGTCGACCAAGGGAGATCCCTGGGGACTGGCGCCCAGCCTCAAGCGACTGGGGGAGCTGTACGAAGAGCGCGGCGACAAGGCCCGCGCCATGGATCACTACACCCGGTTCCTCGAGCTCTGGAAGGATGCGGACCCGGTGCTCCAGCCCACCGTCCGCGAAGTGCGCACCCGACTGGCCCAGCTGGCCGGCGAAGGGAAGTGACCGTGACCCCGATGCGCATCGCGTCCATTCCGGCGGACATCGGACCCAAACCGACGGATGAAGAGCTCGACCTCTTCGGCCTGACCCACGTCGGCCGGGTGCGCACCCAGAACCAGGATCACTTCATGCTCTGCACCGTGCACCCGCAGGTGCTGGTGCACGGGACCAGCCTTCCCGCTCCTGACCAGCTGCCGCTGCGCGGGCAACGGCTCGCGACCATCATGCTGGTAGCGGACGGCGTGGGCGGCGCGTCGGGGGGCGCGGAGGCGAGCCAACTGGCCGTGGAGACCATCACCCGTTACGTGTCCTCCAGTCTTCGCTCCTATCATGCTGCTGGAGCCAGGGGGGGAGAATTCGAGGAGGCCCTCCGCGCCGCCGCCAGTGAGGCTCATACGGCCGTGAAGACCGAAGCAGCCTCCCAGGACGATCATCGCCGGATGGCGACGACGCTCACCCTGGCCATCGTGATCTGGCCCTGGCTCTACGTGGTGCAGGTGGGAGACAGCCGCTGTTACCTCTACCTGAACGGGACCCTCCGTCAGGTGACCCGCGACCAGACCATGGGCCAAGCCCTGGTGGACGAAGGAGCCCTGGCCCCCGAGCTCCTGGCCACCTCGCCCTTGAGCCACGTGCTGGTGAGCGCCATCGGCGGGCAAGCGGCGATGCCGGAGGTAACCCGGCTCGACATCCGGGACCGGAACTCGGTGCTGCTCCTCTGCAGCGACGGTCTGACGAAACACGTCTCGGACACGGAGATTGCCGCGCAGGTCGGTGCCATGCAGTCCTCCGAGCAGCTCTGCCATACGCTGCTCGACCTGGCCCTGGAGCGCGGCGGAAGCGACAACATCACCATCCTCGCGGGGCGGGCGCCGGGACACGGCGCCTGAATCCCCGGACGTGGGATCACGGCGCGCGGGTGGCCTCGAACCGCAGGTGAGCCACCGAGTCGGGGCCACTCTTCGCGTAGTGGGCAGTCGTGGTGCCCACCAGCTTCCCGTCCTGGAGCCGGTAGACGCTGTGTGACACCGTCACTTTGACACCCTTCCGCAGCACGCTCTCGAACGGGCCAGCCTCGCCCACGATGCTGTCGCCGGCCACGGCGACCACCCGGATCGGGATGGGCTTCCGCTTGGGGAAGTTCAACTTCCAACCGGAGCTGTCGCTGGTGGCCACGATCTCGTACTTGGCGAGCGTGCTATCTCCACTCTCGGGCATCAGACGCACCGCCCACTTCCCGGCGACATCGGCGAGCTTGATCGGGGTGGGCGCCGGCGGCGCGACCGGCGCTACCGAGGTCGTATCGGTGGTCGCTTCCATGGCGGGCTGCTCCTTGGGTTTGCTGCAGCCTGCGAGGACGACCGCGCAGCAGCACAGGGCGAAGCGGCGCACTGGAGCCTCCATTGTCGAGGAGTACAGGATAGGGATTCGGTAGGGAAGTCGGGAGAGAACATATGGTGCGGGGACAGGGGACGCAAATGCGCATCAGCCTCTCGCATTCTCCCCCAGCATCTCCTGCAAGGCCTGGCAGTCCTTCCGCCCGCTCGACACCTAAGCCGTGGCTTCTCGCGGAGTAAGCCGCGGTCCCTCGATTCCGCACGCTTCTTGCCCCTCCCCGGCCGATCGCCCCTAACTGCTCCCCGAGGAGGTTCCATGCATCCCCGCCGCTTCGCCGCCGGCCTCGCGCTGGTTCTCGGCGCCCTCGCCCTCTCCGCTGCTCCCGCGCACGCGCAGGGCAAGGGAAAGGACAAGCACTACGCCGTCACCTCCGATCGCGCGGTGAACGTCACCCGCACCGTGCTGGTCCGCCAGGGCTTCGATGTCGTCCGCATCGAGCGGGTCGGCGTGACCCAGGTGGTCTACTACCGCGCTGGCAACCACGGCCGGGGCAAGGGCAAGGGCCGGCTCGAGCGGATGGTCATCCGCACCGTGGACCGCCGGGTCGTCTTCGAGGACGTGCCCCCGGCGGTCATGATCGACATCGACGTCAATCTCAAGCTCTAGCGGCACTCAGTCGAGCTCGACGATCCAGGCGTAGTTCTCCAGCCGCTCCGTCCGCGGGCCCGTGCCCGCGGTCGTGAGCGGAATTTCCGCTCCATGGCGGGTGTTGAGATACATCCCCCTGAGGGCGTCCTTGAACGCCGCCGGACAGGCCCCCGTCACCACCGCCGAGTGGCCGGGCACGGGCGACCATTCGACCCGTACCGAGCGCCCGCTCGGGCTGGTCTCGTCCTCCATCACCACCCCGTTCGCCGTGACCCTGCCCTTTCCCTGCAGCGTCAGCGCGCAGCCCTCCGCTGGTGCCGCCTCGGCGCCGTGCGCTCCGCAGAAGAACAGCCGGGTGTTGCGCGCGAAGCTCCCCGAGTAGGTGCCGTCGGCATTCCGCTCGAGGGTGCCGTCGAGCGTCTCCTCGCCGCCGTTGCGGCAGGCGCCTGCGGCCTCCTGCGGCCAGGTGCTGGTGAGCCGGATGTGGTAGGCGGACTTGAGGGCGGCCGGCGCCGGCGTCGGCGCCACTCCCGCCAGGGCAAAGGAGGCGCGCGCAGGCCCGCGGGCGCTCTGCGCGGCACCGTCGGAAGGGATCAGCGAGGTGAGGGCAAGCGCCGCGGCCGCCCCGAAGTGTCGTCGTCGATACATGCCATGCTCCTCTGAGTGCGTGGTAATCCGTCCGGCACCGTCCGGATGCGCCTGCAAACCTCGACCATGTCCGCATCGAACCGGTGAGTCCGGCGTCGCGCGAAGGTCACGCGTCGGGTTCGCTAGAGACAAGTCGCGTGCCTCACGCCTCAGGGGCGCCAGCACCTGGAGAGCACGGACCTAAGCGGTTGCGGATGGAGTAGTTGAGAGGAAGGTCCCGGACGGAGCCATGGAACGGCAGCTCCAGCTGGGCGACAAATTCGTCGAGCCGGCCGCCCGGCCCGCGCAAGGATGTCGGCCGGGCGCGGCGGGCGGCGGAATCAGCTCCGGAACCGCCCGGGGTCGATCCCGTACCGCCGGACCTTGTAGTTGAGGATCCGCTCGGTCGTGCTGAGCAGTCGCGCGGCGCGCGCGCGGTTGCCGCGGGTGCTCTTGAGCGCGTCCTGGATCAGGTTGCTCTCGAACGCGCCCACCGCCTCACCGAGGGAGCGCGAGACGACCGTGCCGGACGCCTCCGCCGTCTGCAGCGTGGGCGTGAGGTGATGCCCATGGATCACGTCGCCATCGGCCACCAGCACGGCGCGCTCGATGGTGTTCTCCAGCTCCCGCACGTTGCCCGGCCAGTGATAGCTCATCATCATGTCGATCGCCGGCGTGGAGATCCGCTTGATGCTCCGGCTGTGGAGCCGGGCGTACTTTTCCACGAAGTGATCGGCCAGGAGCAGCACGTCCGACTTGCGCTCCCGGAGCGGCGGCACGCAGATGGTGAAGACGTTCAACCGGTAATAGAGGTCCTCCCGGAAGACTCCGTCCGCCAGCGCCTTCTCCAGGTCCTTGCTGGTGGCGGTGATGAGCCGGACGTCCACCGGCACCGTCTGATCCCCGCCCAGCCGCTCGAACTCGCGCTCCTGGAGCACCCGGAGGAGCTTGGCCTGGGTGGCGGGGCTCAGCTCCCCGATCTCGTCGAGGAAGAGCGTCCCGCCGTCGGCCTGCTCGAACCGGCCCTTGCGCCGCGCGTGCGCGCCGGTGAAGGCCCCCCGCTCGTAGCCGAACAGCTCGGACTCGACCAGCGTCTCGGGCAGCGCGGCGCAGTTCACCCGGATGAACGGCTTGCCCGCCCTGGGCGAATGGTGGTGGAGCGCGTGAGCGATGAGCTCCTTGCCGGTGCCTGACTCCCCCCGCACCAGCACGGTGGCCGTGGTCCCCACCACCTGAGCCACCTGCTCGTAGACCTGCTGCATCGGCCCGCTTTTGCCCACGATGTTGCTGAACTCGTAGCGCTCCCTCAGCTCCTCGCGGAGTTGGGTGTTCTCCGCCACCAGGCGCTGGCGCTCCAGATCGATGAGCCGCTGGATGCGGAGGGCCTGGGAGATCATCGCCGCCGCGATCCGCAGCACCTTCACCATCCGCTCGGCGTCCCGCTCGGGCGCGACCCGCATCTCGACGGCAAGCGTGCCGGCGGTGCTCTGGTCGAGCCCGATGGGGACACAGATGAAGGTGACCTCCTCCCCGCGCTGGTGGCGGCCGGCGGCCCGGTGGAGAAATCCTGGCTCGCCGCTCACTCGGGGCACGATGGCGGGACGGCCGCTCTCCGCCACCCGGCCGGTGATCCCCTCGCCCACGCGATACCGCACCCGGCCCGCGCTCCGGGGATAGCCCAGGGCCGCCTCCACCGCCAGGAGCCCGCTCCCCTCCTCCAGCAGGGTCACGGACCCTCGAAGCGCGCCGCAGCGCCGCTCCAGCACTTCGAGCACGCCGTAGAGGCCCGCCTGGAGGTTGAGGGTGCCGGTCAGCGCCTGGCTCACCTCCATGATGGTGCCGAGCTTCCGGCCCTCGGTGAGGTCCGGGGGGGCGGCGTCGCGCGCGGGCGCCACGGGCGGCCGATGCTCGGCGGGGCGGTCCGCCGCAGGCTCGGAGAGGAGCGCGGGCATCCGGAAGACGATCTTTCGCGGGTTCTGCGACATACAGGTCACCCACCGGCGGTCAGGGAAAAGGAGCGCCCATCTCTCGATTTCAAGTGTACACGCTGACTGGCATGTTTTGCAAATGATTTGGTGAGAAGTCGGCCTTATTGGGCGGGATTTGCAGGACTGTGACAGAAATTGTGCGGAATTTGCACAAAACTCTTGACAGTCCAAAATACAGCCCTTAGCTTTGGCCTGGAAGAAGAGACCGTCGCTTCGCCGCTCCACGCCCCCGCGTTCCGAAGCCCTGCCAGCGCGGGGGCGCGCCATTGATGCAATACCCTGTTCACCCTTTCACCCGGAACCGCCGCATGAGACGACCAACCACCTCCGCTCTCGCCGGGCTGATCGCTCTGGCCTGTCCGGCGCTCCTGGCGGCGCAAGCCGCCCCCGTCGCCCCGGATTCGCTTCTCAAGGCCACGGCCGACGCTTCGGCCGCCAATACGGTCGCGATCAACTTCGTCTGGACGCTCGTGGCGGGCTTCCTGGTGATGTTCATGCAGGCCGGCTTCGCCATGGTCGAGACCGGCTTCACCCGCGCCAAGAACGCGGCCCACACGTTCACGATGAACTTCATGGTGTACGGCATCGCCATGATGGCGTACTGGGCGGTGGGCTTCGCGCTGCAGGCGGGCGGCGTGGGCGCGCTCGGCACCCTCGGGGGCTACGACAAGCTCGCCAGCGAGTTCTCCCTCACCATCGGGGGGAACAGCTGGGGCCTCTTCGGCCACACGGGCTTCTTCCTGACCGGGGTGGCCTACACCGCTCCGGTGTTCGCCTACTTCCTGTTCCAGATGGTCTTCATGGACACGGCAGCCACCATCCCGACCGGAGCCCTCGCCGAGCGGTGGAAATTTGCCGCCTTCGCCGTCTTCAGCGTCTTCGTCGGGGGGCTGATCTATCCCATCTACGCCAACTGGGTCTGGGGCGGCGGCTGGCTCGCCATGCTGGGCAAGAACGTCGGTCTGGGCCACGGCCACGTGGACTTCGCCGGCTCCTCAGTGGTGCACATGACCGGCGGCGTCATGGCCCTGGTCACCGCGGTGCTGCTGGGCGCGAGACGGGGGAAGTACAGCGCCGACGGCACCGTGAACACGATCCCCGGGCACAACATTCCGATGGCCCTCACGGGTACGTTCATCCTGGCGTTCGGCTGGTTCGGCTTCAATGCGGGCTCGACCCTGGCCGGATCCGATCTTCGCATCGGTGTGATCGCGACCAACACCATGCTGGCTGGGGCAGCAGGCAGCATCACGGCGATGCTCTACATGTGGCTGCGATACGGCAAGCCGGATCCGTCCATGGTGGCCAATGGTGCCCTCGCCGGCCTGGTGGCGATCACCGCGCCGTGCGCCTTCGTCACCGCGCCCTCGGCGGTGTTGATCGGCGGGATCGCGGGGGTCCTGGTCTGCTGGTCCGTGATCTTCTTCGACCGTACGCTCCGGATCGACGACCCGGTGGGTGCCATCTCGGTCCACGGGGTGAACGGCATGTGGGGCGTGCTCTCGCTGGGCTTGTTCGCCGACGGGACCTATGGGGCGGGCTGGAACGGGGTGGATGGCAACGTGACCGGCCTTTTCTATGGCGATCCCAGTCAGTTCATCGCCCAGGTCGTCGGGGTCGCTGCCAACATCATAGGCGTGGGCGCCCTGACGCTGGTCGCCTGGTACGTCACTTCGCTGGTGACACAGGGCCACCGTGTGTCGGCCGAAGTGGAAGATGGAGGGCTGGATCTCCCCGAGATGGGAGTCCTGGCCTATCCCGAAGGGATCATCGCAGCGGATCCTTCGGCGCCGCTGCCGGCAATCCTGTTCCAACACACGGAGACGAAAAAGGCCGCCGCCGCGTAAATGTCCGAGCGTGCTGCCCCCGGAGACGGGCACCTTCGTCCGCCCCCGGGGGCCTTGCACTCAGTCTGAGGTTTTACTGTTCAGAGGCTTTGCCGCCGAGAGAAAGCGAGAGTCCCAGCGACCCTACGAGATCGTTCTGGAATTTGTCCCCGCCCCCGAAGTCACCGTTGTACAGGTAATCCTCGAAGTCCAGTCGCACGGCGGAACTGCCACTCTCACCCAGAGCGAAGCGGAACCCCAGGCCCGCGGTCCCGCCGAAATCGGTGTGGCTCTTGTCGTCGTCGAAGGTATTCCGCCCTCGGGTGAGCAGGGCCGGACCGGCGCCGATGTAGAAGGACACCCGGTCGGTCACCGGCGTCGGCGAGAACAGGAGCCGGCCGCTGGCGACGAGCAGATTGCTGTTCCCTTCGTTGATGGTCTCCCCAGAGAACTTGGCCGGGGCGTATCCGCCGGTGGCCTCGAACCCCAGGTTGCCCGTCCCCCAGAAGGTCAACCGCGCGCCGCCGATGACACTGACGTCACGCTGGAAGATGTCCGCGCCCAACTTGGAAACGTTGTTCCGGGTCGGGACGTAGACTCCTGCCCAGGGTACGAGGTTCACGCCGCCCTGGGCGGCCGCCGGCTTGGAAATGGTGGCGGCCAGAATGGCGACCGCCACCAGGGCGGGCGCCTTTCGAGAAAGCTGCAGAATCGACATACGCGCTCCAGTGCTGTCGGAACCCCCCGTCGGGCACACGCCCAGCGTCGGGACCGGGCGCTCACCCGGTGCCCCACCATAGGGGCCGGGATATGGGGTGGCTGTGAAGCGGGTGGTGGCTCTGGTGTGACGGTCTTCACGGAAGACCCGGCACCCTGATTCCAAAACGGTGGTGATCGCTGGGCTGCCGAGTGTCTGTGGTAGCCCCGAAGAAATGGTGATATCCCCGTCGAGATCCCGAATGTGGCTGATTTCCACCAGGAGGCCGTGGATGGGAGCCGCCGCCGAATTGGTGGATTCCGGAGGGCGCGTCAGGATGCCTCAAGGTCTCTGCCGTGATCCCAACGATCGAAGCGCCTGCAGTGCCCGGAGGAGCTCGACAATGCTGAAAAAAGGTGGGTGGAACGGGCGTTGCCGCCCGTTCCCGCGAGATATTTGAAGAAGGGAATTTGAGGGGATCAACAGTGAGGGCAGAGGGTTGAACGGCGCATCCGGCCACGGAGCAGGGGACTCAGGGCTGATTCGGACGTCTCGCAGTGCCGTCCCGCCATACTCACACTATGCCCGCAAGATACGCGGCCATGCCCCGAACGCTGTGCGTTGCATCACAAGAGCCCGCCGGGCCGCCGTGGTTGACATCCGCGGCGGGCCGCCCTAAATCCCGGCAGCTTTCCAAGCACTGCTCGCGCGCTCAGTCCAACCTCTTCGAGAAATCCCCCTGATGCGGCTCCCGCGCCTCCTGCTTCTGCTGCTGGCCTCCGCACCCGGCGCCGCCGCACAGACCATGGACAGCACCAAGGTGGACAGTCTCGCACCCGACAGCGCGACGATCGAGACCCCGAGGGCCGACACGACCGAGAAGGAGCCCCGCGCCGCCTGGCGGACGAGCTACTTCCCGTACCTCATCGGCGCCGCCAACGACGGCCCCGCGCTGGTGGGGCGGATTCGCTACTGGCAGCCCGCCAATTACGAGGATCGGGTCACCTCGACGGCGGCATTCAACCTCGATGCGGGCATCACGCCGAGAGGGAGTCGCGGAATCACGGCGCAGTTCAAGGCGCCCTTGCTCTGGGAGGGCTGGCGGCTGTTTGCCCTGGCCGGCGCCGACCGCCTGGTGCGCTACGGCTTCTTCGGCCTGGGCAACGAAACGGTCTACGACAAGGACGCGGTGACCGCCGCGCAACCGTTTCTCTATCGCCTCCGGCGGACCCGCTATCGCGGTGTGGTGGAGGTCACCCGTCGGCTTCGCGGACCACTCCAGGCCGCGCTGCAGGTCAACGCCGAGCAGGTGCGGTTTACGTCACTCCCCGGCCCGTCCACGTTCACCGATGAGGTGCCTTCGGGAGAGCTGGAGCAGAACGACATCGCCGGCCGGCTCGCGCTGGTATACGACACCAGGGACAATGAATACGATACCCATCAGGGGCTGCTGCTCGAGGCGGGCACGCAGGTGGGAAGCGGGAACGACGGCTACACCCGCCAGTACGCCATTCTCCGCGGCTATCTGCAGCCGCGGGAGGGGACGGTGGTGGCGCTTCGGCTGGCTGGCTCGGGCATGGGGGGACGGCCGACACTCAACGCGCGATTCACGCTGCCCGGCTGGGAGAGCCCGGTCTCCGTGCTCGGTGGCGAGTATTCCCACCGGTCGTTCGACACCGGGCGGCTGAGCGGGAGGGGGACGCTGTTCGGCAATCTCGAGGTGCGGCACGATCTCCTGCCGTTCGGCGATCTCGGCGCGGTGACCCTGCTCGCCTTCGTCGACGCCGGACGGGTGTTCGAGCAGGAGTCGTTCAGCTTCACGACCGAGCACATGAAGGTCGGCGGCGGAGGCGGATTCGCCCTCCGCATCCTCCGGTCGACCATCTTCACTTTCAATTTTGCGGGCGGACCCGACGGCTTCAACTTCTCGGTGGGCAACGGCTGGATGTTCTGATCAGGCCACCCGGGCCACGGGAAAGCCCGCCACCGCGAGCACCTCGCGGATGGTGGTCTCGCCGTGGTCGCGGGCGTACCACTTCCGCACCTGTGGGTAGAGCTCGGATTTGGGCGTGGTGAGCCGGTTGGCCATCACCCACGACTGCAGCACCGTTGGGCGCGGGCCCCAGTGGCCGATCTCCCGCAGCTCGTCGTCCAGCACGATCACGATGGGAATCGAGCGCGAGCCGTTGGTGAGGTACTGGTCCATCAGCTCGGGGTGCTGATCCCGGCGGACGATCCGCATCTCCAGCCCGGGAGTGAGCTCGGCCAGCCGGGCCAGGATGGGGATGGTGTTGGAGGCGTCGCCGCACCAGTCCTCGGCGATGACCAGCAGCTTGCGGCGGCCGCCGATGGGCACGGCCGCCGGCGCCCAGTCGGGAACCCGGGCCAGCCGGTGAATCCCTTCCCAGAGACCCCGGTGCTCGGTGCTCGCCGCCAGGAAGGCGTCGAAGGTGTACGCGTTGTCCCACAGAGCTGTGAAATCGACCATACCGCTCTCCAAACTGCCGCTCCGAGATTAAAGTTCCTGGATCTCGATGCCCCGGCGCGCAAGCTCCGCCACGTACTCGGCAAACGGCATGGATTCGTCTGGTGTATGCACGCCCTTCAGGGTGACTCGCCCGTCGGCCTGCATCTGTCCGGTGATGGAGAGGGAATATCCGGTGGTCCGCATCATCGCGCTGATCCCGTGCTCGGCGTCATAGTAGTCGATCAGCCGGAAGGTGACCTGCCGGTCGCGGCCGTCCTTCTGTCCGGTGACCTGCACCTGCAGCGCCACCAGGTCGCGGCCCTGCGGCTTGTGCAGCCGGGGCTGCACCGCGGCGATGAACACATCGCGTGGCACCACGGTCTTGCCCTTGACCTCGAGCGGCCTGTTGTCCAGGAGACCGAGCTCGCGGATGGGACGCATGATCGCGACGTGGCCCGGGTAGCGGAGGGTCTTGTACTCCATCACCTCGATCTTCCCCTGGTAGGCAAAGGGAAGAGTGCTGATGCCGCCGCCGGTGTGGAAGGCCTCGAGGGTGCCCACCGGCGTGGGGAACTCCACCACCTCGAGCTCACTCAGGGCGTCGACCTGCACCGGTTTCCCGGCCCGGAGCACCCAGGACGGTGTGGTGTAGTAGTCGAGCGCGCCCTCCAGGGAGTAGACGATCTGGTAGTTGAGCGGCGGCTCGGGCTCCTGCGGCAGTCCGCCCACGTACACCTTGACCTGCATCGCCCGATCCAGCCGCCGGATGCCTTCGGCCGCCAGGATGTTCACCATGCCGGGCGCGAGGCCGCAGTCGGGAATCACCGAGACGCCTCGGGCCAGCGCCTCCGGGTGGAGCTTCCGCTGCTCGAAGACGATCTCAGTATTGCCGCCGAGGTCACAGAAGTGACAGCCGGCCTCGACCGCGGCTTTGGCCATCGGAGCGTTATAGTAATAGGGGATGGCGCTCATCACCGCGGCGTGGCCCCGGAGGGTCTCGCTCACGGCAACCGGATCGGTCACATCGAGGCGGACGGTGCGGAGACGCCCGCCCCAGTCGCCCGCGAGAAAGCGGGGAAGGTTATCGGGACGCAGGTCGGCCAGGGTGACCTGGCTGACCGCGGGATTCTGCAGGAGATCGTACGCGCATGCGCACCCCTGAAGCCCAGCACCCAGGACCAGCATTTTCATCGACGACCCCACGTCAAAGTGACCGGTAAAAAGCCCCCGAAGATAGCCGGGGAAGCCGGGTCGCTTCAAGCCACGCTTCCGCAACACGTTGCGGCGGTTCCTCTTTCTTTAGTGCTCAGCTCATGACTTCTTCAACGACTGCTCGCCGCGACGGTGAAGCCACCCGCCAGCGGCTGCTCCGCGCCGCACTCGAGCTCTATACCACGGTCGGCTTCCGAGCCACCACCACCCCCGCCATCGCGACGCGCGCCGGCGTCGCCGAGGGGACCATCTACCGGCATTTCAGCGGGAAGGAGCACCTGCTCAACGAGGTGTTCCGGAACGCGCAACAGTGGGGCGTCGCGCTGGTCCGGGAGGACGAGGGCGGGCGGCCGGCCGCGCCCGATCGGCTGCAGCAGATCGCCCGGCGGCTGCTGGAGGCGGCCGCGCATGATCCGGCACAGACCCGGATGCTGCTCCGGCGGCGTGACGAGCAGCATCTGGACGAGGGCAGCCGGGAAGCCGAGCATCAGTTCCACGACGCACTGCAGCAGGTGGTGGCGGGCGGAAAGTCTGAGGGGCTGCTGCGCCCCGGTCCCGCCGAGCTGTGGACCGACGTCTGGCTGGCGCTGGTGGCGTTCGCCGCGGAACGGGTGGGAGCGGGGCTCTGGTCGCCCGATAGTCCCTCGGTGGCCATGACGCTCGACGCCGCCTGGGACGCGATCACCGCGCGGGACGCTACGGCGACGGCCGGCCGGTAAAGACGGTGATCTGCCGCAGGGGCCCGGCCACGCCGCTCACCTGGAGCCTGCGCGCTCGGCCCGGTCCCAGCGGGCGGACCTCGACGGCGCTCCCCACGACGTAGGCGACCGAGTCCGTCCCCCAGCGGGCCGGGTCGCGCGCGCTCTGGGCCAGGAGTCCGGGCGCGCCGGTGTCGCCCTGGGTGCAGAGCGCATCGGGCTCGCGGCAGGGCACGACGCGGGTGAAGGCCGGCTCGCCGAGCAGGACGGCGAGGCTCGATTCAGCGGCGGCGCGCTGGGCGGGCGGGACGAGGTGGGGATCGGGAGGAGCCGGCGGAGCGCCGAACCGGTAGAGCGCGGTCGTGGTGCTTACCACGATCGACCGCCCATCGCGGGACCAGCCGACGCGCGTGGGGAGTCCTGCTCCCCGGGGCAGCGCGAGCTCGCGGTCCGCGCCGCTCAGCAGGTTCATCACCCAGACGGTGCCCGGTGTCGAGTCGCGTAGCGACTGACCGCGAAGAAAGGCGACCGTCCCGCCATCCGGGGAGAGCGCGGGGCGCATCTCCCCGACATTGGTGAAGGTGATCGGCACCGCCACCCCGCCCTCGGTTCGGACCGCGAAGAGGTCGCCGCCGGCGCTTCCCTTCCCCGCCACGAACACCGCGTAGGCATCCCGTCCCACTTCCATCTGACCCCGGAGCGGAGGCAGCGTACCCTCGCACGCGAGGAGGCTGCCCAGCGCCGCAACTGTCATCCCGAGCGCCCCCACTGTCATCCCGAGCGGAGCGAGGGATCTTGCCCGCTCACCCCCCATGCCGGCCCACCAGCCACCACCCTCCTTCCTCCACCTCCACCCGCTTCACCTTGCCCCGCACCTCCTTCACCTCCGTCCGGGTCTCCCGCCCCGTCAGGTCCACCTTCACCGGCTTGCCGTCGATCAGGAGCTCGAGCCCCGGCACCCGAAACACACCCCACTCTCGCGGCTGCGTCTGCAACAGCTCGAGCGCGAGCGTCCTCCCCTTCTGTTGCCAGCGCACCTCGACGATCGGATAGCCGGGCTGCTTCAGCGTCTGCTGGAAGTACCACCCCAGCTCCTTCCCCGCCGTCGCCGACATGCTCCGCTCGAGCTCCGCCACGCTCGCAGTGCTGTCGCGATGCGTTCGGTAGTAACCCGCGAGCCCGCCGAAGAACGCCGAATCGCCGACCAGCCCCCGGAGCTGGTGGACGATCCAGGCCCCCCGAGCCGCCTCGCCGGCGTCAGACGCAGTGGCGCTCGGCACCGCGTGCCGCGCGGTATCGGCCAGCGTCCGCATGCTCGACCGGAAGGCCGAATCGCCATCGGCGTGGCCGCGCCAGAGTGCGGCGAGATACTCGGCCAGGCCGTCGGAGAGCACCCGTGCCGCTGAATCGGCGGGAGTCACGGCATTCCCGAACCACTGTCGTGCGGTCGCGCGCGCCACCGTGGGCTCATCCAGCGTGTGCCCGCGATAGCCCGCCTGGTCGTAGAGTACCACCGACGCGCCCGGCGTCATCCCAGGCAGGGTGGACTCCACGTGGCTGAGCCCGGGATACGGAAATGGTCCGACCAGCCCGGTGAAGTAGTCCACCATCTGACCTGCCCGGCGGAACGGCCCGCTCAGCGCGAACGCGGAATCCTGCTGATAGGTCCAGGCCGTGACGGGCACGCACTTCCCTGGGCAGCGAGCGCGCGCCACCGGCGTCACCTTGTAAGGGCCGGCCGCGACTGCCATGGCCGTGAGCGGCACCGGGGCATCGAGCCGGTAGTGCCACGTGGTGTTGCCGTAGGAGAGCGTGTCGATCTTCTGGAGCGTGCCCGGGGCGGCGACGCGCTGTCCTTCCGACGCCTGCACATGGAACGAGAGCGCCGCCTTGCCCGGTGGACCTTCGGGCACGGGCAGCCAGAAGTGGGCCCCGTCACCGGCGGTCGTGGCGGCCAGCGTGCGCTCGCCGTACTGGTCGGGTCCGACCCGAATTCCCCCTCCCGGGTACCCGTGATAGCGGACCCGCGTGCTCAGCGTGTCACCCGGCGCCTTCTCGTGGGGAACCACCACCTCCCCGCCCTGCCGCGCGTACATCGTGCGGGAGAGCCGGGTGTTCGGCTTGCCGTCCACCAGCACCCTGATCACCCGCATCGCGGAGTCGAGCCGCAGCTCGACCGGATTCACGGTGCGGAGCCGCCACGCGGTCTGCACCTCGAGCAGCACGTGGGCGCCGGTGTCGCTGGTGACCAGGGTGACATCGTACTGGAGCGGCGTGTGGGCCATCGTGGTGGTGTCCACCTGCGCGAGGAGCCGGCTGGGCCGGCTCCAGAGAATCAGTGCGCAGATGGCCGCGGTGCGGGCGAGGCTCACTTCCCCAGCCGTGCGTGGAAGAACTCCAGGATGCGGGTCCACGCCCGCTGCACCTGGGGTCCATCCGAGCCCTGCCGTCCGGGCTTGAGGAATCCGTGGCCCGTACCGGGATAGACTTCGTAGGTGTACGTCTTCCCTGCCGACTGCATCTCGGCCGCGACTTCGGGGAGACTGCCGGTGATGCGCGCGTCGTTCTCGCCGTAGACGCCGAGGATCGGCGCCTTGATCCGGTGGATGGCGGCGGTGTCGGGCGGCGGGCCGTAGCAGACTACGGCCGCGCGCAGGTTGGGATTGTTGGTGGCGTAGCGGAAGCTCTGGCCGCCGCCCCAGCAGAAGCCGATCGTCCCGACCCGGTCCTTGAACACGGCAGGCAGCCGGTTGACGTAGACGTACACCGCGTCGAGGTCGCTGGTGATCCGCTCCGGCTCCAGCTCGCCCACCAGCTTCCGTCCGGAGTCTGCGTCGGCCGGTGACTTGCCGTACTTGGAGGAGAGCAGGTCCGGCAGGATGGCGACGAAGCCCTCCTTGGCCAGCCGGTCCGCCACGGTGGGCTCCCAGTCGGTGAGGCCGAAGATCTCGTGGATCACGATCACCGCCGGCGCCTTGGTCTTGCGCTCGGGGTAGGCCACGTAGGCACGGATCGAGTCGCTGCCGTTCCGGATGGAGACCCACTCGCCGTGGGTAGTGACCGGATCGAGGGGGCGGGTCGGGCTCGGCACCGCACGGCGCCGGTACGCGTCGGCGCCGAGCGCGCCGATGGCCATCGCCACCACCGCCAAGAGAACGTACGAGGCGGCGCCGCGGATCGAGAAGTGAGTGCGACTCACGGGAGCCTCACGGCTTGCCGGCGCCGCCGCCGGCCGGAATGTCCCAGAACTCCACCTTGTCCTGCATCAGGAGCGGGACCGCGATGCGGTTGTGCTTGCTGTCGATGCCGATGTCGGCCGGGCCGCCGTCCGGCTTCGCCACCGTCACCGCGCGTCCGCCGTCCAGCACGAACACGCTCGAGTCGGCCCAGCTCGTCACCAGCAGCCGTCCGTCGGCGAGCGACTCGACGCCGTCCTGCATGCCCGGCCCGGACCCGATCGATGTGGGCGCCTTCTCGCCGGGAGCCCACTCCTCGATCGACTTCCCGAAGAATGGCACGATGACGAAACGCCTCCGGCTGGCGATCCAGGTGATGCCGTTGGGGCCCGCGAGGCTGTCGCTCTGGAGCGCAACCGTCGCCTTGTGACCCGCGCCCACGTGATAGATGCGGTCGGGCCCCGGATGGGTGAAGGCGCCGTTGGCGCCCGGCCCGAAGCCGCTATCGGTGATGTAGATGCCGTCGGGACCCACGGTGATGTCGTTCAGGAACTTCGCCTTGCCCGCGAGGTTCACGGTGGCCACGGGCGCGCCGGTCCGCTTGTTGAAGGCGCGCACCGCGTCGATGTCGGCCACCCAGAGGGTGTCGCCCACGATGGCCAGGCCCTTGGGGCCGTTGAGGGTCACGCCCTTGGCGCCGCTGGAGATGAACTTGAGCGAATCGACCGTGCCGTCGGGGGTGAGCCGGCTGATGAAGCCGTTGTGGTCCTTGGCCAGCGGATCGCCGTTGATATTGGACACGAACCAGACGTCGAGATCGGAATCGTAGCGGGCTGATTCGGGGTGCTTGAGATCGCGGGTCTCGCCGTCCTTCTTGAATACCGCGGCGGCGGCCGGGATGGCCGGGGTTGCTGCCGGGGCGGCGGTGTCGCTCGCAGCCGCGCTGGCGCCGCCGGCGGCCGCCGTCCGGCGGTCGCTGGTGCATGCCGCGGCGCTGGTCAGGGTGAGGGCCAGGGCGGCCGTCCACCACGGAAATCTCTCGCGCATACTGACGTTTCCTCGATGGCTGAAAGCTGTTGGCTGCCGTCGTACGCTTCTCCAGACGCATCACAGGCAAGATAGCCACACCGGCGCCTGGTCGGACCGCGGGCGCTATTCTTGGGGCCATGTCCTCCCTCCTGGCCCTCGCCTCCGCGCTGCTCTACGGCGCGGGTGACTTCACCGGCGGCCTCGCCACCCGGCGCACCGGAGTGCTGCCGGTGCTGGTCGTGTCGCAGCTGAGCGGGCTCGTGCTGCTTCTGCTGTTGCTGCCATTCCTGCCTGCCGCGTCGCCGTCCCGCGCCGATCTTCTCTGGGGGCTCTCGGCCGCGGTCACCGGCAGCGTCGGCGTCGCGCTGCTCTATCATGCGCTCGCCATCGGCAGGATGGCAGTCGTGGCACCGACGACGGCCGTGTGCTCCGTCACTATTCCGGTCCTGGCGTCGGTGCTGCTCGGCGAGCGGCCGGGCGAGGCGGCCGTCGCCGGTATTCTGCTGGGTGTCGGGTCCATCGTGCTGGTCAGCCAGCAGACGGCGCCCGGCGCGGGCGCCGGCGCGCCTGATCACCGTCCCGCGTGGCGGCTGCCGCCCGGCGTCGGGATCGCGCTGGTGTCCGGCATGGCGATCGGATTGTTCTTTCTCTCGCTCGCACGGACGCGCGCGGAGGCGGGCATGTGGCCAATCCTGGTGTCGCGGGCCGTGGCGGCCACGCTGTTCGGCGCCGCCGCGGCCGTCCGGCGACATTCGGTCCGGTTGCCGGGCGTGCTGCTGCTCACGGTGGCCTGCGGGGCGATGGACATGTCGGCCAACGCGCTCTACCTGCTCGCCGCCCGGATGGGGCCGCTCAGCGTGGTGGTCACGCTGTCTTCGCTCTATCCGGCAAGCACGGTGCTGCTCGCCCGGGTGGTGCTGGGCGAGCGGCTCAACGGGCGGCAGATTGCGGGGGTAGGGTGTGCGCTGGCGGCGATCGCGCTCATGCTGAGCGGCGGGGGGCGAACCTGAGGGTTATCCCGCGCGAAGCCGGGATCTACCCGCCGAGCTCACAGTCGGGGAATCATTTCCCGCCTCCGGTGCGCCGCCGGAGCTCCTGAATCCAGTTGACGACCATCACCAGCTGCCGGTTCTCCTCTACCGGCCGCAGCATGACGAAGCTCTTGCCGTCCGGCGCGACGTCGTAGTTGGGGTGGTACGGATCGGTGCTGAAGGGTCCGTCGAACAGCTTCTCCCTCGTGGTCACGGTGAGGGTCGGGGAGGTGGCGATGGTCGCTGCCATCATCGCGGCACCGGACCGGTAGTAGATCCGCCGCCCGTCCGGCGACCAGAGCGGCTCCGCACCGCCTCCGGTGGACACCGCGACCCGCCGGGCCGCGCCCGCCGGTCGCGAGCTGGGCGAACGGCTCGGCCACGGGGTCCACACTCCGTTCTGTCGGGGTGGCGCTGCGCTGCAGGATGGAAGGGGATCGGCTGAATATGGCCCGTGGGGACGAGGACAGCCAGTCTCGACGGTCCCCAACCTGTCCTCCCCCCTGGCTCGCACCGGGATCAGGCAGCAGATTCAAGCGGGTTCGAACCGCGATCCACCCTTTCCGAAATCCGTACACTGCCGCCGCCCCGCTCCCACTCAGCGGGCGATAGGTCTGTTCCTTCCTGGAGGGAAGATGTCAAGTGCGCACAGCAGGTTCTTCGCCGCGGGGCGGCTGGTGACGCTGGCGCTTGTCGCCGTTTGCCTCGCCACCCCGGCGTCGGCCCAGTTCGGAGGCCTCAAGAAGAAGTTGAAGGCGGACGCGGCGGCCAAGGCGGCAGAAAAGGCAGGCGGAGAGGCTGGAGCGGAGGCCCCGGCCGGGCCCGCCGCCGCGACCTCGCCCGCCGCGGCGCCGGCAAGCGCATCGGCCGGCAGCGACGGCAGCATCATCGTGCTCACCCCGGACGTAGTGGATCGCCTCATGACCGGCCTCAAGGCCGGGAAGACCGAGCGCCAGACGGCGGTCAAGGAAGACACGCCGTACGGCCGCTACCTCCGCGCGGACGCCGCCAGTAAAGCCGCCAAGTCCAAATGCGAGGCGGCCCAGCAGGGCTGGGTCGCTCGAATGTCCGCGGACGAGAAGCTGGCGAACAGGAGCCAGGCCCTGCTGGAAAAGATGACGAACGCCGCAGGCAAACAGGATACTGCGATGATGCGAGTCTATCAGGATTCGACGCTGGCTATGATAGACCCGAGCTGTATCGTCCGCGAAACGGAGCGGCCGAGTGACTTGTATGACATGCAGCGCGCCATCGACAACCGCGCCGAACAGGCCACTCTCAAGTCCGGGAACTTCACGGCCACCGAATACGGCCAGGTCAGCGACCGGGTCATTGCGATCCTGAGCGACGCCCCGCCACCGGGCGGTGCCTCGGCGGCGGAGAAGGCCGCGGTCACCGCGAAGGGTCCTGAGCTCAAGACGCTCCTCGGTCTCCGTGACGCCCAGGACGGGCGGATGCGCAAGTCCGCGCCCACGCCCGCGCCTGCCCCGGCAGCTATCGCCGACACCGCGCCGCCACCGGCCATGCCGGCGGCCGCCTCCGCCGCGACCGATTGCATGGCGCGGAACGCCCAGAAGCACGAGGCCGAGATCCAGGCTTTGGGAGAGCGCGGCCAGGCGGCGAATAAGGCCGGCAACACCGCGGCCATGATGGCGATCGCGGATACGATCAACCGGATCACCATGGCGGGCTGCACGGGGAGGCAGTAGACGTGACGAAGACCCTGAAGGCGATCGTCGCGGCCGGAGCGGCCGCCGCGCTCGCCGGCGGGGCCGTCGGAGTCTCCGCCTTCGGGGCGAGCTCCTCGCGCGCCGCCGACGCTCTCGCGGTGCAGGAGGGCGGCCGATGGGTGACCTGGTGGCGCCGTGACGCCGCACCGGCGCGCTGGGACGGAGAGTCGCCGTTGGCCGACCGGATCTCCTGGCGAGCCGGCGGGGGTGGCGTGGAATGGGGCGAGCTTGAGCTTCGCGGCGCCAGTGAAGCCTGGCGCACCCGGCTGGTAGTGGTTCGGGTCGATCCGAACCTGGTGGACCTGTCGGTGGATCCAGCCTTCATCCGAGGCGGCGATTGGAGTATCGGTGACGCCGCCGGAGACGCCGCCCTGGCATTCGACGCCGGTCAGTTCCGGGGCTCGCTGCCGTGGGGTTGGGTCGTGACACGCGGGCGCGAGGTGCTGGCCCCGCAGTACGCGCCGCTCGCCGGGGCGGTCGTCATAGACCCGGACGGCCAGGTGCGCATCGTGTCACCCGCCAGGGTCGCGGCGGAGCGCCTGCGCGGCACCGCGCGCGAGGCATTTCAGAGCTATCCGATGCTACTGGACGAGGGACGGGTGCCAGCCCCGCTCATGCAGCCCGGCCTGGGTGTCGACCTCCGGCATCGCGACAGCCGGCTCGCGCTCGGCACGCTCGCCGATGGTCGGCTCATCATCGCGCTCACCCGGTTCGATGCCCTGGGACAGAAGCTCGGCAGGATCCCCTTCGGCCTTACCACCCCGGAGATGGCGGCTGTGATGGGTGCGCTCGGCTGCCGCCAGGCACTGCTGCTCGACGGTGGCATCTCAGGTCAGTTGCTGGTGCGTGACTCGGCGGGCACGCCCCGTGTGTGGCCCGGCATCCGAAGCGTGCCGCTGGGACTGGTGGGTCGCAGCCGCTGATCAGCGCGCCACTACGGTCGAATCCGGCGGCAGCGGCACGGGTGGCGGGGAGGGCGGCGGCGTCCAGGCCACGACGGAGAGCCGCGCCCCATCCACGCTGCTCGCCTCCATCGCCAGCGTATGGCTTCCCTCGGGTGGGGCGGGCGAGGGGTCCCCGTTGGGGACCGGCTCCGGGGGCCCCACGAATCGCAGCGGCTCCGCCCGCATGCTGAACTCGAACCGGAACCCAGCCGCCTCGCAGCTGAACTCCGCCCAGTCGAAGCTCGCGCGATCGGCCGTGCAGGAACCGCCGGACTCCTCGAGCGCGTTCGTCTCACTCCCCTCGACGGCGTACCAGCTCCCCAGATC
>JBJMOX010000369.1:0-10199 GCA_045803515.1 Gemmatimonadales bacterium
ATCCGCGGTACGACGTCACCTATCTGAACAACTACGCCCGGATCTACATCACGGACGAGCTCAAGCGCATTCCCGGGGTCGGCGACGCCTCGGCCATCGGCTCGTTCCAGTTCTCGATGCTCCTGAGCCTCGATCCCGACCGCATGGCCCAGCTCGGCCTCACGGTGTCGGATGTCCAGGCGGCCGTACAGGAGCAGAACACGACCAACCCGGCCGGCCGGATCGGCCGGGAGCCGGCCCGGCAGGGGAACCAACTCACCGTTCCGGTCACGACCCTCGGCCGGCTCACGGATCCAAAGGAGTTCGCCGACATCATCGTCCGCGCCGACTCCGGTGGTGCGCTCGTCCGGGTCAAGGACATCGGCCGGGTGACGCTCGGCGCCCAGAGCTACGACCTGGTTGGCCGAGTGAACGGCGTCCCCACGGCCGCCATCCGGCTGTACCTGCGGCCCGGCGCGAACGCGCTGAACGTGAAGCAGGCGGTGGTCGCGCGGATGAACGAGCTGGCCCGGAGCTTCCCGGCGGGAGTGTCCTGGTTCATCCCGTTCGACACCACGCCGTTCATCACGGCCTCGATCAGCGAGGTGGTGAAGACCCTCTTCGAAGCCATGGCGCTGGTGACCCTGGTGGTCTTCATCTTCCTGCAGAGCTGGCGCACGACCCTGATCCCGGTCCTCGCCGTACCGGTCGCGATCATCGGTACCTTCTTCGGGCTCCTGCTGCTCGGCTTCCAGATCAATCTGCTCACCCTCTTCGCGCTGGTGCTCGCGATCGGCATCGTGGTGGACGATGCGATCGTGGTCATCGAGAACGTGGAGCGGATCATGGTCGAGGAGAAGCTGCCGCCCCGAGTGGCCGCCGACCGGGCCATGGGCCAGGTGGCGAGCGCGCTGGTGGCGATCGTGCTCTCCCTCTGCGCCGTGTTTCTCCCGGTCGCGTTCCTCAGCGGGATCACCGGCCAGATGTACAAGCAGTTCGCCATTACGCTCGTGCTCGCGGTGGTGATCTCCGGAATCGTGGCCCTCACGCTCACGCCTGCGCTCTGCGCGGTCCTGCTGAGGCCCGACCAGGGAGAGTCGCGCAACCGCCTGTTCGGATGGTTCAACCGTGGGTTCGGGCGCGTCAGCAACGGGTATATCGCATCGGTAGGCGGCGTGATCGCGCGACCCTCGCGCTGGATCGCCTGCTTCGCGGTCATGCTGGTGCTCATCGCCGTGCTCGTGCGCCGGGTGCCGAGCGGGTTCATCCCCACTGAAGACAAAGGCTACTTCGGCATAGTGATCCAATTGCCCGACGGGGCCTCGCTCCAGCGGACGGTGGAAGTCACCCAGAGGATCGAGCAGTACCTCCTCAAACAGCCAGCCGTGGCATACGCGGTCAACTTCACCGGGTTGAGCTTCGTCCTCGGCACCAACCAGACCAACTCGGCGTCGATGTTCGTGTTGTTGAAACCGTGGGACCAGCGGACCAGCAAGCGGGACCAGCTCGACGCCGTGCTGCAGGGGACCAACCAGTTCCTCTCCTCACTCGGCAACGCCGTCGCGTTCGGGTTCAACCTGCCGGAGATTCCCGGACTGGGCACGACGGCAGGACTCGAGGTCAACCTGCAGGACCGCAGCGTCAACGACATCCGGAAATTCGCCGGCCTGGTGAACGAGTACACCCGGGGGGCCAACGCCCAGCCGGAGCTGCAAGGCGTGCAAACGCTGATGCGGGTGAACGTGCCCCAGATCTACGTTCATGTGGACCGGGAGAAGGTGAAGTCGCTCGGGGTTTCGCTGTCGGAAGTCTTCCAGACCTTGCAGACCATGCTCTCGACGCTGTACGTCAACGACTTCAACCTGTACGGCCGGACCTACCGGGTACAGCTCGAGGCACAGCCCCGGTTTCGCGAGAAGCCGGAGGACATCGGCCGGCTGTTCGTGCGCGGGCCGGCCGGGGCAATGATCCCGATTTCGAGCCTGGTCCGCACCGAGTTTAGGGGGGGACCGAGCCTGGTCCAGCGGTTCAATGGGTTTACCTCCGCACTGGTGACCGGGCAGCCAAAGCCGGGGTATAGCTCCGGCCAGATGCTTGCCGCGGTACGGCGGCTGGCCGACTCGGCATTCGTGCCCCGCGGGGTGGGCTATGCCTTCAGCGGCCAATCCTATCAGGAAGGCGCCGCCGCCGGACAGGGCGGGCTGATCTTCGTGTTCGGCATGCTCATGGTGTTCCTGGTGCTGGCAGCGCAGTACGAGAGCTGGTCGATCCCCTTTGCCGTCCTGTTCGGGATTCCGTTCGGCGCCTTCGGCGCCTTCCTCGGCGTGTGGCTGCGCGGCATGGCGAGCGACGTCTACTTCCAGATCGGGCTGCTGGTGGTAGTCGGGCTCGCGGCCAAGAACGCGATCCTGATCGTCGAGTTCGCCAGCCAGCTCAGGGCGGAGGGGCGCTCCATTCGTGACGCGGCCATCGAGGCGGCGCACGAGCGGTTCCGGCCGATTCTCATGACCTCGTTCGCCTTCATCCTGGGCGTGGCCCCGCTGCTCGTCGCGAGCGGGGCGGGCGCCCAGAGCAGGCATTCGATCGGGACCGGCGTGTTCTTCGGCATGCTCACCGCGACCACGGTCGGGGTCTTCTTCATCCCGCTCTTCTTCTACCTGATCGCGAGACTGGGGGAGCGAGGGCTCTTCCGCCGTCGAGCGATGACGCCGGTACCGGCCGGCGCCGGCGCCACGCCCTCCTCGGAAGACGAACGCTGAGATGGGCCGATTCGTCCTGGCAGCAGTGCTCGTCTGCACGGCCACTGGCTGCGCCGTAGGGCCCGGCTATCGGCGCCCGGATCTCGGCATGCCAGCCGAGTGGCGTCGCACCGATCCGACCGCGGACTCGCTTCGCCCTTTCTACGACTCGCTCATGGCGAACCGCGACACGCTGCCGCTCAATCCCAACCAAGCGGAGGCGGTGCCAGTCGACACCTCGGCACGCGGGAGAGTGTTCCTCACGGATACGACAGCCAACCTCGTCTGGTTCGACCTGCTACGCGACCCGGAGCTGCGTAAGCTCGTCGAGACGGCGCTCCGGCAGAACCGCGACGTCCGGGTCGCGGTAGCCACGATCGACGAGTTCCGGGCTCAGTACGGCGTAGCTAAGGGTGACTTCTTTCCTCAGATGACGCTGAACGCCCAGGGGGGACGCACCAAGAGCATACTCGGCAACTTGGGGTCCTCCACCTACAATCAGCTCCAGGTCACCGCGAACCTGGCGTGGGAGCTCGACTTCTGGGGTCGGATCCGGCGCTCCACCGAGGCCGCGCGGAACGACCTCCTGACCCAGCGAGAGAATCAGCGCGCGGTCGTCCTCACCCTCGTCGGTGACGTGGCGACCGCCTATCTCCAACTCCGCCAACTGGACCTCGAGCTGGAGATCTCCCGCAGAACCCTCGCCGCCAACCGGGAGACGTTGCGACTCGCGCGCCGGCGGTTTGATCAGGGACTGATCTCCGAGCTGGATGTGAGGCAGTTCGAATCCGAGGTGGCCAGCCCCGCGGCGAGCGTGGCACAGCTGGAGGGGCAGATCACCCAGACGGAGAATCAGCTCAGTTTCCTGGCAGGCAGGAACCCGGGGAGCATCCCCCGCGGGCGACCCCTCACTGAGGTGCTGGGGGGATTGGCCGTCCCGGCGTTCTTACCCTCGTCCTTGCTCGAGCGCCGGCCGGATGTGCGGCAGGCCGAAGCCCAGTTCCACGCGGCGACGGCCCGAATCGGCGTGGCCAAAGGCGATCTGCTCCCCAAGCTCTTGGTGACGGGGGATTACGGCACCTTCAGCCAAAACACGGATAACTTCTTCAAGAAGAACAACGAGATCTACCAGATCCTGGGTGGCGTTTCGATGCCACTCTTCACCGGCGGTAAGGTAGGCAAGCAGGTGGATGTGGCGCGGGCGCGGGCCGAGCAGTCGCGCTACAGCTACGAGCGGACGGTGCTCACCGCCCTTCGCGAAGTAGAGGACGCGGTGGCCGGGGTTCGCGCTTCCCGCAACCAGGTCACCGCGCAGCAGACCCAGGTGGACGCGCTCCGTCGTGCTCTACGGCTGGCCGAGATGCGATATCAGTCAGGTGCGTCGAGCTATCTCGATCTCCTCGACGCACAGCGGAGCCTCTTCGGCTCCGAGCTCTCCCTCGCCCAGGTGCAGGGACAGCAAGCCACGGCCGCGGTCACGCTCTACAAGGCACTGGGCGGGGGGTGGCCGGTGACACCGGCGGACTCGGTCCCGCCACGCTGACGCTAGGACTCAACTCGGAGCGAAACCGAGTGGCAGACCAGCTCGGTCACGCCGCACACGCTGGCGCGGAGGGTCCCATGGACGTGCGGGTGGCGGCCGCGGAGCAGAGTGGTGGCCGGGACGGCGAAGTAGGCCGAGTCGGCGGTGAGCGCCGGGGCGTCGAAACGGAGCACCGCTCCATCCGGCAGCTCGAGCGCGGGCTTCAGGCGGGCGCTCACCTTGAGGTCGGGCGCGGCGACCAGGGTAAGCCGGGTATCGGCGCCGGCGGGCGCGGTCTCCAGGCGGAGGGCGGGCGGGGCCGAGGGAGCGTCATGGCAGGCTCCCGCGGAGAGGAGAAGGGCCATGCCCGCCAGTGCGATCAAGCCCGCCGTCGTCACTCCGCCAGCCACTCGCAGATCCGCTGGTTCCACGTCCGGTAGCGTCCGTCGTTCAGGTCAAACTCGACTCCGATCGGTCCCAAGCTAACGCCGCGGCCGAGGCATCGGATCTCCCTTCACTATCCTTGGTATCCTCTCCCTTGCAGCAGCCAATGCCGTCCCCGGCTGTCACGCAGGACCAGCCCTCCGGCGTCGACCAACTCATCACCCATCCACACCTCGGTCACGCCATTCTGGTGGAACAGGCGCATCCCGCCGGCCAACGTGATGCCCTGGCCTTCTTGGAGCAGCAGGCGGGCGACAAGGCGGGGTCGAAGACACCGGTGAAGCTGGTCGCGGACACCAGGGGCGGCAGGAAATAGAAGTGGCGCTTTCCGCCGTGGGTGGCGTCGCTGATCGCCAGAGAGGGTCGGGGGATCGGCGCCGAGGGGCCGGTGACGAGATCGTCCTCGTGGCAGGAGAAGGCAAGCGTCACGAGGAGCATGAGGACGACGCTCTGGGCGGCGCGGGTCCGCAGGGGTCGAGAACGGATGTTGGGCATGAATCGCTCCGGGAGAAGGCTCACTCTCGGAAACGCAGGTGATGTCGAAAAGGGGACATCGATGGATCGCGAGAATCGACCGGGCGGGAAGCGGTTCCCGAGTGACCTGCTGACCCGGCTTCGCGATGCGCGGCAAGTTGTGGTGCTCACCGGCGCCGGGATCTCGGCCGAGAGCGGGATCCCGACCTTTCGAGACGCGCTTACCGGGCTCTGGGCCCGGTATCGTGCGGAGGATCTGGCGACGCCCGAGGCATTCGAGCGGAACCCGGCCTTGGTCTGGGGCTGGTACCGCATGCGGCGCCAAATGGTGGCCACGGTTGAGCCCAACGCCGGTCATCGAGCAATCGCCTTGCTCGAGTCACGAGTCGACGGGTTCACACTGATCACCCAGAACGTGGACGGGCTCCACCGGCGCGCCGGGAGCACCGATCCGGTCGAGCTGCACGGGAGTCTCCTGAGAGCCCGGTGCAGCCGGGAGGGGACGGTAGTGGACTCGTGGGAAGAGCCGGAGACCGGTCCGCCACGTTGCGACCGGTGCGAGGCGCATCTCCGTCCCGACGTTGTCTGGTTCGGCGAGACCCTGCCCGAGCATGCCCTCAGGCGCGCCCGGGAGGCGTCCGCCGCCTGCGACGCATTCCTGTCGGTGGGCACCTCGAACCTGGTCGAGCCGGCCGCGTCGCTTCCGTGGCTGGCCGCGTCCACCGGCGCCACGGTCGCAATCGTGAACCGCAGCATGGAGACACAGCGGAGCGGGTCACGGATTCACCACCTGGTGGGCCGCGCCGGCGAGCTCCTGCCGGCGCTGCTGGCCGCGGCGTGGCCGGAGGAGCCCGATCCCTCGACGTAACTCGAGAATTCGGACGCTACTCCGGCGGTTCGGTGAGCCCCTTCTTCTTGTACCCGGGGCAGTGAACGCCAGCAGTATGCCGGCCGGCGCATGGGGATAGATCAGCTTGGCCGTGACTTGGCCGTAGTACGCAACGCCGTGCCGATGCCTTGCGTACTCCGCGTGGATCGCCGTTACCGTGAGGCGGAGCGACTCGAGGCCGGCTGATTCGTGTGTCCCATACAGGAGAACGCGCCCACTCACGGGATGGGGCCAGGGCAGGTGGTCCGCTCGCCGGTCGCGGAAGGTCTTCTCGACCCCTGTCGCGTGGTCTGTTGATGACCGTGGAGCTATTCTGCGGGAATGAGAGGCACGACAATCGGACAAGACGCCGGGCCTCGGCTGGCCACCAATAACACCATCGCGGATCGGTTCCTCGAGACCGCCCGGCTGCTCGACGACCAGGGCGCGAACCCCTTTCGGGCCCGAGCCTATCGGCTGGGCGCCGAGACTCTGCGGCGGACGCGTCGCCCGGTGGAAGAGATCCTTCGGGCCGAGGGAATCCAAGGGCTGGAACGACTGCCCGCGATCGGTCGAGGGCTGGCCGCGGCGATCCGGGACTATATCGAAACCGGCCGCATGCCGATCCAGGAGCGGCTGCGGGAGCGTCAGGAGCCGCTGGCTGCGCTTCGCTCGGTGCCCGGGATCGGCCCCAAGCTGGCCGAGCGGCTTCACGACGAGCTGGCGATCGAGACCCTGGAGGAGCTGGAGGCGACAGCCTGGGATGGGAGGCTGGCCCGTCTCGCGGGATTCGGAGACCGGCGGCTGGCCGGGATCCGAGCCGCCGTCGCCGAGCGACTGGGTCGGCGCCGCCCGCCGCCCGAGCGTCCCCCTGCACCTGAGCCTCCGATCGCCGAGCTGCTGGAGGTGGATCGGGAGTACCGCCAGATGGCCGTCGCCCATCGGCTGCCGAAGGTTGCCCCCAGTCGGATGAATCCGTTGCATCGGGCCTGGCTTCCGATCCTTCACACCCATCGCGGTGGTCGCCGGTACACGGCGCTCTTCTCCAATACGCCACGGGCCCACGAAGTGGGACGAGTCCGCGACTGGGTGATACTCTACTGGGAGGAGGGCCCCGATCGGGGCCAGCACACGGTGGTGACCGCGACCTTGGGGCCGCTACGGAGCCGCCGAGTGGTGCGGGGAAGGGAGGCTGACTGCGAGGAGTACTATCGCGGCATCGGAGCCTTGATCCTCTAGCCGCTGGTCACTCGGCCAGCAGCTCCCGGATCCGCTGGTCCCACGTCTGGTAGCTCCCGTCGTTCAGGTGAAACTCCCCGTATCCCTCGTACCGGATCACCCCCTTCTTGTCGATCAGCACGAAGCTCGGCCAGTAGCGGATGCCGTAGAGATCCCAGGTCCGGGAGTCGTTGTCCTGGGCAATGGGGTACGCGATGTGGTACTTCTGGAGCGCGCGCGCCACGTTGCCCTTGTCGTGCTCGCCGGCGTAGGGCGGAAACTCGGGGGTGTGAACGCCGATGATGGTGAGGCCCTGATCGCGGTACTTCTGGTCGAAATCCACCAGGGAAGGGACGGTGTTGGTGCAGTTGTAACAGGTGAAGACCCAGAAGTTGAGCAGCACCACCCGGCCGCGGAGGTCCTTGAGGGCGAGGGGATGGTCGGCGTTGAGCCAGCTGGTATTGGCCCAGGCCGGCGCGGGGCGCGGGGTCGGCTGGCCGAGCGGGCCGGCGCCTACGGCGAAGAGGGAATAGGCAGCGGCCAGCAGGGACAGGCGGGACATGGGAGCCTCGGGAGCGGGTTCCGGAATCAACGCCGGATGGAGGGAAATGGTTCTCTCCCAGTCCCTTGGCGGGGTCGGACGCCCTTTCTATATTCCGCCCCCACGGCCAGGTAGCTCAGTTGGTAGAGCAGCGGACTGAAAATCCGCGTGTCGGGGGTTCAATTCCCTCCCTGGCCATTCGCTCAACTTTCCCCGGTGCTGGTCGGCGCCAGTCGGCAGTCAGGGCCCATTCCTCAAGAGGTTAAGAGTGCGGGCGCTCGCCCTCGCCGAACTCCGATTGCTCCGTGGCCGGGTAGGAGTCTACGGCGCACCTGAGCGCTCTCCAGCGAGTTGACGCAACCGCTGCCGGACCGCGCTGACTACGGGCTTCAGCTCCGGATCAGAATCTTTCCACAACTCGACGAAGCGCGAGTAATAGTGCCTCGCCTTTGCCCGATCCCCACGCTCCTCGTAGAGCTCGCCAAGCCGCTTGTAGCTGGGCGCTAGTTGAGTGGCGTCGTTGCTGCCCTGATCGAACAAGCGGAAGACACTGGGTGTCGTCACGTACCGCTCGTACACCGCAATCGCGGAATCGGAGTTACTCAGGCGATCGTAGGCCTGCGCCAGTGCGGCCTGACCGCAGGGCAGGCAGTGTCGCGGAGTCGGCACGTAGGCCTGAAATTGGACGACTGCATCGGCGTAGCGACCTTCGGCCAACGCCACGTGGCCCCAGGTCCATTGCCGCCTCGGGTCGTCGATGTGGCGGAATGTGGGATTCACTTCACGCTCATACCGGGTGAGCAGCCAGCGCGCTTGCTGTGGCCGGCCTGCCGATGCATAAATGAGGGCCAGTGTGAGATAGGGGCGATCGAGCAGTGGGACGGAATCCAACGGGTAGCGAGCTAGTGCCGCCTCCACCGTTCCGAGACCATGCCTGGTTCGGCGGCGAAACCAGATGTCGGTGAATGCCAGGGTCGCCGCATCCTTGAGGTAATCCGCGGGGCGTCCGGCATCGACGCTCGCCGCCATGGCATCGCGGGTGTACTCCTCGGCCTCTGTCAGCCGTCCTCGCGCCAGCGCGATGTCGGCTAACCAGCGGCTGGCATCCGCTCGGTCCAAGGGTCCCTCGGCGTGCCGATCTCTGAATCTGCGAGCGCCGGCTGCCGCGGTAGTGTAGTCGCCTCTGGACGCCGCTAGGAGGATGCCCCACTGCTCGACGGCTGGGTGACCGGGGAACAGTCTGGCGGCCTGCGTATAAACCTGCTCAGCTTCCGCCTGCCGGCCGAGCTCAACCAGAGTGGCAGCGAGGGCGAAGTGAGGTATCGGGGACCATGGATGCAGCGTGTGCAGTTCGGCGCGGAAGATCGACTCTGCCCGCTCCGGCTGGTGCATGAGATGATACACCATACCCAGATTCTGTCTGGCGAGTGAGTCGCCTGGATTGAGCTCGAGAGCTGCACGATAGGCGGCAATGGCCTGGTCCAGCTGCCCGGTGACCTCCACGTGGTAGTTACCGCGTGTGTGCTCTCGCTCGATCTCGGTCAGGCGATCGTCGTGTTGGATCGCCTTGGTCATTGCGGCGACTGCTTCGGTCCGATTGCCAAGCTGTCCCTGAAATCCGCCCAACGTCCGGTAAGCGGTGGCGAAACCACTGTCAAGCGCGACCGCCTGCTTCAGGAGTGCAATGGCGCTGACATAGTCGCCCCCGGCATCACCCGCGAGCTGGCCCTTGGTGTACTTCCAGAGCGCCTCCAACGAGCTGGTGGTCACCTGCGTCAGCGGCGGCTCGCTGCGCAAGGATCGGAGTGATTCGCCAATCCGCTCTCGAAGCCGGCCAGAGAGCCGGTCAATCGCGGCAATGACCTGAGTCGAATCGGCAGCTGTCTCCCGATGCGCTGCCAGTACATCTCCAGTCGCGGCGGAGACGAGTTGCGCTGAGAGCAGAAAGCTTCCGCTCAGTCTAGAGACTTGCCCGGTGACTATCGCCTTAATTCCTTCCCGGATCGCGACCTCTCGAGCGAGTGCGGCAATTGCCGCGCCGTCAACGACATGTCGGGCGGGGCGCAAAGCTACGGGGTCCTCGCCAACGGGCCGCCGAAGGTGAAGCGCGGCGTCCTCTGCTCGCTTCGGAGCTTTCTCTCGCAGATCCTCTCCCCCCTGTTGCGGCGTCTCGAAGCGTCGGGATCGGCGCAGCCGCGGCGCGAGGGGCTGGGATGCTGACGAGCCCTCCTGGCGCGATCCCCGGCGGCCCCCCATTATTGACCTCCCCGCAACCCCCCTTTCATCTCAAGAGGATTCCCGAAGGGGATTCCGCCTATCGAAAAGGCGCAGGAGAGCGTCATGCATATCACACACGCCTCGTTTCTCGTCGGGCTCTGGTCGGTCCTCGCTGCATGCGACGGCGAGCCCACCGCA
>JBJMOX010000370.1:0-12968 GCA_045803515.1 Gemmatimonadales bacterium
CGCCCACGCGCGCGGCCGGCGGCGTCACCCTCCGCTCGAGCCGAAGCCCCGCTCCGATGGCCCCGGTAAAGGCTGCCGGCCGGCCCTCGGCCGGCAGCGGGCGCACAGTCAAGGTCTCGGACCGGCTGGCGATCGCGAACCGGTCCTCCTGGCTGAAGAACTGGAGCGCGACCGGAGTGCTGTACTTGAGGGTGGCCCGGGGAATCAGCAGTCGTCCGGGCACCAGCGGAAAGACGATCTGATGGGAGACGAACAGATCGTACCAGCGCCCGCCGATGTTGCGCGTCGCGGCGATGCCGGTGGGAGTCGCCTGAGGGTAGCTCCAGACGCCGTCGATGACCGGTGGCTGCAGGGTGGGCGGGCGGCGTAGCTGCAGCCTGAGATCGCGGGGAAACCAGGCCGCGGTCACCACGTCCACCTGCTCGCCCAGCCGGGCGCTGTCGGAGGAGACCAGCAGATCGACACCGGCCTGCCCGGGCTGCGGTGGCGTGGCGCGGTCGAGCAGGCTCCGGAGCCGGGGGCTCAGGGTGGACGCGGTCGCGGCCCGATTGGCAGCCACGTCGATGACGAGCGCGCTGGCCTCGACGGTGTCGTGGCCCTGCACGGCGCGGGCCGGGCCCAGCTCCCAGCGGCCCGGGCGGGTGGCTCGGAGCCTCACCTCGAGCACGGTGGTACGGGTGGGGCTTCCGTCGTTGGAGATCTCGGTGCGCTCCGACCGGGCGACGATCTCGAGGCCGTTGAACGGCGCGATGGTCACCTGCATCGGCGTGGAGGAATGGGACTCGGCGCGGAGGGTGTACACCACCTCCTCGCCGACCGAGATGCGGTCCTCGTCCACTGACACGTCGACCTGGGGTCGCTCGCCCTGCAGGGCGCCAAGCAGCAGCATGCCGAGGGTGCGCATCACCAGTCCTTCACTCCGGACGCCGAGCCGGCCTCGAGCCGCCGCTGCTGTTCCTCACGGGTCAGACGCTCGCGTCGCTCCATCGAGTTGAGGATCTGCTCCGCCTGGTTCTGGGTGAGTCCCTGACTGCTCGGGGCCTGCGCGCTCGGCTGCGGCGTGGTGCCGCCTCCGCCGCTGCTCGGCGGCTTGCCGCCGCCACCGCCGCCTCCGCTGGGCGGCGGCGGTGGGCGGCGCCGCTCGGTGAGCTCGAGATTCCACTTGGCGCGCGCGGAGCCGGGCTGGAGCATGAGCGCCTGACGGAGCCGGTCGGCGGCGTCTTCGAGCAGCTCCTCCCGGTGGCTGGTGTCCGCGGCGGAGGCCAGCAGGCCCACCAGCCCCAGATTGTAGAGCGCGCGATAGCGGAGCGCCGGATCGAGCGACTTGGCGGCCTCCACCAGCGCGCCGCGCGCAACGTCGTATCGGCCGGCCTCGAGCGCCGCCGTGCCCGCGTTGTAGAAGGCGGTGTCCCGCGCGGTGGCGCCGCTGGCCTCCTTGAGGAACTCCGTCGCGGCGCGGACCGGGTCACCCTCGGCGAGCGCCCGCGCGCCCGGCGTCGGCCGCTGGGCCGACACCGTGCCCGTCAGCAGCAGCACTCCCGCGAGCCCGATCAGCGCTGGCCCCGGGCGCGCCAGCGTGTAGCCGAGCAGGAGGAGCGCGGCCAGCAGCACCGGGATCCAGGCGCGGGGCACCAGGTCCGCAGTGCGGGTCTCCGAGGACGGACTCCGCTTCATCGCGGCCACCAGGTCCCGGACCGACCCCGCCTGGTCGCGCGCTTCGCTCGGTACCAGCGTCCCCTCGGCCGCGTCGACCACGGCGGTGAGCACGTCGTCGCGCCGCTCGGTCTGGATCACCGTGCCATCCTCGTCCTGCTTGTACTGCAGCAGCGTGCCGGCCGAGTCACGGATGGGGATCCGGGCCGGCGACGGGCGGCCTTCGGAGACCATGATGAGATGGACGCCGGACTCCTTCAGCGCTTCGGCCTGGGTGATGATGTCGGGCAAGGTGTCGTGCGCCTCGCCGTCGGTAAAGATCACCAGCACCCGGTCGGCGACGCCCGCCGCGGCGCCCAGCAGTTGGGTGCCCTGGGCCAGCACACTGCCGAGATCGGTGCCGCCCTCGCTGGCCAGATCGGGGTCCAGCGCGTCGAGGTACATCCGGATGGCGCCGCCGTCCACGGTGAGGGGCGTGAGGATGTAGCTCCGGCCCGCGAAGGCGATCAGTCCCAGCCGGTCACCCTCCAGGTCCTGGCTCAGCCGGCGCGCCTCGTTGACCGCGCGCTGCAGCCGGCTGGGTGCCGCGTCTTCGGCCAGCATCGATCGGCTGATGTCGATGGCGAGGACCAGATTGAGCGCGCGGGTCTCGGTCTTGATCTCGGTCCGCCCGTAGCGCGGCCCCGCGAGCGCCACGACGCCCGAGAGGGCCACCAGCCCGAGCACCACCGGCGCCCAGCCGCCGCGCGCCCGCGCCAGCCGGCCCAGCGCGGGCGACCAGCGGCGCGCCAGCCGGAGCCGATTGCGCCGGCCAAGCCAGGCGCCCAAGCCGATGGCGACGCCGAGCACGGGCGCGAGCAGCAGCAGGAGCGGCGTATCGAAGATCATGGCACCCGCACCACCAGCGTGCTGCCGAACAGGATCTCCAGCGCCAGCGCGCCGAGCCCGGCGAGGATCAGCGGCCGGGTGGCCTCTTCGTACTTGGTATAGCGGGTCACCTGGATCGGCGACTTCTCCAGCTGGTCGATCTGGCGGAAGATGCGGCTCAACGCTTCGCTGTCCTTGGCGCGGAAGTACCGGCCGCCGGTCTTCGCGGCGATCTCCCGCAGCAGCGGCTCATCGATCCGGACCGGAAGCATCTCGTAGCGGAATCCGCCCAGGCCGCGGCCGGTCGGGATCGGCGCCTCCCCGATGGTGCCCACGCCGATGGTGTACACCTTGATGCCGTAGGCTGTCGCTGTCGCCGCGGCGGTGCGCGGATCGATCAGCCCCTTGTTGTTCTCCCCGTCGGTAAGCAGGAGAATGACCTTGGACTTGTCCGGGGCGCGGCGCAGCCGGTTCACGGCGGTGGCGAGTCCGCTGCCGATGGCGGTGCCGTCTTCCAGACTGCCGATCTTGAGCTCCATGACCGCCTGCTCGATGACCGGGTAATCGAGCGTCACCGGGACTTGCGTGAGCGCCTCGCCGGCGAACGCCACCAGCCCGATCCGGTCGGCCGTGCGGCCGCGGATGAACGCGACCGCCTGCCGCTGCGCCACGCCGAGCCGGTTCGAAGGCGCGAAGTCCTCCGCCAGCATGCTGCTGGAGATATCGATGCAGATGACGATGGCGATCCCCTCCTGCTTCACTTCGATCGTGTCCCCGCCCACCCGCGGCCCCGCGGCGGCGATGATGAGCGCCACCAGCGCCACCGAGCGCAACAGGGGCGGCAGCACCACCCACCAGCGCCTGGTCGAGACCGAGGCCGGCAGGCTGACGTCGCTGTAGCGAGCCGCCGGCACCTCTCGCCGGCGGCGGAGCCACCGCCAGAGGAGGAGTCCGAACAGGAGCAGCAACAGCCAGGGACGCGCGAAGCTCATGCGGCCTCACGGACGAGCCGTGGCTCGAGCTCGCCGGCCCAGCGGGCGAGGCCGAGTGCGTCGGGGAAGGTGCGCTCCCCGAAACGGGCCTCATCCAGGGACCGCAGCAGGTCGCCCAGCTCGCCGAGCGGCCAGGCTGGCCGCGCCGCATGCATCACCCGGAGCAGGTCCTCCGTGTCGAGCGCCACGTGCGCCGCGGGGAGCGCCTCGGCGATGGCCCAGCGGAGTCGGGCCGTTGCGGCGGCGGCGACCGCCCGCGACTCGCCGGCATCGGCCCAGCGCTCGAGCGGCGGCTCGCCTCCGCGTGGCGGTGGAAGGGTGAAGACCTGCCGCTCGTTCCCCCGGCGCCGCCACCACCAGTGGAGCGGCGCCAGCAGAAGCCCGGCCATCAGCCACAGGACCAGCAATGGGACCAGGCTCACGGTCCGTCGGGGCACGAAGTCGGCGCGGGGCTGCGGCGCGAGTGTCGAATCGGGGGGTACGGCCGGGAGAACGCTCCTGATGCGCAGGGTGAACGATTGGCCGGGCAGCGAATCCACGCTGCCATTGGCACCGAGCAGGATGGGCCCCGGCACCTCCACCGTCTCCGAGCCGGTCCGCCAGACCACCACCGGGTAACTCACCTCGGCGCCGTCGCCCTGCAGGGTGACTCGGGGCGGACCCAGCAGCTCCACCGGATCGGCAGGGGTCCAATCGGCCGGCCGGAGCGTCCGGCCTGCCGGGACGACCACCCTGCGGGTGAGCCAGATGGTGTCGCCTACGGTGGGGTCGCCCTGCTGGACTCCGGCGAGGAGGAGGCCCACCAGCGCCACGCCGATCATCCGCGGTGAATCCTCCGGGCGCGCCGCGCGAAGGCGCGACGGAGCGGGAGCGCGTAGTCGACCCCGGTCTCCAGTCCTACTTGATCGGCACCCGAGGCGGACAGGATGCGGCCCCGCTCCTCGCGCCGCCGCTCGGCGAGCGCGCGCACCCGTTCCCGCACGTCGCGACTGCCGGTGTCGATGAGGACCCGGCGGCCCGACTCCGCGTCGAGCATCTCGATCCAGCCCGACTCCGGCAGATGGTGCTCGCGGGGATCGTCCACCGTGATCGCCACCACCTCGTGCCGCGCGGCCAGCCGGCGCAGCGGGCGGTCCCATCCCGAGGCGATGAAGTCGGAGAGGATCACCACGATGCTGCGATGGCGCAGCAGCCGGCTGGCATAGGAGAGGCTGGCCGCGAGATTGGTGCGCTGGCCCGTGGGCTCGAAGGCGACCAGGTCGCGAATCACCCGTAGCGCGTGGCGGCGTCCCTTGCCGGGCGGGATGACCTTCTCGACCTCGTCGGCGAACAGGAGCGCGCCGACCCGATCGTTGTGGTAGGCCGAGGCCAGGGCCAGCACCGCGGCGACCTCGACGGCGAGCGCGGCCTTGGTGACCGGCTCGCCGAACCTGGTCGAGCCCGACTGGTCCACCAGGAGCATGAGGGTGAGCTCGCGCTCCTCGGTGAAGGTCTTCACATAGGGGCTGGCGAGCCGGGCGGAGACGTTCCAGTCGATAGCGCGGAAGTCGTCGCCGTGCTGATACGCCCGCACCTCGGCGAACTCCATACCCTGCCCCCGGAAGACCGAGCGGTATTCCCCGGCGAAGAGGGTACCGACCAGGGCCCGGGTGCGAAGCTCGATCCCCTTGACCTGTTTGAGGATTTCGGGAGAGACGGCGGGCATGCCGCTACGCGCGCTGGTTTAAGGCCCGGACCCTCGTCACGGCACCCTCAGCGCGGCCAGCACCTTGGTCACCACGTCGTCGGTGCTCACGTCCTCGGCTTCCGCTTCGAAGGTGAGGACGATCCGGTGGCGGAGCACGTCGGGCGCGAGTGCGCGCACGTCCTCGGGCACGACGTAGGCGCGGCCCCGGAGAAACGCGTGCGCGCGGGCCGCCTGGGCCAGCGCGATCGAGGCGCGCGGCGATCCGCCGAAGGCGATGAGCGGCTGAAGATCCTTGAGTCCTACCGTGGCGGGCTCCCGGGTGGCGCGGACCAGGTCCACGATGTAGTCCACCACCTTCTGGTCCATGTAGAGCTGGGCGATCGAGGCGCGAGCGGTGAGAATGTCCCGCGGATGGAGCAGCCGCTCGACCGTGATCTCCTGCCCGCCGCTCATCCGGAGCAGCACTTCCTTCTCTTCGTCCCGGCTGGGGTAGCCGACCCGGACCTTCAGCATGAAGCGATCGAGCTGCGCCTCGGGCAGCGGATAGGTCCCCTCCTGCTCGATCGGGTTCTGGGTCGCCAGCACCAGGAAGGGCTCCTCCAGCGGATAGGTGGTGCCGCCGATGGTGACCTGGTGCTCCTGCATCGCCTCGAGCAGCGCGGCCTGGACCTTGGCGGGGGCGCGGTTGATCTCGTCCGCCAGGATGATCTGGGCGAACACCGGCCCCTTCTTGACGAAGAAATCCTGGCTCTTCTGATCGAACACCATGGTGCCGATGAGGTCGGCGGGCAGCAGGTCGGGGGTGAACTGGATGCGGGAGAAGGAGGCGTGAATCACTTCGGAGAGCGTGCGCACGGCCAACGTCTTGGCCAGACCCGGCACGCCCTCGAGCAGGATGTGGCCACCGGTGAGCAGGCCGACCAGCAGCCGCTCCACCATGGCGTCCTGCCCCACGATGCGGCGCGACACCTCTTTGAGAATGCGCTGCACCGGCAGCAGCGTCTCGGCCGGTTTCTCGGTCAGCTTCGGCGCGCTCACGCTCGCTGGCTCCTGGAGTTGGGTCTCGGAAAGATAGTCGGGGTCTGAGGGAGATCGGGCAGCGATCCGGCGCCGCGAGCCATTCTGTCATCCGGGGGGAGCGGTCAGGAGCAAGGAACTGTCATCCCGAGCGGAGCGAGAGATCTTCTCATCCGACCCGGAACCTCGCGGTGGTCCGACATATCCGAGCAAGATCACTCGTCGCTGCGCTCCTCGGGATGACAGTTCCGCTCGCGATGACAGCTCCACACCGAATCCTACCCCCCGACGCCCCCCGCCCCGCCCCGGTTTCACCCCTCGTCGGGTTTCATCTTGATCGCCTTGTAGAGCGCGGCTTCTTCCCTGGGCGTGAGCGGACGGTACCGGCCCGGAGCCAGGTCCCCGAGCCGCACCGGACCGTAGGAGAGCCGCGCCAGGCGCTCGACTTTGAGGCCCATCGCCTCGCACCACCGGCGGACGATGCGGTTGCGCCCCTCGGTGAGCGTGACGTCGAGGATGCTGCGTCCCTCCTTCCCGGGCCGCACCCGCACCTCGGACGGGACGACCGGCCGCCCATCGACTACGATCTTCTCCCGCACCGCCTGACCGATCTCAGCCGTGGGCCTGCCGTGCACCAGCGCGGTGTACCGGCGGGGAATGTGGTAGCGCGGGTGGGTCAGCCGGTGCACGGCCTCGCCGTCGGTGGTGAGCAGGAGCAGCCCCGTCGTCGTCACGTCCAGCCGGCCGACGTAGGTGAGCCCCGTGGTGTCCGGAATGAAGTCGAACACCGTCCGGCGGCCCTCCTCGTCGCTGGCCGTCGTCACCACGCCGAGCGGCTTGTGGAAGGCGAGCCAGCGGCGCGCCGTGAGCTTGACGGCACGGCCGCTCACCGTGATCCGCTGCCGCTCGGGATCCACCTTGCTCCCCAGCTCGGCCACCTTGCCGTCCACCCGCACCTTGCCGTCGCTGATGAGCTGCTCGGCGGCGCGGCGGGAGGCGACTCCGGCGCGGGCGAGCGCCCGCTGGAGCCGCATCTCGCTCACGATTCGGCCTCGACGTAGGCGGCGGCATCGTCCGCCGCCTCCGGCTCGGGATGGTGCGGCCGCAAGGCGATGGTGAGCTCCTCGGCGCGCGGCAGATCGGCCAGATCGCGGAGACCGAGAAGCTCCAGGAACATCGGCGCCGTTCCGTAGAGCAGCGGGCGCCCCAACGCCTCGCCCCGGCCCACGACCTCGATCAGCCCGCGCTCCTGCAGCGTGCGCAGCACCCCGCCGGCCGACACGCCGCGGATCTCCTCGATCTCCACCCGGCCCACCGGCTGCCGGTAGGCGATCACCGCCAAGGTTTCCATCGCAGCCGCGCTGAGCCGGGGCGTCCGGACCGAGAAGTGGGCCCGCTCGATGGCGGCGGCGTGGATCGGCCGGGTCAGGATCTGGTACCCTCCCGCCATCTCCACCAGCTCCACCCCGTGCTGCTCGAAGTCGTAATGCTCCCGGACCTGCTCCAGGGCCATGCGCACGTCGGCGAGCGCGGCCTCCTGATCCAGGGTGGAGAGCTCCTCGATGGTGAGCGGGCGGCAGGCGCTGAAGAGCGCCGCTTCAAGCAGCTGAGCGAGCGGGGTCACGGGCGATCACCATGGGCGCGAAGGCAGCCGGTTGCACGAGACGAAGGGCGCCCCGCTTGGCGAGCTCCAGCAGCGCCAGCAGGGTGGAGAGCACATCGACGATGGTCGGCCGGGGCCCCAGCGCGTCGAGCCAGGCGATCTCCTCGCGCTCCTCGAGGAGCTGCTCGATCCGCAGGGTCGCGGACTCGACATCGAGCGGCCGGGCGACAACCCGGTGGAGCACCGGCGTCGGAATTCCCGCGACCACCCGCTCCACCGCCTGCAGCATCTCCAGCAGGTCGAGCGTGAGCGGCGGCGGTGGGAGCTCCGGCGAGGGCGGCAGGAAGCCACGGGCGAGCTGCTCCGCGCGCCGCTCGGCCGCCCGCCCGAGCCAGACGGCGATCTCCCGGATCTGCTGATACTCGAGCAGCCGGCGCACCAGCTCCGCGCGCGGGTCCTCCCAGCCGTCCTCTTCCGATCGGCGGGGGAGCAGCATCTGGGCCTTGAGGCGGACCAGCCGGCTCGCCATGTCGAGATAATCGGCCGCCTGGTTGAGCCCGAGGTCCTGGATGGCGGAGAGAAACTGGTCCGCGATGCGGGCGATCGGGATCTCGGCGATCTCGATCTGCTCTTCCCGCAGCAGGTGCAGGAGCAGGTCGAGCGGGCCGGAGAACGCGTCGAGCTGGACGACGAAGCCGGGGCCGGCGCCGAGCGCGGTGGTGGGGGCCTCGGAGGTGGTCATGCGCTAGGAGAGCCCCGGGACCGCGGCCACCTGGTAGGGACCGATCAGGCCGCCGAGCAGCGACATCATCTTGATCGCCGGGGTGAGAAGGAACACCATCGCCGGCCGGAACAGAAACATCAACGCGAAGAGCGGCAGATACCCGAAGCGCTGGAGCCCGCGGTACCAGCTGCCGGCATTCGGCGGCAACGCGTGGTAGACCAGGTGCGAGCCGTCCAGCGGCGGAATGGGAATGAGATTGAAGAAGCAGAGCAGCAGATTGAGCCAGATCCCGTGCACCATCATCCGCTGCGCGGTCTCCAGCACGGCCCCGCCGGCGGGAAAGACCCGCGACAGCAGCCCGAGCAGGATGAACACCAGCGACCAGACGAAGGCGAGACAGAAGTTGGTCGCCACTCCGGCCGCGGAGACCAGGATGTCGCCCCTCCGGTAGTTGCGGAACTTTCTGGAGTTGATCGGCACCGGCTTGGCGCCGCCGAAGGTGTACTGGCCGTTGGACCCGAACCAGAGCAGCGCGGGGAGCAACAGGCTCATCCAGGGATCGATGTGCGGCACTGGATTCAGGGTGACCCGGCCCAGCGCGTAGGCCGTGTCGTCGCCTTGCTGGAGGGCGACGACCGCATGGGCGTACTCGTGCGCCACCATCGCGAAGACCAGCATCGGGAGCGCGAGGACGAAGTCACTGAGCTGAGATTCCAGGGGTGCGGTCCTGTCGGTTGGGAGGGCAGAAGGTTACATCACCACCAGAGGCAAGTCAAAGCGGCGTCCCGCTTGACCTTGCACGAGTTGGTGCCTAACTTACGCCGCGTTACAGGGCTCAATTCCGGCCCCATCGTCGGATCGTCTTCTCCGCTCAGCCGAGGTCGTCGTGCCCCGAATCAAGTCCGCCAAGAAGCGCATGCGTCAAGGCAAGACCCATACGGCGCTCAACCGTACCCACCGGAGCAAGCTCCGTTCGGCCATCAAGAAGGTGCGCAGCGCAACTGGGGACGAGGCCAAGGCGGCCTACGCCGATGCCGTCCGGCTGATCGACCGCGCCGGCCGCAAGCGGCTGATCCATCCCAACGCGGCGGCCCGGCACAAGAGTCGTCTGGCCAAGCTGGTGACCGGGGGCAAGTAGCCAGCTCGCGCGTAGTCGTTGAAAGGGGCCCGACCATCCGGTCGGGCCCCTTTCCATAAGTATTGTGTGGACCCGACCGCTCAGATGCCGGCCAGCTCGGCCCCGCAGCGCTCGCAGTACCACTCGGTGGGACGGTTGAGAGTCCCGCACTCCCCGCACTTGAGCGTCTTGGCCACGCCGGCTGCGCCTGGTTTGCCGGGCGCGGCCGGATGTACGGCCGCCGAGCCCGATTCTGAGGCCCGGCCAGCCGTCTGGGCAGCGCTCGATCCCGGATTGCTGGGCCGGCGCGGTGGAGGCGCGGGCTTCCGTTCCTCGTCGGAGACCGATTTGAGGAACGCCAGCTCGTCGCTCGGTGCCGCAGGCTCAGGCTCGCGGGGCCGCGGTGCTCTCGGGACCGACCGCGGATCGGGCCGGACCGACGTGGCGGGCGGCTCGGGGACGTATTCCGGCTCGGGAGCGGGTGGCAGCGGTGCTCGCTCGATCACCGGCTCCACCTCCACCCGCGGCGGCGGCGCGGCCGGCTGAGCCACGGGCGGGGCCACGGGAGGAGGCTCGACCGGTCGTGCGGTCTCGACCGGACGCGGCGAGGCCGCGATCAGCGCCTGCACCTCGGCGATCCGCGCGATCTCGTCGCCCACGATCCGCAGCTCGCTGCGCAGCCGGTCGAGCCGGTTCCGGCTCTCGTCGGCGATCCGGCGCCACTCGTCCTCGGCGTACTCGCCCACCGTGTGCCGCACCTCGGCTTCGGCCAGCTCTTCGTCCGCCTGACGCCGCTCCCGGTCGAGCTCGGATTGCGCGGCCTGGTGGCGCCGGAGCTCTTCGGCAAAGGTGGCGCTGTGGTTGCGCAGCTGGTCGATCACCCCGCGCAGGCGAGACTCATAATCCGACCGCACCTTCTGCCGGACGGCAGGCGGTGCCTTGTCCGCCGCGCCGTCCAGCCGGGTTAGCCACTGCTCGTACTGGGTTCGCTGCTGGAGCAGGGCTTCGATGGTCGAATCAGTGTCCGAGGTCACTTTGGCCATGGGGCTTTCCGGTTTGATTTTCGGGGGGCATGTCGCCCGGGGATCGCATCACCGGAGTCGGAGATGCAAATCTAATTCAGTCGCCCCGTTAGGACAGCCACCAGGGGCCGATCAGGCCCGGCGCTGGTACACGACCTGACCCCGGACGATGGTCACCTCGGCCCGACCCCGGAGGCGGCGCCCGGTGAAGGGTGTGTTCCGGCTCTTGGAGTAGAAGGTCGCGGGCTCGACCACCCACTCCACGGCCGGGTCCAGCACGACGACATCCGCCGTCGCACCGCGCGCCAGGCTGCCGCCGGGCAGATTGAAGATCCGGGCCGGTGTCGTGCTCATCCGCTGGATCAACGTGGGCAGGTCGATCAGTCCGGTCCCAACCAGCTCGGTGATCGCGAGGCCCAGGGCGGTCTCCAGGCCGATGATCCCGTTGGGCGCGTCGTCGAACTCGCGCTCTTTCGCATCGTAATGGTGCGGCGCGTGATCGGTGCAGATCACGTCGATGGTGCCGTCTCGAAGGGCCTGCCGGATGGCCTCGCGGTCCTCGGCCTCGCGGAGCGGCGGATTCATCTTCGCGTTAGTGTTGTAGCCCTCGCAGGCTTCGTGAGTCAGTGTGAAGTGGTGCGGACACGCTTCCGCCGTCACTCGGAGCCCCTTCTCCTTGGCGCGCCGGATCAGCTCGACCGAGCCCCGGGTCGACATGTGGCAGAGATGGACGTGGCCTCCGGTCAGCTCGGCCAGGAGGATGTCACGGGCCACCATGATCTCCTCCGCGGCGGACGGCATCCCCTTGAGGCCCAGCCGGGTGGCGATCAGCCCCTCGTGCATGACTGCGCCCGCGGCCAGAGTCGGATCCTCGCAGTGGTCCGCCACCGGAATGCCGAACGTTCGGGCGTACTCCAGGGCGGTCCGCATGAGGTGACTGGAGACCACCGGCTTGCCGTCGTCGCTCACGGCCACGGCCCCCGCGCCGACCAGCTCCCCGAACTCAGCGAGCTGCTGGCCCTCCTGTCCCAGCGAGACGGCCCCGATCGGATAGACCCGCGCCTTCTCGGCACGCTGCGCCTGGCTCACGATGAACCCGACGGCGGCCTGGTTGTCGGTCACCGGATCGGTGTTGGGCATGGCGCAGACGGCAGAGAAGCCGCCGGCCGCCGCGGCCATCGCGCCGGTGGCCACCGTCTCCAGGTCCTCCTGCCCCGGCTCTCGCAGGTGCACGTGCAGATCGATCAGCCCAGGCGAGACCACCTTCCCCGCCGCCTCGATCACGATCGCGCCGTTCGGGTGGCCGAGGTTCTGGTCGATCGCTTCGACTTTGCCATCCTGCAGCAGCAGATCGGCCGAGCGATCGACCCCGCTCGCCGGGTCGATCACCCGGCCGCCGCGAATCAGGATCGGCCGCGGCATCAGTCCGCGCCTCCGGCCTGGCTGGCCCAGTCGGGCGAGCCGCCGGCCAGGAGATAGAGCACCGCCATGCGGACCGCGACGCCGTTGGTCACCTGGGGGAGGATCACGCTATGCGGTCCGTCGGCCACGTCGCTGTCGATCTCGACGCCCCGGTTCATCGGGCCCGGATGCAGGATCAGCAGGTCCTTGGGCGCCTTGGACAACCGCTCGGTGGTCACGCCGAACACCCGGTTGTATTCCCGGAGCGAGGGAAGGAATCCCGCCTGCATCCGCTCCAGCTGGAGCCGCAGCACGTTGAGCGCGTCGGCCCACTGGATCGCGTCCTCGATCCGCGGCAGGATGGTGACGCCGAGCTCGTGGACATTGCGCGGGAGAAGCGTCGCGGGCCCGCACACGCCGACCTCGGCGCCCAGCTTGAGGAGACCCCAGATGTTGCTGCGGGCTACCCGGCTGTGCAGAATGTCGCCGCAGATGGCGACCTTGAGGCCGGCGAGCCGCTTGAAGCGGTCGCGCAGCGTCAGCATGTCGAGCAGGCCCTGGGTCGGGTGCTCATGCTTGCCGTCACCCGCGTTGATGACATTGGAACGGATCCGTTGGCCGAGGAACTGGGCGGCCCCCGAGGCGCCGTGGCGGATCACCACCATGTCGATCCGCATCGCCTCCAGGTTCCGGGCCGTGTCCACCAAGGTCTCGCCCTTGCTCACCGAGCTCCCGGCCGTCGCCACGTTCACCGTATCGGCGCTCAGCCGCTTCTCGGCGAACTCGAAGGAGATCCGGGTCCGGGTGGAGGCCTCGAAGAACAGATTGACGATGGTCTTCCCGCGGAGCGCCGGCACCTTCTTGATCGGCCGCTCGCTCACTTCC
>JBJMOX010000371.1:0-16981 GCA_045803515.1 Gemmatimonadales bacterium
CGCGAGAGCAGCCAGATAGAGATATGCCCTGGAGTAGTGGCGCCATTGATTGTCGGTCCCACGCCAGCCGGCCGCCGTCATGCTATACACCGTCCGCCGCCAGCCGGAGACTTTGTCGCGCACCGCCGCAATGTCGGGGAGCAGACCAAACACTAGGAAGGTGGTCGAGACCGTGAGGTACGTCGAGATCGCGAAGACGTCCCAGATCAGCGGTGACTTGAAGTTGGGCCAGAGATACCGCTGGTTGGGATAGGGCAGCAGCCAGTAGAAGATCCACTGGCGTCCGATGTGAATGATCGGGAACAGTCCCGCGGTCATGACCGCGAAGACGGTCATTGCCTCGGTGGAGCGGTAGACGGCGGTCCGCCAGGGCGAGCGGAAGAGAAACAGGATCGCCGAAATGAGCGTGCCCGCGTGGCCGATACCGATCCAGAACACGAACGTGGTGATGTACACGCTCCAGAAGATCGGCGGATTGTAGCCGGCGTGCCCCAGGCCGTCCTTGACCAGCGTCAGGAAGGTGAGCACGCCGACCAGGAAGAGCGCGATGGCCCCGAACAGCAGCGTCAGATAGCCCCGGCTCGGCCGGCTCAGCGTCCCGACGATGTCGGTGGTGACATCGGCATGGGTCTGGGTGATGACCAGGTCCCCGTGGACGCTGGTGGGCGCTTTGGCGATGACGGCCATCGGCTATGCCTCCACCGGGTGCAGGACCTTGGCGAGATAGGTGACGGCCGGCCGGGTGTTGACCTCTTCGAGCACACGGTAGCCCCGCGGGTCCTTCTTGAGGGCGGCCACCCGACCGGACGGATTCATCACGTCACCGAAGACGATGGCACTCGAGGGGCAGGCCTGGGCGCAGGCGGTAGTGAACTCGCCGTCGCGGAGCGGTCGGTCCTCCAGCCGCGCCTGGTTCTGCGCCCCGCGGATCCGCTGGATGCAGAAAGTGCACTTCTCCATCACCCCGCGGGCGCGCACCGTCACGTCCGGGTTGAGCTGGAGATTGAGCGGCTCCGGCCAGGCCATCTCGTTGTACTTGTACCAGTTGAAGTAGCGCACCTTGTAGGGGCAGTTGTTGGCGCAGTACCTGGTGCCCACGCAGCGGTTGTAGACCTGCGCGTTGAGACCGTCGGGCGTGTGATACGCCGCGTACACCGGGCAGACCGGCTCGCACGGCGCGTTGGCGCAGTGCTGGCAGAGCATCGGGATGAAGCGCGCGGAGATCGGCTCGCCGGGGGACTCGCCGCCTTCCCAGTAGCGCTCGATCCGCATCCAGGTCAGCTCCCGGCCGCGGAGAATTTCCGCTTCACCGACCGTGGGGATGTTGTTCTCCGCGTAGCAGGCCGTGACGCACGCCTGGCAGCCAGTGCATTTGGCCAGATCGATCGCCATGCCCCACTGGGGATGCTCGCCGGTGTAGTTGCCGTACTGGGTGGCCTGGTGCTGCTCTTCGGACCAGCCCTTGAGCGCCGGGAGCTCGCGCTGCGGGTTAGGCTCGCCCTCCCCCTCCCCTTCCTCGAGATATGCCTGCTGCACGGTGAGCCCTTTCCGTGCCGCGGCGAGCGGGATGGCGTCGGCGATGCCCCGGCCGAGCTGACGGGGCACCCCGGCCACACTGGCGAGCTTCCGGTATCCGCCCGTCTTGGCGACCGCCACCCGGGTGGAGACATAGGACACGAACTCACCCTTGGACCCGCCGAGCAGGTCGAGGGCGTTGACTCCCCGGTCCTGGGCAAAGGCTCCGTACGCCGTATGTCCGAGACCGAGCGGCACCGCCACGACATCCGGGTGAATGCCCGGATAGATGAACGCCGGTGCCTCGATCTGCCCGTGGGGAGACGTGAGGCGGAGGATCTCCCCGTCGCGGACGTCGAGTTTGGCGGCCGTCATGGGATGGAGCTCGACCCAGGAATGCCAGGTGATTTTGGTGACGGGATCCGCGTTCTCCAGCAGCCAGGGCTTGTTCGCCCCACGACCGTCGTGCAGCAGCCCGTGCGGATACGTGGTGAAGACGTAGGGGCCGTTTCCCTCGAAGGACGGCCTGGTGTAGGCCACTTGGGTCGCGCCCGGAGCGAGCGAGACCTCCGGACCTCCCACCACCGCGTCGAACACACCGCCCCGCTGGAGCGCCGCGCGCCAGAACCCCTCGGCGTCCTGAGCGGCGTGCTGGGTCGCGATGGTCTTCCAGCCCTCGCGCAGGTGCGCCTCATAGGAAGGCGCATTGAACTTGGCCAGCGCACCGCCTGTCTTCTGCGAGACGCGGAGCAACAGGTCGCCGGTGGCCATGGTGTTGAACACCGGCTGCATCACCGGCTGCATCAGGCTCCGCACGCCGGCCCGCGGCGCCAGATCGTCCCACCGCTCCAGCGCGTGATGCTGCGGCAGAATCAGATCGCAGAGGACACTGGTCTCGTCCAGAAACATCGAGGTGGAGACCTTGAAGGCCACCTTGCGGAGCCGATCGGCGAAGCCGCCGGCCTTGGGCAGGCTGTACACCGGATTGGCCTCGTGCACCAGCAGCACGGCCACCTCGCCGGCGTCCATTGAGGCGGCCAGCTTCTCCAGTGCGCCGTAGCCGTCGCCCGACCCGAGGTCGGCGCCGAACCGGACGGTCTGCCCGACGTTGCCGGCCACGAAGTTGAGCAGGTTGACGGCGGCACAGAGCTCGACGGCTCCGGCGTGCTGCGCTCCGGCGCCACCGGCCACCGCGAGGCTCGGCTGCGCCGCGGCGAACTCCTTGGCCAGGTTTTCGATCCGGTCGGCGGGAATGCCGGTTTCCTGCGCCGCCATCCCGGGAGTGAACTGCGCCAGCGCGGCCGTCACGTCCGCCGGTACGCCCCGCTGGCTGGCGACGACGTGGGCGATGGCCAGTGCCAGCGCGGCCTCGGTCCCGGGACGGAGCGAGAGCCACTCGTCGGCATTGAGGCCGGTGAGATCCATGCGGGGGGAGGCGTAGACGAACTTGGCCATCTCGCCGCCGCTGAAGCCGTGCGATTCAGCGAACCCCCGCTGGTTCTCGATCGGCGCCAGCCACGTCTCCAGGAAGTCGGCCCCGAAGGAGATGATGTACTTCGCCTTGCCGAAATCATGGGCCGGCAGCCGGTCGAGGCCGAAGACCTGGCGGTTGGCAGCCCGGAGCGGCTCGTGATCGAACGAGTCGTACCGCACCACCCGCCCGCCGAGGGCCGCAGTCCACTCGGCCAGCAGGTCGGAGAACGTGCCTCGCCCGGCGCCGGAAATCACGGCGACCTTGGGACCGGCCGCTTCCAGCTTTCCCGCGAGCTGGGCGATCGCCTCGTCCCAGGTGATCTCCTTCCAGCCGCCGCTCGCGTTCCGGGCCATCGGCCCGGTGAGACGGCCCGGATTGTAGAGCCCCTGGAGCGCGGCCTGGCCTCGGGCGCAGAGCTTCCCCTGATTCACCGGATGCTCGGGGTTTCCCTCCAGCTTGACCGCGCGTCCTTCCCGGGTGCGCACGTGCACGCCGCACCCGCTCGAGCACTCGGTACAGGTACTGGCGTACCAGGTTGCGAGGCCCGGGATCTGGTCCTCCGACTGCACCAGATAGGGCACCAGCTTCTCCACGCCGCTGGTCGAACAGCCGGTGAGCGCCGCCGCTCCCCCGCTGGTGACGCCGAGCACCGTGAGGAACTTCCGGCGATCCATCGGTGATTCCGGACTGACATCCGTCATCGCGAATCCTCGTTCTCTCAACCCGCAGTTTTGCTCATCACCTCAGTAATGGCACACCGAGCAGTCTCGGGAGACCTTCCGCTGGACGTGGCAGGTGATGCAGAATCCCATGTTGTTCACGTTGTTCACCCGGTAGACCTGCGGCATGCGCTGGACCTCGCCGTGGCAGGTGATGCAGGCGTTCGGTCCCAGCGCCTTGATGTGCCGCTGGTGGGGAAAGTGGGCGTGACGGGCCAGATAATGGACCCGGACCCATTCGACTGGCTTCTTCTCGGTCCAGGCCTGGCGCACCTTCTTGATCTCGGTCTTGGCGCCGCTGTCGCTGCCAGCAATGACCAGGTGACACCCCATGCAGGTCTGCATCGATGGGATGCCCGGCTCGGGCGAGACCGCCACCGAATAGTGGCAGTACTGGCACTGGATCTTGAATTGCCCGGCGTGAATGTCGTGCCGGAAGAAGATCGGCTGGCGCGGGCCCGCGAGCCCTCCGCTGTCCGAAAGGGCCGCCGCCGTGGTCGAGTCGGCGATCGCTTTCGCCTGCTGCGCCTGCGTGGGGGGACCGCCGAAAGCCAGGAAGGCCGCCAGTGCGCCGGCCCCGATGCCGCCGACCACGAAAGCCAACGTACGCATCATCGATCCCGTGCTGAAGAGTGGCGCACCGCCCCCAGAGACGCGCCAAAGTAAAGTGCACACATCCGATTAAACAACCCGATCACCGACTAATCCGAGCGTTTCACTCGGCTTCCTCGCCGTCGTCCTCCGGATCCCGTCGGGGGCGCGGCTTGGGTGGGCGATGGGCGGTCGGCCGCTCCGCCAACCACTCGGCTTTCCGGGCGGCCAGCCGGAGAAACGCTTCCACGGCGCGGCGGTCATCCAGCTCCAGCCAGCACCACTTGACCGGACCGGTGCGCTGTCCCTCGTCGACTGCGCGGACGATCGCGGCGGCCGGCCGAGGGCTGCGGCGGAAGCGATCCTCCTCCGAGTCGCTGAGCGTGAACGTGGCCGAGAGCGCGTTTCCCACGACATGGACCCAGCACAGCTTGCGATTGCCCACGCCGTACTCCCAGGCCCACCGCCAACTGGTCCCCATGAAGCGCACGCTCTCGGCCACGCCGTCGAGGGCCAGCAGGCCACTCCTGAGTGCCGCGAAGCGGGCGGAGGCGGCGGCCGGCAGATCCTGCACCGGCGCAAGCGGGTCCGGCTCGACCTCCGCGTCGGCGTAGCGGTTGGCCGACCAGTACGCACTGGAGCGCCCCCGCGTCATGCTTCGCCCCCCGTGGGGTGATCCATCGGCTCGTCCGGTTCGATCATGAAGGGCACACCGGCGCGCTCCAGATAGCGGATCACTTCGATGCCCATGGCCCGCACCAGCGAGGCCTCCCGGCCATCCAGGTCCGCGCGATGCATGATCTCCCGAATCGAGCGCATGACGCTTTCCGGCCGGCGGGTCTTGAAGAAGTCGATCGCCCAGAGCGCACGCTGCCAGTCGGCGAAGAGGGCCTCGAGCTGGGCCGAGCTCGCGGGTGCTGCCTGGTTCCTCGGCGGCTTCATCGGGAGCTGCTCGCCGCCGCGGGCGTTCCAGCTCTCGTACGCCATGATGGCGACCGCCTGCGCGAGATTGAGCGAGGGATGCGCGGGATCGGTGGCGATGGTCACCACCAGATGACACAGGTCGAGCTCGGCGTTGGTGAGTCCGCTGTCTTCCCGGCCGGCCACGATGGCGACCGGTCCCGCGGCCGCCCGGCTCACCAGCTCGGCCGCCGCCTCGCGGGGACGCAAGGTGTGACGCTTGGCGGCCCGCTCACGACCGGTCAGCACCACGGTGTAGACGCAGTCCGCCAGCGCCTCGGCGAGGCTCGGTACCAGCTCGATCCGGGCCACGAACTCCGCCGTGTTGTGCGCGATCCCTTCGATCCGGTAGGGATCGAAGACCTCCGGGTCCACCAGCCGCATGCGCTCGATGCCGAAGTTCTTGGCGATCCGGACGGCACTGGCGATGTTGACGATGTCCTGGGGATTGACCAGCACGAGGACCGGCGGGTCCGCCCGCCCAGCGTCATGGCTCGCCGAGGAAGGAGACATCGTACCGCTTCGCCTTGAGCGCCGCGGCGAACCCGCTCTTCTCGACGGATTTCACGTAGGCTTCCTTGGGCTCCACCAGCTTGGCCTCGACCAGCTCCATCAGCGCGTCATTGAGGGTCACCATCCCGGCCTTGCGGCTGGTCTGCATGATGGAGGGTATCTGGAAGGTCTTGCCCTCCCGGATGAGGTTCGAGACCGCCGGCGTGCTCAACAGGATCTCCCGGGCCGCGACCCGTCCGCCGCCGATCTTCCGGCACAGGGTCTGGGCGATGACGCCCCGAAGCGACTCCGAGAGCATCACCCGGACCTGGGACTGCCGGTCGGCGGGAAACTGGTCGATGATCCGGTCGATGGTCGAGGAGGCGGTGGTCGTGTGCAGGGTGCCGAAGACCAGGTGGCCCGTCTCCGCCGTCTCGATGGCGATCGAGACCGTCTCCAGGTCGCGCATCTCACCGACCATGATGATGTCGGGATCCTCCCGCAACGCGGCCCGGAGCGCATGCTTGAACGAGCGGGTATGGACCGCCACCTGCCGCTGCGTCACCAGGCACTTCTTGCTCTGATGCACGAACTCGATCGGATCCTCGATGGTGATGATGTGATCGGTCCGGGTGCGGTTGATCAGATCGATCAGGGCGGCGAGCGTGGTGCTCTTGCCGGAGCCCGTCGGTCCGGTGACCACCACCAGACCCTTGGTGAGGTAACAGAGGTTCTGGACCTCGCGGCCCAGCCCCATCTCGTCCGCGGTGCGCACGGTGGTCGGAATCACCCGGAACACCGCCATGGGCCCGTGCCGGTCCCGTCCGGCATTGCAGCGGAAACGGGCCAGGCCTTCGATCTCGTAGGCCCAGTCGGTGTCGCCCGTCTCCCGCAGCTCGCCGATCTCCCGGGCCGTCATGATGCTGGTGAGCATCGCCTCGAGACGCTCGGCGGGAATGACCGGCAGGCTCTCGCGCGTCAGCTCGCCGGAGCGGCGCAGGAGCGGCGGCTCGCCGGTTCGCAGATGCAGGTCGGAGGAGCCGGAGGAGACCAGCAGGCGGAACAGCTCGTCCATGGCGGCACGCGCCTCGGCGAGGTCCTGCGCGCTCCGGGCCAGCGGTATCACCGACGGCACCGGCGTGGTGGCCGGGGCCCGCACTTCCGTGGCCGCCGGGTGAAGCATGACCAGTGGTCCGCCCGCGCGGGGAGAGAGCTCCACCCGCACGGCACCGCTCGGGGCTTGATAGACGAACTCGAGCGCCTCGCCCCCGCTCAGGCGGCGGGCGAGATCGGGCGATGCCACCTCCCGCACCAGCGCCAGGATCTGGACATCGGTCAGCGGGTCGCGGGTGAGCGGCCGCCGGGTGCCGTCCCCCACCAGCGATGCCGGCTCGCCCGCCGCGAGCTGGAGAGCCTCGGCGCGCTGCTCGTGAAGCACCTGGATCAGACGATCGAGTCGGGCCACTGGCGGTCTCAGTCGAGAGGACGGGCGAAACGGACGAGCGACTTGTTGATGTACCAGGTCACGTCATCCGACCAGAGCGAGAAGAAGGCGCCGGTGCCGTTCAGATAGTCGAGCGCCCGCCCACGGGAGGGCGGCAGCTCGAAGGACGCGTGGCCCCGGTACTCCGCCCCACCCTGGAGCACCACCTCGAGCCCGATGAGCCGGGCCGCCGAGGCCCGATCGGGATCGGCCAGCGCCACCTGATCCCGACACCCCACCACGGCCGCCGAGGTCTTGGGCACGAACGCCACGCCGCCGTCGGATAGGGTGAGGGCAAAGAACGGATCGGCACGGCAGAGCATTTCGAGCGGCGTCTCCGGGCCGGGTGGGTACGCCGGCCGCGCGAACAGATGGAGATCGCCCCGGAGCACGATCCCTTCAGCAAGGACCACCTCGGCGGGCACCTTGTTGGTGAATCCCCAGTCGTTCATCGGCTCTGTGGTGGCGAGTGACCGGAAAGTGAGTGGGGAGGAGCGGAGCGGCAAGTGGTCACCCGCGGATCTCGATGCCGGCCTGCCGCTCGTTCAACCTGATCGGATCCAGGTAGTCGGCCGCCTCTCCCAGCACGGCGCGGGCCGCGCCGAGCCGCACGCCGGTCTGCTCCAGCAGGGGCCCGTCCACGCCCGTCTCTGCCAGGAGCGCCCGCGCAATGCCGACGTCCTTGTCCATCAGGGCCAGCCGGAAGGTCCGGGGCCAGGCGCCGGTCAGTACCCGCTCGGGGACCAGGACCTCGCTCACGAAGGAGCGCCCGCTGGACGCGTTGATCACCTCCAGCGCGAGCCGGGGGGCGACGCCGGCCTTGACCAGCGCCGTCATGCCCTCTCCCAGCGCGAGGATGTTGATCGCGAGCAGCGCGTTGTTCACCGCCTTGAGCGCATCGCCGGCGCCGACCGGCCCGACGTGGACGATCCGTGCGCCGAAGGCGGCGAGGATGGGCTGGGCCCGGGCGAAGGTGGGCGCGTCGGCTCCAACCATCACGCTGAGCCCCGCGGCGGCCGCGCCGTTGGTGCCCCCGCTCACCGGCGCGTCGGCGAAGGCGATCTCGCGCTCCGCCAGCCGCGCCGCAATTCGCCGTGAGCTGGCGGGATCACCCGAGGTGCAATCGAGAAAGAGCCCGCCGGCGCGAAGTCCGGCCAGCAGTCCGTCGGGTCCGTCCAGCAACGCCTCGACTTCACGCGAGCTCGGCAGGCAGGTGATCACCACGTCGGCGTCCGCCGCAAGGGCGCGGGGCGTCGCGGCCACGCGGGCGCCGGTGTCCGAGGCGAAGGCGGCTGCCCGCGCGGCGGTGCGATTCCAGACGATCAGCGGGCCGCGCCGCGCCAGGTGCGTGGCCATGGGAGCGCCCATCGCCCCAAGCCCGAGGAAGCCGACCTGCATGTGGAGGTTCAACAAGGTGGCAACTTAGTCATGCAAAACGGCGGGCCCAAGGGCCCGCCGTTTCTGCTGCTCTCGACCGTGGATGTTATTGCCCGCCCGACAGCGTGTTCCCCGTGACCGCGCGATAGCTGTTGAGGCGGCCGGCGCCGAAACGCGTGGCGTCTCCCTTGGGGTCTGCGGTGCTCAGCAGACGCGTACGCAGAGCCGTGCCGGTCAACCCGACCTTCGAAGCCACGATTCCCGCCGTTCCGGTCACCTGCGGGGCTGCCATGGAGGTTCCCTGCAGCCAGGCGTAGCCGCCGCCGCTGAAGGCGCTGTAGATGCAGCCCTCCGGCGTGGTGTTGGAGTAGCAGCTCCCGCCCGGCGCCGAGATGTCGAGACCGGATCCGAAGCTCGAGTAGGGTGCCAACCCGTCGGACCAGGTCGTCGCGGATACCGAGATCGCGTTCACGTCGCACGCGGGACATTCGACCGTCGAGGTTCCACCGTTGCCGGCCGACGCGATGACCAGCACATCCTTGCTGGTGGCGTACGCGATGGCGTCCTTCTCCGCCTGCGACTCGCTGGAGCCCCCGAGGCTCAGGTTCATGGCGACGACGCCCGGGTAATCGGCGGCGGCACGGATGGCGCTCACGATGGCCGAGGTGGGACAGCCCCGCTGGCCGCACACCCGCTGGACGTACACCTTGACGTGCGGGCCGGCGCCGGAAACCCCTGCCACACCGACGGTCGAGCCGGCCATCGTCCCGGTCGTGTGCGTGCCATGGCCGTCGGTATCGGTCGGGTCGTTGTCGTTGCTGTACCAGTCCTTACCCTTGATGAGCTGCCCGGTGGCGAACTCGGGATGGGCGAAGTCCACTCCCGTGTCGATGCTGCCGATCACCACGTCGGCGCCGCCCGCGGCGTACCCCTCGATGTTGTCCTCGTCCGCGTCCGCAGTCGATGCGTAGCTCACGGGCAGCGACTTCCCCTTGTTCCTGCCGCTGGTGTACTTCATGTTCGTCCCGCCCGGGTTGTGGAACGCCCACAGGTTGGGATTGATCGCCGTTGGCTGCCGGAGATAGTTGGGCTCCGCGTAGACCACCCCGGCGTTCCGGCGCAGGGCCGCCGCATTGGCCCGCTCGCTGCCCGTGGCGCCACGCAGAACCACGAATGCATCGCGGTAGCCATGCTCACCGACGCCGAGACCGTGGCCTCGAGCCACCGCTTCGGCTGTCACGCCGGCCTTGAGTCTGACGATGACTTCGCCGGGAACCACCTGCTCCAGACCGGCCGCTCGGGCCGTCGCGAACGCGGCAGCGGCCGCCGGCGCCTCCGGCTGACTGGGATTGTCGGAGCAGGCGGCGACGGCGAGCGCGGCCCCGGCCAGGAGCGCGACTGACGTGCGGGTCATACTTATCCTCCATCTTCAGGGAAGCAGCGGGCGAGCCTCCTCAAGTTGACACAACGGTCGCTCCGGCGGTAGCTGGCTAACCCCTGCCAATTCTTGCACTTCCGATGCGAAGGGGACCGATGCTCATCCACCCCCGTTTGCCCCGGCTTCTGGTGGCCCTACTCGGCGCCGTGCTCATTTTATTCGTCGTGGGGCCGCTCCTGCGCCTGCTGCTGATGGCGTCCCCGGCCAGCCTGGGCCAGGCCCTGGGGGACCCGGAGCTCCGGGCATCGATCCTCCTCACGGTAGGGACGGCGACTGTGGCGACACTGACCGGAGCGGTGCTGGGCGTGCCGCTGGCGTACCTGCTGGCCCGTCACCGGTTCCGAGGGCGCTCTGTGGTGCAGGGCCTCGTCGAGCTGCCGGTGGTGATCCCCCATCCGGTGGCCGGCATCGCGCTGCTGCTCTTTCTGGGCCGGCATTCGCCGGTCGGACGCGCTTTCGGGGCCGTCGGGCTCGAGTTCGTGAGCCACGTGCCGGGCATCGTCGCGGCCATGCTCTTCGTCTCGGCCCCGATCCTGGTGAGCGGCGCGCGGGAGGCGTTCCGCAACGTCGACCCGCAGCTCGAGCGGGTGGCGCGCACGCTGGGAGACACGGGATGGCAGGCCTTCCGCCGGGTGACCCTGCCGCTGGCCGGCCGGGGCATCGTGGCCGGATCGATCCTCGCCTGGGCGAGGAGCGTGAGCGAGTTCGGCTCGATCGTCATCCTGACCTACAACCCGAAGGTGACCAGCATCTACATCTACGACCGGTTCACCGCTTTCGGCCTGCCAGCCGCGGTCCCCGCGGCGATCATTCTCCTTCTCGTAGCGCTCCTGGTGTTCGCCCTGGTGCGCGTCCTGCAGCCCGCCACGAGCTGATGATCCGGCTGGAAGGGTTGCAGGTCCGGGTCGGGAGCTTCGACCTCCGCGACGTCTCACTCGAGGTGGCGACCGGCGGGTACGCCCTCATCATCGGGCCGACCGGCTCAGGGAAGACGACACTGCTGGAGGCGATCGCGGGCCATGCGCCGCTGCGCGGAGGCCGGGTCATCATCAATGGGCGTGACGTGACGCACCTCCCGCCCGAGCGCCGAGGCCTGGGGTTCGTCTACCAGCAGTACCATCTCTTTCCCCATCTGAGCGTGCGGGAGAATATCGGCTACGGTATCACCCGCCGGAACGGAAGCGGCGCGCGGGTGGAAGAGCTGGCCGAGATGCTCGCGATCGGCCCGCTGCTCGACCGGACGGTTCGCGGGCTGAGCGGCGGCGAGCAGCAGCGGGTGGCGCTGGCGCGCGCGCTCGCACCCCGGCCCTCGACCCTGCTGCTCGACGAGCCGTTCGCCGCGGTCGATCCCTCGACCCGGCAGGTGCTCCGGCGGGAGCTACGCGCGCTGCACGAGCGGGAAGGGATCACCACGCTCCAGGTGACCCACGATTTCAGCGAGGCGCTCCGGCTGGGCGATCTGGTGGCCGTGCTCGCGGAGGGCCGCATCGCGCAACGGGGAACGCCGGAGGAGGTGTTCCGCTATCCCAACTCCGCCTTCGTCGCCCGCTTCGTGGGGAGCGGCAACGTGATCGCCGGCACCGTCGGGCGCCATGACGCCGGCGAAGGAACCGACGCCTTCCGCGCGCGCTTCACCGGGGGCGGCCTGACGCTGGACGTCGTCGCGGAACGGGAAGGACCGGTGCACGCGGTGATCCGGCCGGAGGACATCGTCCTCAGCCTCACCCGCCTGCCCGGGTCGGCCAGGAACCAGATGGATGGCCACGTCGTGCGCCTGGAGCGCGAGGGCCCGGTGACGATGGTGCACCTGGACGTCGGCCGGCCGCTGATCGCTTCGGTGACCACTGCCTCGGCGGAGGAGATGGCGCTCCGGCCGGGGCTGCGGGTGATGGTGGCGTTCAAGGCCACGGCGATCCACCTCGTCTGACTCGAGACCAGCATGGCCGCCCGGATCATGCACGTGGATCTCGACGCCTTCTTCGTGGAGGTCTGCCGGCAGAACTACCCCGAGCTGCGCGAGCTCGACCTGCTCGTGGTCGGCGGCCGGCGGGACCAGCGGAGTGTGGTGCAGTCGGCCTCGTACGGGGCCCGGCGCTTCGGGATCCACGCCGGCATGCCGATCGGCGAGGCGGTACGGCTCTGCCCCCAGGCCACCTTCTTCCAGGGCTCCTTTCCGCAGTACCGCACCGCGTCGCGGGCGGTCCGGACAGTCCTCGAGCGGTTTTCCCCGACGGTGGTCATGGCCTCGCTGGACGAGGCGTACCTCGACTTCGCCGGCACCGATCGCCTCTACCCGGTGTCTCTCCTGCCGGTGGCCGAGGCGCTGCGCGACGAGGTGCGTCGGGACACCGGGCTCGCCACGAGTATCGGGATCGGGCCCAATCGCATGATCGCCAAGCTCGCCTCGGACTTCGCCAAGCCGCGTGGACTGATGGAAGTGCGCGCTGGATGGGAGGAAGGCTTTCTCGCCGGCTTGCCGCTCAGGGCGCTGCCGGGGGTGGGCCCCAAGACGGCCGAGCGGTGGATCGAGCTCGGGCTGACGGATGTCTGGCAGATACAGCGGATGGAGGAGACTGCGCTGGAACAGCTGATCGGGGGCGATGCCCGGGTGCTCAAGCTGCGGGCTCACGGATACGGTGGCAGCACGCTCAGTGCGGGGCGTCTACCCAAGTCGGTGAGCCGGGAGACCACCCTCTCGCGCGACCTGCGCGATCCCGATGTCCTCGAGTCTACTCTCGCGGCCCTCACCGCCCGGGTGGCCGGGCAGTTGAGGGACGAGGGGCTGGTGGCGCGGACGGTGAGCCTCAAACTGCGGCACGACGACTTCTACACGGTCACTCGCCGGCGGACGCTGCCCGAGGCCACGGACCTCGATGCCGAGCTCTTCGGCACGGCCCGAGCGCTCTTTCGCGAGGCGTTCGGCGACGTGCGCCGGCGCAATCGCGGCGTGCGGCTCATTGGCATCGCCGCCACCAGCCTCGGGGTGGCCGCGGAGGCCGACCTGTTCGAGAGCGACGAACGGCGGCGCCAGCGCGATCTCTCCACTGCCGTGGACCAAGTGCGCGAGAAGTTCGGCTTCGGGGCGGTGTCGCGGGGGAACACCCTCCGCGCGAAGCGGCGGCCGCGGGAGGAATGAGGTTCGCGCGAGGCGTCACGGCTTCCGCAGGTCCCGGTCGTCGAAGCGCAGGCCTACGGTACCGTCGACCGCAGTCACCCGCGGGCCCAGGTCCACAAAGGCGGCCGTGACTCCACCGGCACCCGTCACCCGCACCGTGCTGTTCCGGAACAGCCGATAGTACCCGATGAAGACCCGCCGCGTTCCCGGCCGCACGGCACACCCGCAATCGACCGCCCCGCGGAGCCCCGCGTTGACCGTCACCCGGAGCGCCTGGCTGCTGGCGTTGGTGATCAGCGGCGCGAAGTAGTCGCCGTCACCGGCCTGGCTGGTAGCGGCGACCCGGATCACCCCGCGCGGCTCCTGGAGCACGGCGGCGCTCTTCACGGCTTCTCCCATCGGTGCGCCGTCCGCGCTGAGTGGGCGGACCAGCTCCCACTCGGCCACCAGCGTGTGGCCGCGGGGGATCGTGAGACGCACGGTCTCGCCCGGCGCGACGCTCCTGGATCCGCCGGCGCCGGCGCCCAGCCGGACGGGAGCCGCGAGCCGGTTGGTGAAATCGAGCTTCGGTCGCAGCAGCAGCAGGACCCCGCCACCGACGGCGAGCACCAGCAGGAGCAGCAACGCGAGAAGGGGGACGATCCGGGGGCTCGGGAGAGCTCCTGGCGGCGCGGTGTCTCGATCGGCGAGGGTCACACGATCTCCTTCTTCGATCCCGCGGCCGGCGGGCGCGGGCAGATCAGCGAACGGGGAGGAACGACTTGAGCGGATTGGGAGGCGCCGAGGGGCGCCGCCGAACCGTCCCCCGCGGCGTCGAGGCGATCCGGAGAGTGGCGGCCGTGACCCGAATGGGGATGGCGCCGGTGGCCCGGTCGGCGGGCAAGGTGAGCGCCTGGAAGCGTGCGGTGCGCCCGGCCCTGTCGGTCACCCTGACCGCGCTTCCGCTGCCGAGCGGATAGTAACCCAGCCGGAGAGAATCACCCGGGGCGACGCGGCAGTGACAGTCGGCACTATCGTCCCCGCTCATGACGGAGACGCGAAGCGCCCGGGGAGTGGCGTTCACGACGATGGGCGTGAACCAGAGGCGGCCGCCGGTCCCGGCGCTCACCACCCGCCGCAGCTCTCCCCGGGCGGTGTCGACGAGAATGCTTCCCTCCAGCTCCGTGCCGAGCATCTGCCCTTGGGCATCGGGACGAACCATCGCCCAGTGCGCCTCTACCTGCTGCCCGGCTCTCAGCGACACCCTGACACTGTCCGCGGGCGAGATCGTGAAGTCGCTGTCTCCCAGCGTCAAGGCAATCGGCTGCACCAATCGGTTCTCCACCACCAGCGCGGCCAGAGGAGCAGACGGAAGCGGAGCCGAGGCGGGAGCCAGCTCCGCCGGGGAGACCAGCGGGCCCTTTTTCGGGACGAGCGAGAGCACGCCCACCGCCGCGGCGGCAAGACTTCCGGCCGCGAGCCACAGGCGGCCCCGTCCCTGCCGGGGCGGTGCCGCCACGGGGACTTCAGCCGCGGCGAGTGGCTCGGTGTTGGTGCGGGCCGCGGCCCCCGGGCCATCCCGCAGTGCGTCGAGCAGCGCGTGGGCGGTGGGATAACGGTCCTCGGGACGCTTGGCGAGGCAGCGGAGCACGATGCGAGAGAGCCAGGGCGGGATTCGATCGTGGGAGAGCGTCTCGACCGGCACCGGCTCGCTCAGATGGCGGCTCACGATCTCCTGCGAGTCCTCCCCGGTGAACGGCGGCGCGCCGGTGAGCATGTGGTAGAGCACCACGCCCATCCCGTACACATCCGCCCGGGCATCGACGTCGTGGCGCCCGAGCGCCTGCTCCGGGCTCATGTACAGCGGCGTGCCGACGATGAATCCGGTTTGCGTGTGGTGGGCCGCGCCATCCAGGTACTTCACGATCCCGAAGTCGACCAGCAGGGGCCGCCCCGTGGCGTTCTCGATCAGGATGTTGTCCGGCTTGACGTCCCGGTGCACCAGACCATGCTGATGCGCGTGGTGCAGCGTCTCCAGAATCGGTCCCGCGATGGCCAGCGCGCGGGAGACCGGCAGCGGCCCCTCCACCCGCAGCAGATCCGCCAGGGAACGACCCTCGAGAAAGGGCATCGCGTAGAACACCAGCCCTTCGGCTTCCCGCACGAAGTGGATCGGCAGGGTGTGCGGATGACTCAATCGCGCGATCGCTCGCGCTTCCTGCTTGAAGCGCGCGAGCATCGCCGGGGTCCAGGGGAGGTCGGGGCGGAGGACCTTGACCGCGAGTCGCCGCTGGAGCTCGAGGTCGATCACCTCGTGCACCTCGGCGAAGCCTCCGCGCCCGATCAGCCGGACCACCCGGTATTGCGCACCCAGCGCACGGGCCAGCCGGTCGCGGGCATCGGGCTCGGCCGGCCGGGTGAGCGGGGGCAGGTCCTCGCTCCGGAGCAACGCCAGGCTCCCGGGGCCACACCGGGCGCAATGGGCAACCCCATCCGGCAATGGGGCATGGCAGGACGAGCAGACCAGAAACGGCATGGGCCTCCGCGAGTAGGCGCCGGTCATCATGGGTAATCAACATCAGCGGACGCCGGCACGCACCGGGAGCCCCGAGGCCCTGCCGAATCGATCATTGAGATGACTGCAGGATCACGCAGCTTCAGCTCAAAAGCCCTTACACTTAGGCGAATTTTGCCGCCTCCTGGTATGAGTGTGCGCTCAACCATGCATATGTTGCAGATTTCACTTGACACTACAGCAACCCGCCCGTATACTCCCCGAGTCGCCCGGCTCCCGAGAGGCCGGCGGCTTCGACCCCCACCCTGACCCGTGCGAGATCGCCATGGCCACCACCGCCCGAGCCAAAGCCCCCGGTCGCACCACCCAGAGCAGCGAAGTTCGCCAGCTCCTCGACCTCATCAAGCAGCGGAAGGTCCAGGTGGTGGACGTGAAGTTCTGCGACCTCCCGGGCACCTGGCAGCACTTCTCCGTCCCCGCCGCCACGCTGGACGAGGACATGATCCGCGAGGGGCTGGGCTTCGACGGCTCCTCCATTCGCGGCTTCCAGGCGATCAACGAGAGCGACATGCTGCTGCTCCCGGACGTTTCGACCGCGTTCGTGGACCCGGTGCTCGAGGTGCCGACGCTCTCGCTCACCTGCGACATCTACGATCCGGTCACCCTGGAGCCGTACTCCCGGGATCCGCGCTTCATCGCCTTCAAGGCCGAGGAGTACCTCCGCACCACCGGCATCGCGACCGCCTCGTACTGGGGACCGGAGGCCGAGTTCTTCATCTTCAACTCGGTGCGGTTCGACCAGAACGCCTTCGAGGGGTACTACCACATCGACGCGGAGGAGGGGATCTGGAACTCGGGCCGGAACGGCGGCACGCCCAACCTGGGCCACCGTCCTCGGCACAAGGAAGGCTACTTCCCGGTGCCGCCGGTCGATCGGCTGCAGGACGTCCGCTCCAAGATCATGCTGGCGCTGATCGAGGCCGGCGTGCCGGTCGAGGTGCAACACCACGAGGTGGGGACGGCGGGGCAGGCGGAGATCGACATCCGCTTCGGCCCCCTGGTGCAGACCGCCGACCGGATGATGGTCTACAAGTACGTGGTCAAGAACGTCTGTCACAAGTTGGGGTACACGGCCACCTTCATGCCCAAGCCGCTGTTCGGCGACAACGGCTCCGGCATGCACTGTCACCAGTCGCTCTGGAAGGGCGACCAGCCGCTGTTCTTCGACGCCAATGGCTACGCCCTGATCTCGGAGACCGCCCGGCACTACATCGGCGGGCTCATCGCGCACGCGCCTGCACTTCTGGCCCTGTGCGCTCCGAC
>JBJMOX010000372.1:0-4066 GCA_045803515.1 Gemmatimonadales bacterium
CCCGCGAACCTTCCCGTCCTTCCCGCCCTTCCCGCCCGTCCGCACTAACTTCCCCCCATGGATCAGCTCGAAGAGCTCGCCCGCATTCCCCCGGTCGCCGACGCGGAGACCAAGCGGCAGCGGCTGGACCAGATGAAGCGCCGGGCCACCGGGTTGCTGGTGGTAATGACGGCAGTGTTCCTGGTCGCCCGGCTGCTGGAGACGGCCCACCCGTGGGTGGGCTATGTCCGCGCCACCGCCGAGGCGGCGATGGTCGGCGGTGTGGCCGACTGGTTCGCCATCACGGCGCTCTTTCGCCATCCGCTCGACATCCCCATTCCCCACACCGCCATCATCCCCCGGCGAAAGGACCGCATCGGCCGGAGCCTGGGGAACTTCGTGCAGAACAACTTTCTCTCCCACGAGGTGCTGGGTGCCAAGCTCCGGGCCGCGCAGTTGAGCAGGCGCGGCGCCGAGTGGTTGAGCAGCCCGGAGCATGGCCAGGCGGTGGCCCGGCATGCGGTCGGCGCGCTGCAGAGTGCCAGCGCCGTGGTCCGGGACGAGGACGTCCATGCCTTCCTCGACCGCAGCGTCATCGAGCCGATCCGTCGCCGGCCAATCGCGCCGGTGCTGGCCAAAGGTCTGGAGCTGCTCACGGCCGACGACCGGCACCAGCAGCTCCTCGACCGGATGATCCGCGGCGTCGGCGGGCTGGTGACGGCGAACGCCGAGCTGATCCGCCAGCGGATCCGGGAGGAGAGCCCCTGGTGGGTGCCGGATTTCGTCGACAACCGGGTGCATGAAAAGGTCGTCGCGGCAATCGATCACACCCTTCGCGAGGTGGCCGAAGATTCCGACCATCCCCTACGGCACCAGTTCGACGACCTGCTGCTGGACTGGATCGTCCAGCTGCAGGAGTCTCCCGCAGTCCGGGCGCGCGCCGAGTCGATCAAGCTGCAGCTCTTCGATAGCCCCACCAGCCGGGATCTGAGCGCCACGCTCTGGGAAGAGCTGAAGCGGGGCATCGAGCGGCAGGTCGAGGCCCCGACCGACGGCGCACCCGGCGGGCTGGCCCGCGCGCTGAGCGCGCTGGCCCAGGCGGCGCTGGAGGATGAGGCGCTCCTGGTGAAGATCGACGGCTGGATCATCGAGGCCGTGCTCGGGGTGGTGGAGCAGCACCGGCACGAGGTCGGCCAGCTGATCGCGCAGACCGTGAGCCGATGGGATCCCGACGAGACCTCCCGGCGGATCGAGCTGCAGATCGGGCGGGACCTCCAGTTCATCCGCATCAACGGCACGCTGGTCGGCGGGCTGGTGGGGCTGATCCTGTACACCATGAGCCGGCTGCTCGAGCGCGGCGGGCTCTGAATGGACCGTCAGGTCCTCGTCCAGGACATCGTCACCATCGCGCCTCCGGATTCAGGGCGCCATTCCAAAAGCAAGGCTCGCGGGTAGGCGACCGAGGGCGAATGCCCTTCGTTAATCAGGCAAGCGACTGCTCCTTCGAGGTTTGCGAGCGCACCTGCCGCCAGACCCTACCCTCCTCGATATCGGCGGGGGCATCGGCACGCTCCAACCACGAACTCCTGGATTCAGGCGTGGCGCGGGCCTGCGTGGTGGAACCCTCGACTGCCTTCCTCCGCGCAGCGAAGGAGGAAGCCCGGCGGAGAGGCCACACTGGGCGAGTCGAGTTCATCCGCGCCGATATCCGTCTGGCCGGCCGCCGTACCCAAGGCGGACATCGTTACCCTCGACCGGGTGGTTTGCTGCGGATTATGAGCAAGTCCTCCAGCTCTCGTTGGTGAAGGCCCGGCAGCTCTTTGCCTACAGCTATCTGCGCGATTGGTTCGGGGTGCGCGCTGTGGTCGGGCTGCAGAATACCCTCCGGCGAGTTCGCCGGACGAACTTCCGTGTCTTTGTCCATCCGCCGGTATCCATGGAGTCGATCCTTCGCACCCATGGGTTCAGGCCGGCTTTCCAAGCGCGGACGTTCTTCTGGCAGGTCGGTGTGTATACCCGCTAGACCGACAAGCCGTCGTTCGGGTGAGAATCGGGCGCCCGTGCCGCCTTCCCTGGCGCTAGCCCAGCGCCTCGGCAAGCGCCGGCTCGATGAGCCCGGGGAGCAGACTCTCTGCTTCGCGCGCGGGAAGCGGACTGTCGCTCTCCACCCACCAGTTCAGCACCAGCACGAAGGTCGAGGCGATCCAGCAAGCCAGCAGCTCCGGTGAAGCGCGCCCCGCAAGGTCTCTTCCTGCTGGAAAGTGCGCTCACAGAGCGGCGGCACGCTGCGCACCTCGAAGAATCCCGGCGTAATCCGGGCGACCGACACGCGCTGCGGTTGGGATCCACCGGTGAGGTTCACGTCGCCGTTCGGGAAGGTCCAGAACGCGGCGAGGATCAGATCATGTACGGCACGTCCGAGCCCCGGGTCGGGTACGCGTAGATCGTGTGCCTGAGTGAGGTCGCCGTGAGCCCGTGCCGGACCGCGAGGCCGAAGATGTTGATCATCTCTTCGGCCTGCGGACCGAAGACATGGGCGCCGAGCACGCGATCAGTTCCGTCCTCTACGATCGTCTTGAAGATCCCAGCCGGCTCGCGGAGCCGTCGGTTCGAATACCAGCTTCCCGTGTCCTGCACTTTGACACGTATCGGAAGTCCTTCGGCTCGTGCGTCGGCCTCGGTGGGTCCGACGCTCGCGAGCGGCGGGACGGTGAACACGACTGTTGGCGTGCCCCGATAGTTCGGCTTCGCCCTGTTGCCGCGAAGCAGGTTGGACGCGACGACCAAGCCCTCGTGCGATCCGACAGGGGTGAGCGGCATCGAGCCTGCAGGGAACGCGACATCGCCCGCGGCGTAGACCCGCGGATTGGAGACGCTCTGAAGGAACTCGTTGACGACGACGGCGCCGCGCCGGTCCGTGATCACGCGGCCGGCCGCGAGGTCGAGTGTGCCGGTGTTTGGCACGCGGCCGGCCCCATGCACGACCAGATCAGCCTCGAGCACCTCGCTCCCGTGCGGCGTGTCGACCCTCACGTGAAAGGCATCACCGGTTCGCCCGACCGCTATGGCGGTCGTCTGGAGACGCAGATCGATGCCCAGACTGCGACTGTGCTCGACCAGACATGCCACGATGTCCTGGTCAAAGTGCGCGAGCGGCGCGTCCCGCCCGATGACGACCGTCGAGGCCCCGGCGCGTTGCGCGATGTGCGCGAACTCGAACGAGACGTAGCCGGCGCCGATGAACACAATGCGCCGCGGCAGCTCGTCCAATTCAAGGAAGTCCGTGCTGGTACGCACATGCTCTTCGCCCGGGATACCGAGCGGTGCGGGCCTGGCACCGGTGGCAATGGCGACGTGCTCGGCGTCGAGCATCTCATCCCCGACAACGAGCTGGTGTTCGGCCACGAATCTCGCGCGCCGGTGATGCGCCGCGATGCCTGCGTCCCCGAATGCGGCCTTTACCCTCGCCGGCACCGGATCGGTGAACGTGCGCTTGAAGCGTATGAGCGCCCGCCAGTCGAGCTGCGCGTCGCCGACGACGCCGTGCCCCGACATCCGCCGCTGCCAGTCCACCAGTTCGGCCGCGCCGACCAGCACCTTCTTCGGGTCGCATCCGCGGAGCGCACAGGTCCCGCCATACGGTTGGTCATCGACCACCGCGACGCGCCAACCTGCCCGGCGGCACCGATGGGCCACGGCCGAGCCCGCGGCGCCGGTGCCCAGGACCACAAGATCGAACTGGGCCATGGCCTCAGGTTCCTGATCCCGCGCGCAATAGCGCGTCTGCGACTTCCTGCAGCGCTGGCACCCCGCGCAGGCGACCATCCGTATTGTACACGCGGCAGCAGTTGGCGCGCTCGGCGCCGTCGTCTTTCTCGTCGACGCCACTCACGTCCGTCGCGTTTACCAGGATGGTGGGCGAACCAAGCCCCTGGAGCGGAGTCGGCGTATCGGCGTCATCGCGCTCCCACTCTCGCCACTCTGGCGGAAGGCCGGCCGCAATCAGCGCGGTGCGCAGCAGCGCCCGCGCATCATCGACGTTTGGGCAATCCGCGTCGAAAACGAGATCGACCATGGGCGCCGGGGC
>JBJMOX010000373.1:0-23467 GCA_045803515.1 Gemmatimonadales bacterium
CCGGGGCCGGCGGCCGGCTCAGGACGTCGCGCCAGCTGTAGCCCGCCTGCCAGAGCTGAGCATAGTTGCGCAACAGACCGAGTCCCATGCCGAAGGTGGGAAACAGGAACCACGGATGATCGATGCCGGTGGCGATGTTGATGCCCATACATCCGAGCGAAACGGCCGCCCAGCTGGCGAACTGGCCGCGTACTTTCTGCACGATCCGTGGCTCGCCGGTGTCGGGCACCGGGAGCTCGTCGGAGCGATCCCGCCGGGGCCGGTAGTCGCGCCGCCGCGCGTCGGCCGACCCGGGCCCTCGCGGAGCGGGCAGCGGTCTCCCCCCGCCCAGGGGTCTGCTCTCGAAGCCGCTCCGCGGCCGCTCCGCGGCCGGTGCCGAGCCCGGCCGTTGACCCTCCACCGGGCGTGACTTCCAGCCGGTGCCGGTAGGCCGGTAGCCGGAGACGGTGCGGCTCTCCAGAGCGCGCCGAAGCGCGTCGGCACTGGGCCAGCGGTTCTCCGGATCCTTCTCCAGGCAGCGCGAGACCGCCAGCGCAAGGTCCTCGGGGGCATCGCCACGCTTGGCGCGAAGGTCGGGGGCGGGCTCGGTAATCTGCTTCATCAGGATGCCGGCCACCGTCGGAGCGTTGAACGGCAGCTCGCCGGTGAGCATCTGGTAGGTCACGATGCCGAGGCTGTAGAGGTCGGAGCGGCCGTCGATGTCGCGCTCGCCGGCGGCCTGCTCCGGGCTCATGAAGGCCGGGGTGCCGATAGCGACGCCCGCGCCCGTAAGGGTCGCGCTGGAGGTGGAGGACAACGCCTTGGCGATGCCGAAATCGGTGACCATGACCCGCCCGCGAGTGCCTTCCAGCAGGATGTTGTCCGGCTTGATATCGCGATGGATGATCGAGAGAGCATGGGCGGCGCTGAGGGCGTCCGCCGCTTCCTTCATGATCCGCCGCGCCTCGTCCACCGGAAGGCGGCCGCGCCGCCGGATCCGGGCGGCGACCGATTCCCCGTCCACGTACCCCATGACGAAATACACCAGCCCGCCCCCCTCACCGACCGAATGGATCGGAACGATGTGCGGATGCGACAGCCGGGCCGCCGTCTGGGCCTCTCGGGTGAAGCGCTCCCGGATATCCCGCTGGAAGGCGAGCTCGGGCGGCAGCACCTTGATGGCGACCCGGCGTTGCAGCCGCTCGTCGCGTGCCCGATAGACCACGCCCATGCCACCCCGGCCGACCTCGCCCTCGATCGTGTAAGCATCTCCCAGCGCCTCGCTGAGGCGGGCGGGAAGAGGCTTATCGGCCGAGTCGGTCATGCGCGGTGCCACCTCTGCGGTGCGGGAATGGAGTGGAAGGCGCTGAACGGGGCATCGCTGGTGCTGCCAAGCATGGCAGACAATCTGTACGCGCGCCCTCCCCGCGGCAACCGAAGGCACTCCCGCTCAGGCCTCGGTGGTCAAATTGGCAGTGAATTACTCGGGATTCCGACACTCGCGACGGCGGCTCCTGCCAGTTGCGCGAGCGGGAACTCAGCCGAGTTCGTAAGTTGTTGTGAAGTAACGTCGGCAAAAGGGCCTGTGTGGCACGGACGGTGCAAGACACAGCGCGATTTCATGTCGGCACCATCTTCCCTGATGAACGGGAACTGTTAAGGAGTAGTTTCGAATATGGCCGAACGACTGACATTGCCTGTCCTGCCCCTCCGCGAGGTCGTGCTCTTCCCGGGCGTGACCGCACCGATCGGGGCCGGCCGCCCCGCCACCCTTCGCGCGATCGAGGCCGCCCTGGCCACACCCGATCGCCTGGTGTTCGCCGTTTCCCAGCGACAGAACGTCGAGAGCGTCACCCCGGAAGTGCTCTATACCATCGGAACCATCGCCCGCATCGGGCAGCTTCAGCGGGGCCTCTCCGGGATGCAGCTGCTTCTCCATGGCGAGCGGCGCGGTATCGCCATTCACTACAGCGACAAGGAAGGGTATCTCCAGTCGATCGTCCGCGAGGCCGAGGAGATGCTGCCGTTGAGTCCCGAGGATCCGGCGTTCGTGGCTCTGCACCGGGAGGCGCGGGCCCGCGCGGCCGAGCTGGGGCAGAAGTCGGGCCTGCCCGACGAGGTGGTCCAGCAGGTCCTCGCCGGCGTCAATGAGGCCGGGAAGTTCGCCGACTTGGTCGCCGGATACATCGACATCACCCCTGCGCAACGCCAGATGCTACTGGAGACGCTCAGCGTCGAGGAGCGGCTCCGGCGGGTGCTGGTGCACGTGCAGCGCCAGATCGGAGTGCTCGACGCGCAGGAGGACATCAAGTCCCAGGTACAGGAGGAGCTGGGTGAGCGGCAGCGGGAGATGTTCCTCCGCGAGCAGCTCAAGACCATCCAGCGGGAGCTGGGTGAGGGAGACGAGCGGGACGACCTCCAGGAGCTGCGGGAGAGCCTCGAAGCACTCGAGCTGCCTCCCGAGGCGCGGAAGGAGGTCGACCGTGAGCTCGGCCGGCTGAGCCGGATCGGGCGGGAGTCGATGGAGTCGCAGGTCATCCGGACCTTCCTGGAGAATATCGCCGAGCTGCCCTGGAACATTCGGAGCAAGGAGCATCTCGAGCTGCACGAGGCCCAGAGGATCCTCGACGAGGACCACTATGCGCTGGGCGATGTCAAGGATCGGGTGCTCGAGTTCCTTGCCGTGCGGCAGCTCCGGATGCAGCAGGAAGCCGTGGAACGCGCCAGGGACGGTGACGGACAGGCCGACCAGAAGGCGGAGGCGGTGGCGGCCGGTGAGACCACCGACGTTCCCGTCGCCACCGCCACCGTGCCGGCCCCCAACGTCGCGGGGAATCCGGACGATCGGGCCAAGGGACCCATCCTGCTGTTCGTGGGCCCTCCGGGCGTCGGCAAGACCTCCGTGGCCAAGTCGATCGCCCGGGCGATGGGACGGAAGTACGTCCGCATCTCCCTGGGCGGCGCGCGGGACGAGGCGGACATCCGCGGGCACCGGCGCACCTACGTCGGCGCCATGCCTGGCCGGATCGTCCAGGGGATGAAGCAGGCGGGGACCAAGAACCCGGTCTTCCTGCTCGATGAGGTCGACAAGCTGGGCATCTCGTTCCAAGGAGATCCGGCGAGCGCGCTGCTCGAGGTGCTCGACCCGGCCCAGAACGACAGCTTCGTGGACCACTATCTTGGCGTGCCGTTCGACCTCAGCGAGGTCCTCTTCATCGCCACGGCGAACTTCATCCAGAACATCCCGAGCCCGCTGCTCGACCGGATGGAGGTCGTCGACTTCGCCGGCTATACCGAGCGGGAGAAGCGGGAGATCGCGCGGAAATACCTGATTCCCCGCCAGTTCACCGAGAACGGCGTGAGCCCCGAGCAGCTGGCCATCACCGACGAGGCCCTGTCGGAGGTCATCACCAGCTACACCCGTGAATCCGGCGTTCGCCAGCTGGAGCGGGAGATCGGCCGGCTGGCCCGCAAGGTGGCCCGCAAGATCGCGGCGCACGAGACGGAACAGGTCACCATCGATCGGGAGATGGTGGACGACCTGCTCGGCCGCCCGAAGGTCCATCCCGAAAAGATGGCCCGCGAGGACGAGGTTGGTGTGGCGACGGGGATGTACTACACCCCCACCGGCGGCGATATCATGTTCGTCGAGGCCTCGACCATGCGCGGCAAGGGCGAGCTGGTGCTCACCGGCCAGCTGGGCGACGTGATGAAGGAGTCGGCCAGGGCGGCCTGGACCTACGCACGGTCGCACGCGGCCGCGCTGCAGATCCAGGATGAGATGTTCGATCGGGACATCCACATCCACGTGCCGGCAGGAGCCATTCCCAAGGATGGACCCTCGGCCGGCGAGACGATGGCCTCCGCGGTGGTGTCGGCGCTGTCCGGCCGGCCGGTGCGCCACGACATCGCCATGACGGGCGAGATCACCCTGCGCGGTCGCGTACTCCCGATCGGGGGCGTGAAGGAGAAAGTGCTCGGCGCCGTCCGGGCGGGGATCACCAGGATCATTCTGCCCAAGGAGAATGAGCCCGATCTCGAGGATCTGCCCAAGGAGGTACGCGACAAGGTCGAGGTGTTCCTGGTGCAGGAGCTGGGCGAGGTCCTGGCGTTCACCCTCCGGGGCGCCACCTTCCGCGAAGGTCGCCTGCTGTTCGGCGACGAGAAGAACCCGCGCGACGTGATGCCGCTGTCGGGTGGCTTCCGGCATTAGCGCGGGGTTCCGGCACCAACGCCGGGTTACTTCTCGCTCTTGTCTTTCTGCAGTGCACGGACCGCCGCGTGGGTCAACTCCCCCGCGGCGGTTCCGTGTGTGGGGAAGCAGGACCAGCCGACGCTCACGTGCAGCGGGATGATCACGCCTTCCTCAGTGGAGGCGGACTGCTCGCCCAGCACCCGGCGCAGCTTGGCGGCAAGCACGGCGGCGCCCTCCGCGTGAACCCCCGGCAGCACCATGGCGAACTCCTCTCCGCCATAGCGGCCGATCACGTCGCTCGCGCGCACGTTGGACCGGAAGACGTTGGCGACGTGGAGCAGGACCTGATCGCCCACCTGGCTGCCGAAGCGCTCGTTCACCTCGTGAAAGCGGTCCAGATCGAAGACGACGAACGCCAGCACGCCGCCGTGCCGCCGGGCATGATCGACGGCGTGGTCCAGCTCGGCCAGGAGAGTGGCCTGATTGAGCAGCCCCGTGAGGTCGTCGCGATGCAGGGTTTCCCGGAGCCGCCGGCTCCGCTCGGTCCGGACGACGATGGTCTCCAGCAACAGGGCCGGCGGGGTGGGAAAGGGAAGGAAGTCGTCGGCCCCTGCCCGAAGCGCCGCGATCTGGTCCTCGACGGTCCCGGGCCCGAGGAAAAGGATCGGCAGAAGCCGGAACCGGGCATCCTGGCGGAGCATGCGAGCCACGGTGTCGCCTCTGGCGTCGGGCAGATGTACCGCGAGGAGCAGGAGGTCCGGCACCTCGCGTTCTACGATTTCCTGCACCGACTGAGCGAGGTGGCATCGCACCACCCGAATGTTGGCCTCCTCCAGTTGGCCGCTCACCGCCGAGGCCCGGTCAGGGTCGCTTTCGACCAGCAATGCGACCCGCGGTGGAGGCCCGCTCCGGGCGAGCGTGCGGGCATAGCGCGGAAGGTCCTCCACCATCCGCTCGACCGGAAAGACCGCGTCGACGCCGGCCGCGATTGCTCGCAGCCGGTTGACGGCTCTGACCGTCTCGATCAGCACAACGGCCCGGGGCCGCCTGCCGGACCCACTGGTCCAGGTCGACGCCAGCGCGGACGGGTCCCCCTCTCCGGCGGCGATGCCGATCACGAGGAGATCCACGGGCTTCGCGCCCCGCGCCGCAGGGCTCTGATTACCCTGGGCCGGAGACACCTGAAAGCCCTCCAGCCGGAGTGCCTCGGCGAGCTGGTCGTGTTGTGGGTTGGAAGGCAAGATCAGGCGGGCCCGGAGCTCCGGAGCCGGCTCCGCCTGCGAGCCGCCCAGCATTGTGGTCAGCCGGCGGTGGGCCGCGGCCAGCTGCTCCAGGGCCTCGTCTAGCCGACCCGAGTCAGGGTTCCGCGGTCCGGTCGCAATCCACTGCTCCTGCTCCCGCGCGATCTGGCTGATCTCGGGAAATCCGTAGGAGCCGCCAGATCCCGCCAGTCGGTGAAAGCGCATCTTGAGCGAGCCGGCGGCCTCGCCCGAGCCTGCGCGGAAGGCCCCGATATCGGCCTGAATCTCCGCCAGTCGATCGGGAAGCTCTGAGAGGTATTCCCGCTGAAGCTCCAGGAAGGCCTGGTCGATTGGCTCGGTCATGATTCCAGGAAGCGCTCGAAGGCAAGGCGGGCACCCGCCACGAACGCCGGGGCAGTGCTCCAGTGCCCGCGGACGTCCCCGCCGCTCCGGGAGGCAAGGATGGCGCTGCGCTCGTCTACGACCGCGATGATCGGCATCCCGGGCCAACCGCGGCCCTGCGAGACCACCCGCACCGGGACAAAGCCAAGCTCCACCGGGCCGGTGGCACAGAGGGTCAACGGCAGCCCCGCGGAGAAGGGCCGGCGGAGCGCAGGTGCGAGGATCGGGTATGCGTCAGGCGGAGCGAGAAGAGACACCGAGGCGGTCGCCCGGGCGACATCATGAGTGATGAGCTGCAGGACGGCCCGGCCAGACTCGATCTCGACCAGCGTGGGGGTGCTCGGGACACTGATCGCGTCGAGGTCGCTGCTCAGCTGGTCCATTGCCACGCCGTGATCGGTGGAAATCCGGGCGAGGAGAGCAGTCGGCGATTCCGGCCGGTAGCGTTTGGGACGGCCGGAATCGACCCGCGCCGCGCCCTTGGTGACCAATCCCTCGAGCGCGCTGTACGCGTTGGCTCGCGCGAGCCCTGCCGAGCGGGCGATGGCGTAGCCGGTCCCGGGCCCACCGGTGAGCAGGACCTCGTACACCAGGCTTTCGGTTGGCGTGAACCCGAAATGCGTGAGATTGATGCGCGGCATGAAGTAGTATTGCGGACTACGACCAACTCGGCAAGGGCCTCACTTCGAACTTCGGCTCAGGCGTAATCCAGCCCCCAGCCCAGTTGCTTGGCAATCAGCGCGAGCCGAAATGTGACGTCCAGCTCGCGGCCCTCGGTGGTCTTGTCGTCAACCGTCAGGGGGTAGTAATGGTACGTGATCTTGTTCAACGCCTTGGGTTGCGAGCGCAGGTTCTTGGGGCGCCACACTCCAGTCTCGTCACAATCCTTGAGCAGGCGAGCCAGCACCTTGGTGGCGACCGGCGCCCAGGTGAGCGCCCCCATCCTGGCCAGAAGCTCGATATAGTGCAGCGCCAGCGGCAGGTCCTTGGGGAAACCCTTGGCATCGGCCTCGATCGGGTCGCCCAGCAGCAGGTGCTGCGGTCGGACGGTGCGCTTGCCGACCTGAATGACGAACGACTTGTTCGGTGCGGGCTGCGCCAAGTAATGTCCCAGGCGCTCGGTGAAACCGGCACGCTCGCGCTGCAGGTTGGGCATCGAGCCCAGCATGGTGACCGAGTACCAGCTCGGCGGGTGGGCTTCGGGATGGAGCACGATCTGCTTGCCCGATTTGATGAACGGCTTCTCGGCCAGGGGACTGCGGAGGAACTGGGAGATGGCGTTGGCGATCTTGTGCCCCGCGCCGCGGAGCCGCGGATCCTCCGCGTAGCCCGCCTCCGCCAGCGCGCCCGAGGCGGCTTCCCGCATGATACCCCGCGCCCAGGCTTCGGCGTCCGGGTCTGACTTTACCGTCTTCTGAAACTCGAAGAGGAGTGCAGGGTCCTCGTCCCGCGAGAGCAGCCGGAACAGGACCCGGTCGGCGAGCTTGAACGGCCGGCCCGACCTGGGCCAGGCGAGCTGCAGCAGGCGACGGTACTGCGGAATCGTCCCGACATCCTTGATTCCCTGGGCAGGCGACGGTGCCAGGCCCAGAAGATTGCCCCCCCACACTCCGTTGTCCTTCTGCTTCTTCACCACGGCGAGCGCAGTCTTGGATTCGCTGATGGCCAGGTGGGCGGCGTCGACGGTCTCCGGAGGCGCGTAGCCTGCCGGAGCTAGCTCGACGTAGGTTCGGTACCGGACTGATGCTCCGGCGTTTTCCAGCAGCCAGGTGAGCGGAATCCGGTGCTGGGAAGGCAGTTCCAGAAACGCTCCTGGGGGAAGGGGGCCAGGCGTAAACGGCCGCAAATCTACCTAAGTGTGTGACAAGAGAGAAGTAAGCCCGCTTCTCCAGCCTCGGCTCGCCCTTTCAGGAGGATGCGGTGAAAGCCGCTAAGTGCATGTCATTTATGAGCAGTCCGCTGCTCCCCGGCATGGCGGAACTCGGAGGTCGGGTTCCAGGTGGGCTGATGAGAGGCGTTCCCTACTGCAACCGCTGTCCTGACGATGACGCGAAGCTGCTGGGCTACGCCGTCGTCGGTGAACCAAGGAAGGATATTGTCACTCGGCTGGTGGTAGCGCTTGGCGACGTACTCGTCCTGCTGCTGCTTCCCCCACCCGGCTGGGCGGCCCACATAGTCGGTGCCACGTTCGATCGAGGTTCCCGGCACACCGACCCGGGCGAGTGAAAAATGGTCCGAACGAAAGTATGCCCCCTGGATCAGCGCATCCTGATTGGTGCTGATGTGAAGACCTTCCGCGGCCGCGGCCCGAGCCATGGCCTGACCCAATGAGGACTGATCCAGGCCAACAGCGGAGAAGTCTCGAGTACGGCCGTACAGGTTCATCACATCCATATTGAGAATCGCCGCCATATCGCGCAGCGGGATCGGCGGACTGGCGGCCAGGGCCTGGGATCCCAGAAGCCCCGACTCTTCCGCCGCGAACCCGATGAAGAGAATCGAGCGGCCGGGCCGGACCCCGCTCCGGGCGAAGGCCTCGGCGGCCGCCAGTACCGCCGCGGTGCCGGACGCGTTGTCCTCCGCACCGTTGTAAATCGAATCGCCGTTGATCGGCGCGCCTACGCCGAAGTGGTCGTAATGCCCGCCGATGAGGACCGCCTCATGGGCCAGCGGTCCGCGACCAGGCAGGCGCCCGATCACGTTCTCGGTCTCGGAGCGGCGGATCGTGCTGCGCACCGACGCGTCGAGCTGGAGCTTCAGGGGCACCGGCTTGAAGCCTTGGTGCCAAGCCTGCTCGGTCAGCGCGCCGAGGTCCTGACCGGCTTGGCTGAAGAGCCGGCCGGCGGCGTCGTGCTGCAGCCATCCGGCCACCTGGAGCGAGTTGGGCTCGGTCTCCAGGCGAACCTGGGGGCCGGACCAGCTGGAGACGACGGTGGTCCACGGGTAGGTGGCGCTTTCGGTGGTATGGATCATGAGGATTCCGGCCGCGCCGTGGCGGCGAGCTTCCTCGATCTTATACGTCCATCGGCCGTAATAGGTGAGGATCTTGCCCCGGAAGATGGCCGAGTCCCGCAGCCCGGGATCATTGGTCAGGGTGATGACGAGTTTGCCCTTGACGTCCACTCCGGCGTAGTCGTTCCAGCCGTATTCCGGGGCCACGATGCCGTACCCTACGAAGACCGGATCGGCGTCAAGGTGCACCAGCGAGTCATCCCTCATCGACCACAGGACGAAGTCCTGCTTCCAGGTGAGGGGAGCTGCCTGGGCGCCCGCGACCGCCATTGATGGCTGTGGGGTGAGCGCGATGATCGGCACTCGCTGGAAGTAGCTGCCACTGTCGCCCGCCGGCTCGAGACCGATGCGCTTGAACTGGGCTGCGATGTATTTGGCGGCGATCACCCCTCCCCGCGTTCCGGGCGCCCGCCCCTCGAGCGCGTCGTCGGCCAGGAACTCGAGGTGGGCGCGAAAGACTCCGGTGTCCACCGCCTGAGCCACCTGGGATCCCGCGGCAGCCGGGCGGCTGCTCTGTTGGGCTCGGGCAGCAACGGCACCGGGGATGAGCGCGAAGCCCAGGAGGCAGGTAATGCGAAAGAGAGACATGAGCATCCTACAGGCGGAGTCGCTGGAAAATTGATTCGGGCAACGCGGTCACGAGATACATGATCGGTCGCCAGAACCAGGGAATGTATACCACGCTGCGGCGTGCCTCGATCGCGCGATGGATGGCGCGGCCGACCCGCCGCGGGCTCGCGAAGAGCGCATTCTTCGTCACCCCGGCGGTCATCGGCGTGTCCACGAATCCGGGCTTGATCGTGAGGACGGACACTCCGGAGCGGAAGAGCCGGTTGCGGAGCCCCTCGAGGAACCGGTCCAGGCCGCCCTTGGCGGCCCCATAGACGTAGTTGCTCTGCCGGCCGCGATCTCCCGCCACTGAAGTGATCACCGCGATGCAGCCCTGCCGGTCGGCCTCGAGCCGATTGGCCAGCAGCGTCAGCAGCGCGACGGTCGCGGTAAAGTTCACCTCCAGCGCCCTCAGTGTCTCGGCGACGCTCGCTTCGCAGCGCCGCTGGTCGGGCAGGGTGCCGTGGGCGATCAATGCCACGTCCACTCCACCGAGGGCGGCGAACGCAGCCTCGATCACACCGCCATGGGCGGCGAGATCGGTCACCTCGAGCACGGCTGTGTCGACCTGTGCCGCCCCTCGCACGTGCAGATCGGCGGCCACGGCCTCGAGGCGGTCCGGGTGGCGTCCAGTGAGGAACAGTCGAGCCCCGTACGCCGCGAATGCCCGTGCGGTTTCGCCGGCGATGGCCGACGTCGCGCCGATGATCAGGACTCGGCGCACGGCGCGCTCAGGAGAGCTGGACACGGCGCCAGAAGGAGGAAGAAAATCTGGGGTCGACCTGGACGGCGAACCGCTCCCATGCCGGAAAGAAGCGGCGGAAGCTCTCCGGGCTCATGCGCGCATCCTTCGCGGGGTAGACCGCGCCGCCGGCCTCTCGGACCACCTGGTCGAGCTCCTCGAGCAGCGCGAGCGTGCGCGGGCCGCGGAAGGCGAAGTCCACCGCCAGCGTGATTCCGGGGCGAGGGAAGGAGAGCAGGCCGGGAGAGCGCACGTCTCCGAAGCGCTTGAGCACCGCCAGCGAGGCGGCTTCACCAGACTCCGTCATCCGCTCGAAGATCTCATGAATCACCCGTCCGCCCGCCAGGGGGACGACGCACTGATACTGCAGGAAGCCGTCTGGCCCGTACAGCCGGCTCCAGTCGGCAATGGCGTCCAGGGGAAAGAAGAAGGGCGTATAGGGAACCAGTGACCGCATGCGGGTGCGGAGCTGCCGGCGATAGTAGAGCTCGTTGAAGACGCCGAGCGTCGCGCGATTCAGCAGGCCGGTAGGCGCGTCGCAGGGGATCCGCAGCCGGGCGCCGGCCAGCGGAGACGGCGCGGAACCGGACCAGCGGGCATGATCGCCGCGCATGTAGATGCCCCGGCCCAGGCGCCGCCCACGCGCCAGGCAATCCACCCATGCCACGGTGTATTCGTGCTCCTGGTCGCTCTCCGCGAGTTCGAAAAATTCATCGAGGTTGCCGAACCGCACCTGCTCCAGTTCGATCCCCGCTCCGGGGATCCGCTTGAGCCGGATCTCGGCCCAAAGCATCAGTCCGGTGAGACCAAGCCCGCCGATGGTGGCCCGAAAGAGCTCCGGGTGCTCCTCCGGTGAGCAGACCAGTCGGTCGCCACTGGAGCGCAGGAGCTCGAGGCGGAGCACGTGGGCGCCGAAGGTGCCCGCGCGGTGGTGATTCTTGCCATGAATGTCGTTCGCGATCGCCCCGCCCACGGACACCCAGCGGGTGCCGGGCACCACCGGCAGGAACCAGCCCTGCGGCACGATGACCGCGAGGATATCGGCCAGGGTGACTCCCGCCTCACAGCGCAGCACGCCGGCGGCCTTGTCGAACGCGATGAGACGATCGAGGCCCGCCGTGTCGAGGAGCAGCCCGCCGTCGTTGAGGCAGCTGTCTCCGTAGCTGCGCCCACAGGCAAAGGGAAGAACGGTCTGTGGCACCCGATCCAGCGGAGGCGGTTCGGCCCGCCAGAGTACCGGCAGCACTCCGGCGTGGTTGGCCCGAGGATATCGGCCCCAGGAGCGGTAGACCCGCATCCGTTAGAGGGCCGCGTACATGATGACACCGACCAGGGCACCCAACAGGTAGCTCAGAGGGTCCCGCACCGTTGCCACGATCGGGTCCTCGTTGATCTGTCCCCGATAGGCCAGGAGCCACATCCGGCCGATCCAGAGCAACAGCAGGGGACAGACCAGCCAGAGCAAGAGCGGCGTCCGGTAGAGCGACACGACCTGGTCACTGCTGATGTAGAGCGCCAGCACCAGCACGGAGAGGTAGCCGCTGGAGCTGCCCATCGAGCCCAGCCATTCGCGATCACCGCGGAGATAACCCCGGCGGCGAACCTGATCCCCCGCTGCCGGCTCCAGCCCGCTGATCTCCGCATAGCGCTTGAGGAATGCGAGGCTCAGGAACAGGAACATCGAGAACGCGAGCAGCCAGGTGGAGAATCGCACGTGCGCGGCCGCGACGCCGGCCAGCACTCGAAGGGTGTACAATCCGGCCAGCAGGAGCACGTCGAGCACCGCGATACGCTTGAGGTACATGGAATAGGCGGTCGTGAGCACCAGGTAGAGCACCAGCGCGACGACAAACTTTGGCGGCAGGAGCGCCCAGCCGATCCAGATCGCGGTGATGATCAGCAGCGGGATGAGTGCCACGCCGAGGGCCAGCGGGAGCGTGCCCGAGGCGAACGGCCGATGGCGCTTGGTGGCGTGCCGGCGATCGGCCTCCAGGTCCAGCATGTCGTTCAGGACATAACCTCCGGACGCCGCGCAGCAGAAGGCGATGAATGCGATGCCGGCCTTCGCCACGGTCTCGCCGTGGAACAGTTTGTGATCAAGGATCACGGGCACGAAGAGCAGGAGGTTCTTGACCCACTGGTGCACTCGAATGGCCCGGACGAATGCCAGCCAGCGCGGCTGTGCCCGGGGTGAGACGAGATCAGCGGTGGTCATCGCGGGTGGCTCCGGGGACGGCGTAGAGTGTCAGGCACGAGGCATGGATCCAAGGCGGAAGCCATCGATGCGGGCGACCAGGTCGCTGCGCCTGCCGAGGTCCGCCATCAGGGCGCCGCCGGTCTCGACCCCGGAGCCCAACGCCGTTCCGGTGGACACGATTGTCGGGAAGGTGCGGTAGTTGCCCGCGAAGTACAGGTTGTGCCACGACGTGCTCCGGAGCGGCGGGTTGCGGAAGCTCCGCCCGAAGACCGGCGAGTACATCGGTACTCGTGCAACGTGGGTCCAGAAGGGCTCCAGATCGAATCCGAACACCGCCCGGAAATCCTCACGATATCGTGCCAGAAGCTCATCGTCGGTCACCTGGAACAGCGGCCGGTCGCGCCCCCGCAGGTGGGTAACGAAGTTGACGCAGCTATCACCGGCTCGGCCGATCGTCGGATTGAGCGAGCTCAACAGAAAGATGCCGCAGGCGGTCCGGTCCAGCGAGGCCAGGTTGATCCAGTAGGCCCGCGGGTCCACGACCTGACGGGTGGCGCAGACCACGGAGATGAGCGCGGAATAGCGGATCCGCTCGAGCTCGGGCGTGGTGTCGGCCGCGAGGAGCCCGAGATAAATTTCGGTGGGGACGGTGCTGACAAAGAGGTCGCCGCCGAGCCGCTCACCCGTGCTCAGCTCGGCCTCCCGCACCTTTCCGTCGCTGGTATGCAGTCGACTGACGCTGGTGTTGAGCCGAACCTTCACGCCCAGCTCTCCGAGCAGGCGAGTCATCCCGTCGCAGAGCACCTTGGTCCAGTTGGCATTGGGAATGTATCCCAAGGGGGCCGAGCCTTCGCGGAAGTGGAGCCGCGCGCCCAGCCAGGCTCCGCTGACCTGGTCGCAGGGCAGCTCGAACTTGAGCCGCGTCAGTCGCTCGAAGAGCGCCTCTCGGGCACCCGGTCCCGCGTAGGTGTCCACCAGGTCAGCCGCGCTCCGGTCCTGCCAGTCGGACCAGTCGCGTTTGTTGAAGGCCTTGAGCATGAGGCGGACGAACCCCGCCTTGTCGCGCAGGGACATGGGGAAGGAGAGGAACCCGCCCGCGGACCCCAGGTCGTACGCCCGGCCGCCGAGGTGGAACAGCATCCGCACCCGACGCCAACGCACCGAGGGCAAGGCTCCGATCAGGTCGAGGAAGAAGAGCAGCGCGTGGTCGCGGTGCAGGATGTGATGGTAGCCGAGCGGATAGAAGTGCCCCTCCCGCTCGAAGCTCCCGGCCAACCCGCCGAGCGTCGGGCCGCGCTCGATGATGGTGACGTCGGTGACACCGGCACGCGCCAAGGTGTAGGCCGCCGCCACTCCAGACAGCCCTCCACCCAGCACGACAACCGCGGGCGAACCCAACTACTTCTCCGGAACGAGCAACGAGAGCTCGTCGATCTTGAAGACGGCGGGCCGGAAATCCGGGGTGATACCGACCTCCCCGACCGTGTCGGAGATCCAGACCGTGAGCGTCGTCGCGCTGTCGTGGATCGTGTCCCAGGTGCCCCGTTCCCAGTTGGCCCGGTCGCCAGTGGGAGAGTATTTGTAGAACCGCTCAGCGACGAACTTCCGCTCTGAGCTGGGCTTCCACCGGATCCCGATGTAAGGCAGCGTGCCGTCGTCGCTCCGGTAGTGGTACCGAAGGCGGATGCCCGTCACCAGGCGGTCCGCCGGCAGCCGGAACAGCAGCGCCGGACGTGGTCCCAGCACTCGGGCAGTGCTGTCGTGCCAGGAGAGTTCCGTCACTTCCAGGGGGTGCAGGTCGAGCGGAACGACGCGGAAGACGGAATCCTGACGAAGGGCTCCGTAGTTTCCAACGTGGGCCCGTTGCAGCATCGGCAGATATCGCTCGGGCATATCCTGGTGTGGGTGCAGCCAGGGGCCGTACCGGTGGAGCAGCTCATGGAGGGGGACGCCGGCCGCCATATCCCGCTCGAACCCGCCGAGCTGCGCCCGCAGCTCCCGCGCGTACTCCAGCCCGAACGCCGTGTTGCCCCAGAGCGCCGCCGAGGCCGCGAGGGCAAGTGCCGCCGGAGCCCACGCGCGGGCCGGATCGCCGTAGATCACCCAGACATAGTAGAGCGCGCTCCAGGCCGGCAAGGCGAGGGTGACGTAGCGAGTCTCGAATCCGTTGCGCCCCAGGCCGAGCCCCAGGGCCAGCGATCCAAGGGCGCCCAGGAAGCAAAGCAGGCCCGCCGCGCGCGCCCGCTCGGCCGGCTGGTTGTGCCAGACGCGAATGAGGACCAGAATCGAGAGGCCGAATGCCGCCAGCGTCGCCAGTCCCGAAAGCGGCCAGGGTCCCCGGGTAGCCGGCCCCAGCCCAATGGTGACGAATTGGACAGCCGTCTTGAGGCTCTGATAGACGCTCTGGCTCTTGGGGTGGTAAGGCACTCGCTGCCAGCCGACGAAGCTCAGGGCCGTGAGAACGAACGCGCCGATGCCGAGCGCCAGAACCGTCCGGCTGCCGCGGGTTCCGCTGCCCCCGCTCCAGGCCTCGGGCAGCAGCGCCAACGCGAGCGGCCACATCGCCAGGGCGGGGACCATCCCCAGCCCGTTCGCCCCGCAGAGCGGCAGCAACAGGGCGCAGAGGCCCACTGTCAGCGCCGCCCGCCGCACGGGAGTCAGCCCGCCCGCGCGCACGATCGCCAGCAGCGCGAGACACGCCAGGGCCACCGACGCGAAGAACTGGAGCTGCCATCCCCAGAGCAGGTTCGCGGCCTGTCCCCAGTTGAGGAGGACGAGCGGGAAGAATGCGTCCGCCGCGCTGGGCCGGCCGCGCAGCCGGGTGGCCGTCAGGATCATGGCGGCCGCGACCGCTGCCATCACGAGGACGTCGAAATACATCGTGACCCGCATGTCGACCGTCGTCAACCGGTTGAGCCCGAGGAAGATCAGGCGCGGTAGGGGCACCCGGTGCTCGTTGTGCTGCGACCAGAGCCAGTCCCAGGTGACCGGCTGATTGTGCGTGAGGGTCGGAACCATGTCCCAGTCGTCCCATGAAGGGACGTTGCTGGCATAGTGGGCGATGAAGAACAGCGCCGCGGCCAGCATGGCCGCCCAGGCACTCCACGCGATCGCCGCGCCGCGCCGCGAGCGTGAGGCGCTCATTCAGTGCACCCGCTCATACACGCGCACTCCAGTTCCGGGGGTGGTATAGACCAGGCGCCAGGCTGCCGGGTGCCGGACGACGACGGGCGCGGCATAGCGCTCGGAAATGCCTGGCAGGCCGAGCTGGTCGAGCACCAGATAGGAGACCGGCACGGCGTCCAGGTAGCGCGCCGCGGTCTCGGGATCCGGCTCGAGCGGTGGGAGGACGGCCCGATGCCCCGTGCGCAGGTACGCGAGCTGTGGGACCGACGTGGCGATGACGTCGCCTGACCCGGCGTGGCGCCGAACGTACTCCAGGGCTGGGTCGAGCGCGTGCCACACGGGCTCGTAGGTGAGCATGCGGCCGGGCCGCTCGGTCCCATCCGGGGTGAAGTAGCTGATCGGAAGCAGGCGCAGGAATCCGGCCGCGATGACCACCTGCACGAGCAGCATCAGCGCGAGCGGACCGGTGGCCACCAACGCCCCGGCGGTCCTGCCCCAGCGGCCTCGTCGAGCGAGCCAACCCGCCGCCGCGTTCACCGACAGCAGGAGGAACAGGTAGGTGAGCGGGGTCAATGGGGCGAGGTAGCGCCAGAACTGGCCTGGCCACGGCGTGAGCGAGATCATGGCCAGAGAGAGGCCGAGATACAGCGGATAGAGCCACTCGCCCTGCAGAAGCAGCAGGCCGGCACCGACGAGAGCGCCGATACCGATGAGCGTCAGACAGGCGCCCGTGATCCCGAGAATCAGCTCGCGCGACGGCTGCTTCCACGGCAGATGGAGTCCGCGGTACATCTTGTCCAGAAGGTAGGGCCCGCTCGCGACCGCGATCCAGGCGCTCTCGCCGATACTCTTCGGCATGACGAGCAAGTTTCGACCCACCCGCCGCGCGAGGTCCCGCGGCAGGGTGCGCCCCACCTCGGGCTGGAAAGGGTCGATCAGCCAGCTGTTCTCTCCGTAGGTGACGTTGGAGTAGTAGTACGCCGCGCGCTGATAGGGATAGGCCGGCTCCCGGTATGCCGAGCTCCCCGCGACCCGGGCGATGTGCGCCTGCCAGGCGAGCACCGGCAGCGCGGCGGCGGCCGTGCGAAGCGCCGCCTGGCGGAACCTCCGCCGCATCAGGCTGTCGGCGACCCAGACGGCGAGCAGGGCGATGCCCGCGGTGCGGAGGAGATACGCGGCGGCGGCGAGCAGTCCGGCCAGGATGCCGTAGCCGAGCCTCCCGCTGCGGCGCAGGCACAGCAGGAAGAGCATGGAGGCGAGGGCGAACGGGATTTCCGCGTACAGCGAGTCCGACGGATAGAGAAAGCTGTAAAAGGAGAATGCGGTACCGGCCGTGGCCGCCAATGCCAGCGGCGGGTCCAGGAAGCCGCGCACCACGACATAGGCGGCCAGCAGGTAGACACCGGAGAGAAGAAAGTAGGACAGCCGCAGCCGGGAGCCGACGACCAGGTAGTCGCTGGTACCGAGCGCCCGCTGGTGGGCCGCCACGAACACGGGCAGGAGCGGCGGGTATTGCACCGCTTCGATCTCCCCGGGCTCGTTGAGCAGGCGATAGCCCTTCCCCTGGGCCAGCGAGGTTCCGAGCACGAAATACGTGCTCGCATCCCAGCGCAGGTCGATGGGCCCGTCCAGCCGGGCGGCCCAGACGGCGATCCAGAGCAGCAGCACGCCGCCGACACAGGCGATGTCGTGGCGGCCCAGCCCCCGGGATGTTTCGGCGACGTTATCTTGCACGGCGATCTGCATCCATCAGGAGACATCCTCCGTGAAGGCACCCCGGCCGGCCCTGCGCCCGGTCCTGCTCCTCATTGCCCTCGCTGCGCTGCCTCGCGTCTTTCTCGCGGCCCGGCAGGACCTGTGGGCCGACGAGCTCTTCTCGCTGGCCGTTGCCACCGGACACAGCCTGGAGCACCCGGCTGCCGCCGCGGTGCCGGCGCTCGGCGACTTCGTCGAGCCCCCGATGGCCGTGCCGCCAGCCACCTTCCGGCGCTACCTGGCGCAGGAGTCGCCCCCGGCGGGTCCGCGGCGGGTGATACGCGCGGTGCTTCTCTCCGATACCAGTCCGCCGCTCTACTACCTGACACTCGCGGCGTGGACCCGGGTGGCCGGCACCAGCGACCTCGCGCTCCACGCCTGCTCCGTGGCCTGGGCATTGGCCACGATCCCCTTGATCTGGCTGCTGGGCTGCCGGCTCGGCGGCCCCCGCGAGGCGCTGATCGCGTGCATCCTGTTTGCCCTCGCGCCGGTGAGCCTCTACTACTCGGTGGAGGCGCGGATGTACTCGCAGCTCTGGTTCGTGTCCGCGCTCACCGCCTGGGTCGCGCTCCGGCTGCACGACCGTGGCGACGCGGCGGCGCTGGCTCTCTGGACGCTGGCGAGCGCCGGCGGACTCCTCACCCACTACTTCTACGGCTTCGTCTGGGCCGCCTGTATGCTCTGGCTGGTGCTTCGGCCGGGCCGCTGCTCGGGGATCCAGCTCGCGGTCGCAGCCGTGGTCCCGCTGGTGATCATCGCGCCGTGGTACCGGCTCGTCCCCGAGAGCCTCGCCCGGTGGCGCGTCACCGGCCATTGGCTGGACGGCCGTCCGCCCGCCGGCAAGCTGCTTGCCGCGCCGTTCACCTTGGGCTGGAGCCTGCTCTCCGGCCGCGGCGTCTGGGGCGGCAGCAAGGCCGTGGACAATCTCGGCGCGCTGCTCGTGCTGGCGCTCGGCGCGGTGCTGCTCCGGCGCGGGCGTGCCGCCCTCATCGGCAACGGGCGCGACCTGGTCTGGCTCTGGGCGATCGCGACCTGCGCCGGTCCCGTCGTGTTCGATCTCCTCCGGGGGGCCTCGACCTCCCTGGTCAGCCGGTACGCGCTCGCCGGCGTCCCGGCTGCCATGCTGCTGGCCGCGCTGGCGATCGGAACGCTTCCGGCCGGATTCAGCCTCGGCGCCGTGGCGCTGCTCGTCGGCACGTGGCTGCCCGCGCTGCGCGACGTGTTCGCCCTGCGGGCTCGCGCCTGGGAGCCCTACCGGCTGGCGGCCGCACGGGTTGCCGCGTGGGCCGCGCCGGACGATCTGGTGATCGTGCACTCCATCCCGTCCGGCGTGCTGGGCATCGCCCGCTATCTCGAGGCCGACGTGCCCGTGGCGGCCTGGGTGGGCCAGCTCGGCACCCGCCGCATGCCGGACGATCTGGCCGCACTGCTCGCCGGCCGGCACCGGGTCGCGCTGATCCGCATCCACGAGGTCGGGGAGCCTGCCCCGGAGGAGGCGTGGCTGCGGGCCAACGCGACCGTGCTCCGCGACGAGCGCAGGGACGCCGCCACCATCGTCTACTTCGCGCTATCCCCGACCCGGCGGTAGATCTTCGGCCCGCTGTCATTCGCCGCGTAAATCAGCCGCCAGTGCGCCGGCTCGCTCCGGATGGCGGGGATCGTGTAGCGGCGGCCCACGTCCAGGAAGCTGAGCTGGTCGACGATGAGATACGTCACCGGCACCCGGTCGAGCAGCGCCGCTGCCCGGTGCGGATCGGCCTCGTAGGGCGGCATCACGGCCGGCAGACCGGTCCGAAGATAGGCCCAGTGCGGCGTCGAGGTGGCGATGATCTCGCCCGGCTGGGACCGGCGGGCGAGCCAGTCGAGCGCGTCATCGTGGAGCCGCCAGGTTCGGTCATAGAAGAAGAGCCGGTACTCGTGGGCGTTCCCCGCGCGATCGGTGAACACCGCCGGGGTCGGGTACTTGCTCATGGAGCGGTACAGAGTGACGAGCTGCTGGGCGCCGATGACCGCGATCACGCCAACCAGCACGAGTTGAAGCGCGCGCCATTGCGGCGCGCCGCTCGTGCGAGCCCGCCGCGCTGAGGCCGCGAGCACCAGCACCACGGCCAGGCTCAGGAACGGCGTAAGCGGCACCAGGTACCGGACGAACTGGATCGGCCACGGCGTCACGGCGATGATGAACACCGAGCCGACGACGTAGAGCACCAGCAGAACTTCCCCCTGGAGACCCAGCAGGACCAGGCCGGAGACCACGGGCACGGAGAGCGCGATCATGGCCGCGTCCGCCACCCATTGGGGAAGGTGGGCGCTTGGCAGCCGCTGGTTGAGCTTGTCCACTTCACCCCGCCACCAGCCGCGGTGCACGCTGACGCCCTCGCCCAGGCTCATCGGCATGCCGGCCAGGTTGTTCAGCACCCGTTCCAGTTCCTGGCGACGGGACACCCGTCCCAGCTCGGGGCGGAACGGGTCCACGTAGGCCATGTTCTCCGCGTAGTCCACGTTGTAGAACTGATAGCCGGCACGCTGGTACTCGTAGGCGGGCTGCGCGAAGGCGGGGCTCGCCTTCACGTGGGCGGTGTACGTCATCCAGGCCAGCACCGCCGCTGCCGCAACTGCGCCGCGGATTCCTGCCTGGCGGAATCGCCGGCGGAGCAGGCTTTCCGCCACCCATGCGGCGAGCAGCGCGATACCCGCTGAGCGGACCGCATATGCAGCAACCGCGAGAAGCCCGGCCGCGACCACCCCACCGACGGCGAAGAAGAGCGTGCTGAGAAAGGCGTAGGGCACATCGGCAGCGAAGAAATCGGACAGGAAGATCGTATGGCTGTGGATCACCGACAACAACCCGACGAGAAGCGCGTATCCCGGCGTGAGCAAGCGGCGGCTCATGACGTAGACGGCCGCGGCGTATCCGGCGTAGAGCAGCACGCTGCCCAGCCGGAGCCAGTGGCCCACGACCGCCGGGTCGTCCGTATCCAGGGCTCGCTCGGCGACTGCCCCGACAGCGGGCAGCAGCGGCGGATACTGGATCGCCTGGATCGCGCCTGGCTCGTTCAGCAGGCGATAACCGCGACCCTCGGCCAGTGAGGTACCGAGGATGTAGTACACGCCGGCGTCGTAGCGGAGGTCGAGCGGGCCACGCAGGCGGGGCAGCCAGAGTCCCACCGCCACTGCCAGGAGCCCCACGAGGCAGCGCCAGTCGGCGCGGCCCCACGGTGGGAGGCTGGGCTCGGTCACTCGTTGCCCTGAGGCCGGCTCATCGACATGGCGGAGATGAACAGCGACGAGAACAGGGTGCTGCACCCGATGATGACGAGCGTCGCCGCGAACGAGGCCCATTCAGGGTGGGGCAGCGGCAGAAGATCGGAGCGCAGCCACTCCGCCACGATGGCGACCAGGATCGCCCCACCGGCGGCCATGAGACCGGCGCCGAGCAGGAGACCGGTCTCCAGCTTGAAGTGACGATAGAAGGTGGCCAAGGCCCGATTGTCCGAGTCGAAGCGGCGGCTCCAGGAGTAGGTCTTGGTGTGGAGCCCCAGGCTCAGGATCTCGAACCCGATGACGCTGAAGATGGTGGCGAACACCGCGGTCACCCCGGCGGCCGGCCGCCCGCCGAACCGGACCAGACCCAGCAGCACCGCCAGGTGGATCATCAGGCCCAGCGCGAGCAGGGTGGCGCCGGGCGCCAGGAAGAGCTTGTTGGGCGAGTACAGCAACATCATCCGAAGACTGCGCCAGCCGTCGCGGAAAGTGCGCAGCTTCGACTCGCCCTTGCGGGGGGCCAGGACGATCGGGATCTCCTTCACCTTGAGACCGGCGAGGCCCGCGTTGATGGCGAGCTCGAGGTTGAATTCCATGCCGGGGCTCACCGGCCGGATCGTCTCGTAGGTGTCCTTGGAGAAGGCCCGGAAGCCACAGTAGACGTCCGTGTACCGGGTGCCGAACAGCAGATTGAGGATCCGGGTGAGCGCGGGGTTGCCGAAGTACCGGTGCAGCGCTGTGATGTGCGCGTCGCCCCCGCCCAGATAGCGGCTGCCGGTGACGAACTGGTGGCCTTCCGCATCGAGCGCGGCGACGAACTCGGGAATCATCGTGAAGTCGTACGTGTCGTCCGCGTCGCCCATCACCAGATACCGACCCCGGGCGCTCGCGAACCCCTTGAGATAGGCGTTCCCGTAACCGCGAAGCGGCTGGTGGACGACCCGGGCCCCCATCCGCTCCGCGATGGCGACCGAGGCATCGGTCGAGCCGTTGTCGCACACCACGATCTCACCGTCGATCGCCGCGGCGGCCAGGGTCCGCTGGATCTTCTGAATGCAGGGCCCGATTGCCTCTTCCTCGTTGAGGCACGGCATGACGACCGACACCAGCGGCTCCGGGCTCACGCATCCCCCTTGGGTTGGTCGGCACGATACGCGGCGAGTACCGTATCGATGCCAGCATCCAGCACGACGCTCCCGTCCCGCAGCCACACGCCGCGGGTGCAGAGCTCCCGCACCTGTTCCAGCTCGTGCGACACCAGCATCAGCGTCCCGCCCCGCGCATGGAAGGTGCGCAGCCGCGCGAGGCAGCGGGCCCGGAACTCCCGGTCGCCCACGGCGAGGACCTCATCGAGCAGGAGGATCGCCGGCTGGAGGCAGACCGCGACGGAGAACGCCAGCCGTGCCTCCATGCCACTGGAGTAGTACTTGAGCGGCGTATCCAGGAAATTCTCCATGTCGGCGAACTCGACGATCTCGTCGTAGCGCCGGGCTAACTCCCGCCGGGTCAGGCCGAGGACGGCGCCGTACAGCTTGATGTTCTCCACGCCGGTGAGCTCGGGGTGGAACCCGGCGCCCAGCTCGATGACGGCGGTGATCCGCCCGCTGGTCGAGATGCTCCCCGCGCTGGGCTGGTAGATCCCGGCGACCAGCCGCAGGATGGTGCTCTTCCCGGACCCGTTGTGGCCCAGCAGCGCCACCGCCTCGCCGGGCTCGACCCGCAGGTCCACGTCGCGCAGCGAGAAGGCCATGCGGCGCACGTGAAGGGGCCGGCGCAAGACCCGCCGGATGAACCATTCCCTCAACGAGCCGGTCCGGTGCTCGTAGAAGTAGAAGCGCTTCGAGACGCCTCGGAGCTCCACGGCCGGCGCCGGCGCCAGGTCAGACAATTTCGGCGAAGACGGCAGCGTAGCGGTGGAAAATGGCATAGCCGATGACGTAGATGAGGGCCGCCTGGACTGCGGTGCCGGCCAGGAGTCCGGCCGAGGGCCACTGGCCGGCGTACACGACGTCGTGGTAGAGCGTCAGCAAGCCGGCGATCGGGTTCGCAAAGTAGAGCATCCGGAACGCCTCCGGCACCAGGCTCGCCGGGTAGAAGACCGGAGACAGATAGAACAGCGAGGTCAGCGCGATCGGCAGCGCGTGGTAGACGTCGTAATAGAACACCGACAGGGTCGCGATCGGCAGCGCGAGCCCGATCGCCATCACCACCTGGATCATCACCAGCAGGGGGACGAGCACATAGCTGCCGGGCACGCTGTGGTGGTGGAGCAGGACCAGGGCCGCAAGGATCAGGGAGATCTCCGCCGCGAACTCGATCAGCCGGGATCCGGCGGCGCTGAACACCAGAATCTCGCTCGGGAAGGCCACGCTCCGCGTGAGACGGGAGTGCTCCGAGAAGACCCACGTCGCGGTCGTGAGCGTCTGAAGCATGAAGTTCCAGACGAAGTAGCCGCTCAGCAGGAAAGCCCAGTACTGCGGGACCTGGATCCGGACGACGTGGCTGAACACGACCACCAGAATGGAGACGGTCAGGAGAGGATTGACCAGTGTCCAGACGAAGCCCAGCAGCGAGCGCTGGTACTTCACCTTCAGATTCCGAATCACCAGGCCACGCAGCAGCTCCCGGTAACGCCACACCTGGCGCAGGCGGGAGGGGCGCGGGTTCGATTCCGGCGCGGCGGCGCTCACCATGCCTGAGCCTCGCGGCGCGCCTGCGCCAGCCGGCGCGCGCGCGGGTACGCCACCAGCCCCGCCCAGCAGTTCCACCACATGCGGGCCAGCACCGGGGCGGGCAGCGGATCGCGGCCCAGCGCGCGACGCGCGAGTCGAAGACCCGGCTTGAGCAGCCGCCAGGCCACGTAGCCGGCCAGCGGGCCGCGGGCGCGTCCACCGCCGTGGACGAGATGTTTCCCGAGGAACGCCAGTAGGGCTCGCTGGTGCCCA
>JBJMOX010000374.1:0-12847 GCA_045803515.1 Gemmatimonadales bacterium
CCGGGCGAGGACGAGCAGGGCGACCGGTATCCGCTGATCTACGAGATCGACGAGTTCCGCTGCATCTTCTGCGGCTACTGCCAGGAGGTCTGCCCGGAAGAGGCCATCCACGTCGGCGTGCACTTCGAGAACGCGGAGTACGATCGGGGACGCTTCGTCTACGACCTGGAGCGGCTCTCCTCCCAGACCCATGCCGTCTCCACGCTCTGGGACCCGACCGATCCCAAGGGTGAGTAGATGACCAACGCGGTGTTCTATCTGTTCGCGACCGTGGCCGTCGTGTCGGCCTGCCTCTGCATTCTGCAGCGGAGCCCGGTGAGCGCCGCGCTCTGGCTGGTGTCCACCATGTTCTCGCTCGCCGCCATCTACGTGCTGCTCGATGCCCAGTTCATCGCGGCAATCCAGGTGCTGGTCTACGCCGGCGCCGTGATGGTCCTCTTCCTGTTCGTGATCATGCTGCTCAACCTGGGTCAGACCAGCTCCGACGTGCGGGGTCCGTCCAGCGTGGCGGGCGCCATCGTGCTGGTCGGGCTTCTCGGCATCGAGCTTTTCGCGCTGTGGCGCTACACGCCCCAGCGGCTCGCGGCGGAGCTGGCCCAGTCGCCGGCGTTCAGCGATCCCCGGACCGCGTTCGCGGCCGGGGAGATGACGCGGCAGGAGACGGCGGCCCGGGGCGTCGTGGGCGCCATCGCGGCGCCGCTGTTCCAGGTCTACCTGGTCCCCTTCGAGATCACCTCGATCCTGCTCCTCGCGGCCATCGTGGGCGCCGTGGTGCTCGCCAAGCGGAGGGTCTGATGCTGCTGGGACCCTCGCTGGTGCTCTCGGCCATCCTGTTCAGCCTCGGGGTGGCGGGCGTGCTCCTCCGGCGCAACGCCATCGTCCTGTTCATGTGCATCGAGCTGATGCTCAACGGGGTCAACCTCACCTTCGTAGCCTTTGCCCAGCTCTACGGCGCGAGCGGGTACATCATCGTCTTCTTCGTGATGACGGTCGCCGCGGCCGAGGCGGCGGTCGGGCTGGCGATCATCCTGGCCATCTTCCGGCACAAGCAGTCGGTCGACCTCCAGAACATCAACCTCCTGCGCGGGTGATGACCTTCTCTCATCTGGTGTGGCTTGCCGTCGCCTTCCCGCTCGCGGGCTTCCTGGTGAACGGAGCCCTCGCGCTCCGGCGTTCCCAGACGACGGCGATGGTGTCGGTGGTGGGGGCGGGCACGCTGATCGCCGCCTTCGTGGTGGCCCTGGGGGTCTTTGTGGAGCTGCTGCGCCGGCCGCCGGAGGCTCCGCTCGTCGTCTTCCTCTGGCACTGGATGCCGGTGGGGCGGCTGCAGGTGGACCTGGCGTTTCAGGTGGACCAGCTCTCCACGGTCATGCTACTCGTGGTGACCGGGGTGGGAAGCCTGATCCATCTGTTCAGCATCGGTTACATGGGGGAAGACCCGGGATACGCCCGCTACTTCTCGTATCTCAATCTCTTCGTGGTCTTCATGCTGGTGCTGGTGCTCGGGGCCAGCTTCCCGGTGATGTTCATCGGGTGGGAAGGAGTCGGGCTCTGCTCCTACCTCCTGATCGGCTTCTGGTTCAGCGAGAAGGCCAACGCCGACGCCGGCAAGAAGGCCTTCATCATGAACCGGATCGGGGACTTCGGCTTCCTGGTGGCAATGTTCTTCATCTGGCGCGCGTTCGGGAGCCTCAACTTCACCGAGGTGCTGGCTCGGGCCCCGACGGTGCTGGTGCAGGGTGGGGCGGTGGTCACCGCGATCACTCTCTTTCTCTTCCTGGGCTGCACCGGCAAGTCCGCCCAGATCCCACTCTACACCTGGCTGCCGGATGCCATGGCCGGTCCCACCCCCGTCTCCGCCCTGATCCACGCGGCGACGATGGTCACCGCGGGTGTGTATCTGGTGGCCCGTACCAACGTGCTCTTCGCGATGGCGCCGGTGAGCAGCACTGTGGTCGCCGGCATCGGGGCGCTTACGGCGCTCTTCGCGGCGACGATCGGTCTCCGGCAATACGACATCAAGCGGGTCCTCGCCTACTCCACGGTCTCCCAGCTGGGCTACATGTTTCTGGGTGTCGGCACCGGGGCCTACGTCTCCGGCGTCTTCCACCTGGTCACCCACGCCTTCTTCAAGGCGCTCCTCTTCCTCGGCAGCGGCAGCGTGATCCACGCGATGCATCAGGCCTATCACGCCACCCACTCGCACGAGGACGCCCAGGACATGCGCAACATGGGGGGGCTCAGGGAGTACCTGCCGATCACCTTCTGGCTCATGCTGATCGCGACGCTCGCGATCGCCGGGATTCCACCATTCTCCGGGTTCTTCTCCAAGGACGAGATCCTGTCGGCGGCGTTCGCCCGCGGCGGCCAGTATCCGGTGTACTACCTGTTCTACGCCATGGGGGTGATCGCCGCCTTCCTCACGGCCTTCTACATGGCGCGGCTCATGGCCATGACCTTCCTCGGACCGAACCGGACCGGCGAGCGGGAGCGCGGACATCTGCACGAGGCGCCCTGGATCATGACCGGCCCGCTGCTGGTGCTGGGCCTCCTGAGCGCGGTCGGGGGCGCGCTCAACCTGCCCGGATTTCTCGGAGGCCATGCGGCCCTCGAGCGCTGGCTCGAGCCGGTGATGGCACGCGGAGTGGCGCTCTTCGGGCTGGAGCTGCCGCAGGGCCAGACGGAGCTCCTGCTGATCGGAGGCGCGGTGCTGGTCGGAGTGGTGGGACTGGTGGCAGGGTTCCGCGCCACCTTGGGCCGGCGGATTCTCCCGGCCCACGACGCGCCGCCCGATACCGGCGTCGCGCTGGTGCTCAACCGGAAGTACTACGTCGACGAGCTGTACGACCGGGTGGTCGTCGGGCCGCTCGTGTGGCTCTCCCGGGTGCTGCTCTGGAAGGGCGTGGACCAGGGGGTGGTCGATGACGCGGCGGTGAATGGCGCAGCCCGCCTGAGCCGGGGTCTCGGATGGCTCGGGGGCCGGCTCCAGACCGGCCAGGTCGGCGTCTACGTGGTGCTCTTCCTCGTCGGGGCGCTGTGGATCCTGCGCGCAGTGGCCCGGTGAGCGCCCGATGAGCCACCTTCTCGCCTCCATCTCCTATGGGCAGTGGATCCTGCACGCCCTGGTGCTGCTTCCGCTCGCCGGAGTCGTCCCGGTGCTGCTGGGCAGCGAGGCCGCCGCCAAGCGGACGGCGCTCGTGGTCACGACGCTCGAGTTTCTGCTCTCCATCGGTCTCTGGTGGGCGCTCGATCCTGCGGGGGGCCGGCCTCAGCTGCAGAGTGCCGCGCCCTGGATCCCGAGCTGGGGAATCAGCTACCGCGTCGGGATCGACGGGATCTCGCTGGTCATGGTGCTGCTCACCACCGCGCTCATGCCGTTGAGCGTGCTCGCGAGCTGGCACTACATCACCAGACGGGAGCGTGGCTTCTACGCGCTCATGCTCACCCTCCTCACCGGTATGGTGGGGGTGTTCATCGCGCTGGACCTGTTCCTCTTCTACGTCTACTTCGACGTCATGCTCATCCCGATGTACTTCATCATCGGGATCTGGGGTGGCACCAACCGGCTCTACGCCGCCATCAAGTTCTTCATCTACACCATGGGGGGGTCGCTCCTCATGCTGGTGGGCATCCTGGTGATGGTCTGGAAGATCGAGGCCGCCACCGGCACCCTGTCCTTCAGCTACGAGCATCTGCTGAAGAACGCCGGACTGCTGGGCCCGCTGGCACCCTGGCTCTTCGGCGCGTTCGCCATCGCCTTCGCGATCAAGGTGCCCATCTTCCCCTTCCATACCTGGCTGCCTGACGCCCACGTGGAGGCGCCGACAGCCGGCAGCGTCCTGCTGGCGAGCGTCATGCTCAAGATCGGGACCTACGGCTTCCTCCGGTTCGCCGTGCCCTTCTTCCCTCAGGTGGCTCTGAGCCCGGTGGTCAGCGCCCTGATGGTGACGCTGGCCCTCATCGGAATCGTCTACGGCGCGCTGGTCGCGATGGTCCAGCCCGACATCAAGAAGCTGGTGGCGTACTCCTCGGTGAGCCACATGGGGTTCGTGATGCTGGGGATCTGGGGGCTGACGCTGCAGAGCGTGCAGGGGGCGCTGATGGTGATGATCAGCCACGGCCTCTCCACCGGCGCGCTGTTCCTGCTGATCGGGATGCTCTACGAGCGGCGCCACACCCGGCTGATCGAGGACTACGGCGGCATCGCCCGAGTGGTCCCGGTGTTCAGCCTGATCCTCACAGTGGTGGCCCTCTCCTCCATCGGCCTGCCCGGGCTCAACGGCTTCGTGGGCGAGTTCCTCGTCCTCCTGGGAAGCTTCGCCGCCTTCCCCTGGGCCACCGGGATCGCGACCACCGGAGTGATCTTCGCCGCCGCCTATCTGCTCTGGGCACTGCAGCGGCTGATCTTCAACCGCCTGGACGACACCGAGAACGAGCATCTGCCCGATCTCTCGCGGCGGGAGCTGGCCGTGCTGCTGCCGATCCTGGTGGGGATCGTGTGGCTCGGGCTCTATCCGGCGCCGGTGCTGCGCCGGATGGAGTCCTCCAGTCAGCAATACCTGAATGCCGCGCTCTCGCGCACACCCCGGGCACCCACCGCCCTGCTGGAGGCCACCGCGAGCCGTGCCGGAGCGGCCCGATGATCCACCTCGATCTGAGCACCCCGTGGGGAATCACCGTCGGGCTCCTGCCGGAGATCCTGCTCTCCTTCTGGGCGCTGGTAGTGCTGCTGGTCCTGAGCTGGCGGCACGAGACGGCGGCCGACAGCCGGCTGGCCGGCTGGCTCAGTTTCGTCGGCGTGGTGGTGAGCACCGCGGGTCTCGCGGCGCTCTGGGGCAACGACGCCCAGGCGGAAGGCCTGGCGCAGATGGTGGCCCTGGATCCGTTCCGCTACGCGGCCGACGCCATCGCGCTCATCTCGGCGGGCGGGACGATCCTCTTGTCCCTGGGATATCTCGAGCGCGAGGGGCTGCTCGCGCCGGAGTACTACCCGCTGGTGCTGCTGGCCACGGCCGGGATGATGTTTCTCGCGGGGGCCGAGGATCTCATCGTCCTGTTCCTGGGTCTCGAGGTCATGTCCGTGGCGGTGTATGTGCTGGCCGGCTTCAGCCGCACCAGCGCCGTCTCCTCCGAAGCGGCGGTCAAGTACTTCCTGATTGGGGCCTTTGCGTCGGGATTCCTGCTCTACGGCATCGCGCTGGTGTACGGGGCCACGGGCACGACCAACCTGTCGCTCATCGGCGCGCAGCTCTCGGGCCGGCAGCTCTCGCTCATCGCCTCGCTGGGCCTGGGTCTGCTGCTGATCGGATTCGGCTTCAAGATTGCCTCGGTGCCGTTCCACATGTGGGCGCCGGACGTGTACGACGGCTCGCCCACGCCGGTCACCGGCTTCATGGCGACGGGCGTGAAGGCGGCCGCGTTCGCGGCCCTGGTCCGGGTTCTGCTGGAAGGGTTCGCCTCGGCCGTGAGCCTGTGGCAGCCGGTGATCGCCGCCATGGCGATGGCGTCGATGATCGTCGGCAATCTGGTCGCCCTCTCGCAGCGCTCGCTCAAGCGGATGCTGGCCTACAGCTCGATCGCGCACGCGGGGTACCTGCTGGTCGGGGTCTGGCCCGGCTCGCTGGTGGGCGCGGGATCGGTGCTGCTGTACCTGCTGGCATACTCGCTCGCCACCCTCGCGAGCTTCGGCTTCCTCGCGGCGCTGGGGCGGAACGGCGAGCGCGACGTGACCTACGACGATCTCGCCGGGCTCGCCGCCACCCGGCCGGGCATCGCCTTCGGCCTCGCCATCTGCATGCTCTCGCTGCTCGGCTTCCCGGGCACCTTCGGCTTCATCGGCAAGTGGTACATCCTGTCCGCGGTGGTGGCCCGGGGGCATTACATCCTCCCTGTGATCCTGGTGCTCACCAGCGTCGTGTCGGCGGGCTACTATCTCCCGGTGATCATGGCGATGTACATGCGTCCCTCGCCCGGACCGGAGCGCTACCAGGGCGTGCGCCTCTCGCCGGCGGCGGCCGGCACGGTGCTGATCTCGGTCATCGCGGTCATCGTGTTCGGCTTCTGGCCCGGCGGCCTGCTCGACACGGCCGGCCAGAGCGCGGCTCGGCTCACCCAGACGGGGCTGCCGTTCGCCGGACGGTGAGATGAGCGGATGAACGTCCCCAAGTCGATCTTCCGGCAGTACGACGTCCGCGGCATCGTGGGCAAGGAGCTCACCCCCGAGCTGGCCCGGGGGGTGGGACGCGCCTTCGCGACGGTGGCCTGGGACCGCGGCGGTCACCCGCCCACCATCGTGGTCGGCCGGGACAACCGGCCCTCCGGAGCCGCGCTCGCCGAGGGGATTCGGCTCGGGATCGCCGATGCCGGCGGCACGGCGGTGGATGTCGGCACGCTGCCGACCCCCGCGCTCTATTTCGCGGTCTCGGCACTCCGGAACACCGGCGGGGTGCAGGTCACCGGCTCCCACAACCCGCCCGAGTTCAACGGCTTCAAGCTGGTCCTCGGCGCCGACCCGTTTCACGGGGAGGAGATCCTCGATCTCTGGGAGCGCATCGTCACCGAGCGCTGGCGAGCCGGCCCCGGCCGGCAGGCGAGCAACGCCTCGGTGCTCCGCCGCTACCAGGATGGGATCGTGAGCCGCCACCGGCTCGCCCGCCGGGTCAAGGTCGTGGTCGACTGTGGCAACGGCGCCGGCAGCCTGGTGGCGGTCTCCACGCTCGAGGCACTGGGCGCCGATGTGGTCCCGCTCTTCTGCGTATCGGACGGCACCTTCCCCAATCATCATCCCGATCCCACCATCCCCGAGAACCTGCGCGACCTCCAGGCCGAGGTGCGGCGCACCGGGGCCGAGCTGGGGATCGCGTTCGACGGCGACGCCGACCGCATCGGCGCGGTGGATGAGACCGGCCGGATCATCTACGGCGACCAGCTGCTGATCATCCTGGGGCGCGACGCGGTGGCCCGGTTCGGCCCGGGCACGCCGATCATCTTCGACGTGAAGTGCTCCGAAGTGCTGCCCACCGCCTTGGCCGCGGCCGGGGCGCGGCCGGTCATGTGGAAGACGGGCCACTCGCTCATCAAGGCCAAGATGAAGGAGCTCAACGCGCCGCTGGCCGGCGAGATGAGCGGCCACATGTTCTTCGGCGGCGATTACCTGGGCTTCGACGATGCGCTGTTCGCGGCGGCCCGCCTGCTCGAGATCGTGAGCCGGCAGCCGTTCGGTCTGGCCACGCTGCTGGCCGATCTGCCCGAGACCTTCGCCACGCCCGAGATCAGGATCGACGCGTCCGACGAGGAGAAGTTCGCCATCGTGGAGCGGGCCGCGGCATCCTTCGCCGCGCGCTATCCCGCCAACACCATCGACGGCGTTCGCATCACCTTTCCCAAGGGCTGGGGCCTGGTTCGCGCCTCGAACACCCAGCCGATCCTGGTCTTGCGATTCGAGGCCACGGACCCGCAGGCCCTGGACGCCTACCGCGGCGAAGTCGTCAGCTGGCTGGCCGCTCAGGGCGTGCGCGCCTAGGCCGGTGTCCCGGCGCGGTCGGCGGCTCACCGCCGCGCTCACCGGGCTGGTCGTCCTGCTGTTCGCGGGCCGCTGGACCGCCAGCATCCTCGCCGACCGCTGGTGGGCGGCCCAGGTGGCACCCGCCGCGGTCGGCTTTCTCACCAACTGGCATCTCCTCCGGGTCGTGCTCGATCTGGCCGGCGTCCTCATCGCGTCCGCCTGGTTCATCGGCCACCTGCTGGCGGTGTATCGCGCGGTGGGATCGGTCCAGGTGCGTCGCAACGTCGCGAACCTGGAGTTCCGGGAAGCGCTCACCCCCGGCGCCCTGCTGGTGATCGCGGTCGGCACCGGGGCCGTCCTGGGCGTGCTGATCGGCGCGGGGACTTCCCAGTGGGCCAACGACGTATCGCTCGCCTGGCAGGGAGCCATCTACGGAATGACGGACCCGCTGCTGCAGCGGGACGTCGGGCTCTACGTGGCGCAGCTTCCCATGTGGCGGGCGGCGCACAGCTTCGTGTTCATGCTGCTCACCCTGGCGCTCGGCGTCGTGTTCGCGCTCTATCTGGTGGTCGGCGCCGTCCGCTGGATCGAGGGGCGGCCCGCCATCAACAATCACGCCCGCATCCATCTCGGGTGGCTCCTGGCCGGCCTCGCCCTCACCCTGATGTGGGGCTATCTGCTCGAGCGCTACGAGCTGGTCGCGGGACTCGGCGGCGTGCCGGACGCGGCGCTCTGGCGCGCCACCAGGAACGTGGCGCCCATCCTCGCCGGCGTCGCCCTCGCGACCGCCGTGCTCTCCGTCGCATGGGCGGTCCGGGCCCGCCACGCGCTCGCCGCCGCGGGATGGATCGTTCTGGCCGGCGCCTCGCTGGTGGGCCACTGGATGGTGCCGCCGGCGATTGCCGGAGGCGGCGAGCCGGTGGCGGACCCGGGCACGCTCGACCGGCTCACCCGTTTCGCCTACGGACTCGAGCAGATCCGGGAGGTGACCGTGGCGGCTCGGGGCGAGCCGATACCACCGCGGGTGCCGGCCTACTGGAACCCGCCCATGGTGGCCCGGATGCTCACCGCGGACTCGGTCGACCTCCTGTCGATCGATCCCGCCACGCTGAGCGTACAGGGGCGACCCCGGCCGGTATGGCTTGCGGTGCGCAGCCTTCCGGGCGGCCGCATGTCGGTGTCGGCCGTCGCGGACGATCGGATCGGCCCCGCCGGAGAGCCGCTGTTCTACGAGGGGCACGACTCGGTGCCGCGTCCCTTGGCGGCGCCGCTGCTCGAGCTGGACGAGGAGGCGTTCGGGCCGGGCGCCCCATCCTATCGGCTGAATGATCGGCAGGGCAATGGCGTGCCCGCCACCAGCTGGCCGCGGCGGATCCTGCTGGCCTGGGCGCTGCAGGCCGGACGGCTGCTGGGCCCACTGGCACCGGGGGCACGGGTCGATTGGTGGCTCTCGCCAGCCGCACGGGTGGAGCGACTGGCGCCCTATGCGAGGTGGACCGCGCCGGTCGCGCGCATCATCGACGGCGAGCTGGTCTGGCTGGTGGACGGGTACACCTCCAGCGCCACCTTTCCCCTGTCTCCCAGAATCACCTGGCGCGGCCGTCAGCTCGGGAGTCTCCGCGCCGGCTTTCTGGGCACGGTCTCGGCGCTCGACGGTGCGACCCACGTCTATCTCCGTCCGGGCAGCGACCCACTAGCCGAGGCGTGGGCCGGCATCTCGGAAGGGGTAGTGGAGCCGGCGTCATCCATACCCGGGCCGGTGCTCCGGGCGGCGCCGTATCCGCTGGAGCAGTTCCGGATCCAGGCCCGCGAGCTGGAGCGTCCGGGCTGGGACCTCGGCGCGGGGAGTGGACGAGTGCCCGCCGACAGCAGCGAGCCGCCGCGCGCGGACATCGCCTGGCTGGCGGATGGGCCGGGACTGCGGTGGGCGATCTCCTTCGAGCGGACTTCCGAGCGGCGCGTCACCGGCATCCTGCTCGGCGGCCGGGACGAGGACGGGGATGCGCTCCGGTTGGCTCGGATCGACTCCGCGGTGGCGCTCCCCTCCCAGGGCACGCTGGAGACTCGCTGGTCGCGCTTTCCCACCTATGCGGCCCTCAACGATTCGATCCGCGACGAGGGCGGCCGCCTCGACCACGGGCCGATCCGCTTCGACCTCACTCCCGCCGGCGTGGTCGGCTACCGGATGAGCTTCGCCCGCCGCGCGAACGGAGCAACGGCGGTCGTCTGGGTGAGCGTGGCGGCGCCCGGCGACCGGCTGGGGGCCGGGCACACCCTCGTGGAAGCGTGGAGCAATCTCCTTGGCGCATCGGTTCCGGCCATCGCGGGCGCCGCGCCGGTGACCCGTCTGGATGATGCCCGGCGGCTTCTCCTCCGGGCCGATTCTGCGCTCCGTGGCGCGGACTGGGCGGCGTTCGGCCGGGCGTGGGATGCGCTACGGAAGACGCTCGGACTGCCACCGGATTCGGCGGGGCGGTGAGCTTGCTCGCCTCTAGGGCTGGGACTAGCTTGCAGGGCTTTTTCCGGGGCTCGCCAGCGTGAAGACGGCGGTGCTCGCCTTGGGCGGCAATGCGCTCGCCCGCGCGGGGGAGCCGCCCACGGTCACCAACCAGTTCCGCCGTGCGCGTGAGAGCATGGCGCCGATCGTGGAGCTGGCGCGGAACGGTTGGGAGATCGTGCTGGTGCACGGCAACGGGCCCCAGGTCGGTGACGAGCTGCTGCGCAACGAGGCGGCCCGCCAACTGGTCGAACCCCTCCCCCTGGGCGTGCTGGTGGCGGAGACGGCGGGCTGGATCGGGTACATGCTCCAGCAGTCGCTGCAGAATGCGCTGGCGGCCGCGCGGGTCCGCCGTGAGGTCGCCACGGTCATCACCCAGACGCTGGTGGACCGATACGACCCGGCGTTGAGCCGACCCACCAAGCCGGTCGGCCATCCGCTCACCCAGGTCGAAGCCGAGCGGCTGCGGGAGGTGGGCCGGGCAGTTGGACGCGACGGTGCCGGGAACTGGCGCCGGATGGCCACCAGTCCGGTGCCGCTCGGCGTGGTGGAGTTTCCCGTCGTCCGCCGGCTACTGGAGCAGGGCACCATCGTCATCGCGGCCGGCGGCGGGGGGCCCCCGGTCTACGACGACCCATTGCTCGGGCTCGAAGGCCTCGACGCCGTAGTCGACAAGGACCGCGTCGCGGCCATCCTCGCCACCCAGCTCGAGGCCGAAGTGCTCATGATCCTGACCAACGTCGACGCGGTCTTTGCCGGTTGGGGCACTCCATCCGCCCGTCCGATCCGCCGCATGAGTCTGGCCGAGGCGGATGCGCTCGTGGCGGGGGACGAGCTGGATGCCGGCGGCATGCGCCCCAAGGTCGAGGCGGCCGCGGCGTTCGTGCGGTCCGGAGGCATGCGCAGCATCATCGCCCGACTGTCGGACGGTCCCGCGGCACTGCGGGGCGAGACCGGCACGACCATACCGAGGGAACCGTGAACCTGCACGAGTATCAGGCCCGCACGCTGCTCAAGACGGCGGGGATTCCGATGTTCGACGGCGATGTCGCCGCGACGCCCACCGAGGCCGAGGCGATCGCCCGCCGGATCGGAGGCACCGTCGTGATCAAGGCGCAGGTGCACGCCGGTGGCCGGGGCAAGGCCGGCGGGGTGAAGCTGGCCCGCAATCCGGCGGAAGCCGCGGACTACGCCTCCCAGATCCTGGGGATGACCATCAAGGGGCTCACCGTCCATAAGGTGCTGATCGTCCCTGCGGCCGACATCGCCACCGAGAGCTACGTCGGCCTGATCATGGATCGCGAGACCCAGAGGCCGGTGTTCATGGTCAGCGCGGCCGGTGGGGTCGACATCGAGGAGGTGGCGGCCAGAACGCCGGAGAAGATCACCCGGCTTCCGGTCGACCCGGTGTACGGCCTGTTCGCTCACCAGGCGCTGACCCTGGCCTTCGGCCTCTACCGCGATTTTGCCCATGTCCGCGCCGCCGCGCGCATCATGGAGCAGCTCTACACCGTGTTCACGGCCAATGGTGCCTCACTGGCGGAGATCAATCCGCTGGTGACCACGCCGGACGGCCGGGTCCTCGCACTGGATGCCAAGATCGTGGTGGACGACAACGAGCTCGACCGCCGCCCCGACCTGGCGCTGCTCCGGGACGAGACCGCGGAGGAGCCGAGCGAGGTGGCGGCGCGGCGGGCCAATCTGTCCTTCATCAAGCTCGACGGCAACGTGGGCTGCGTGGTGAATGGCGCGGGGCTCGCCATGGCCACCATGGACCTGGTCAAGTTCTACGGGGGAGAGCCGGCCAACTTTCTCGACATCGGCGGCAGCTCCAATCCGGAGAAGGTCATCAGCGCGCTCAAGATCATCACCAGTGATCCCAACGTCAAAGCGATCCTCTTCAATATTTTCGGCGGGATCACCCGGACCGACGACGTCGCCAACGGCATCGTGGCGGCCACCCGCCAGTTCAAGGTGAACGTGCCCATCGTCATCCGGCTCACCGGCACCAACGAGGCCGAGGCCATCCGCATCCTCGAGGGGGTGGGCATGCGGGCGCTGAGCGACATGGATCAGGCCGTCGAGCAGGTGGTGAAGCTGGCGCGGGAGGCTGCGTGAGCATCTTCATCGACCGGCACACGCGGCTCGTCGTGCAGGGGATCACCGGCCGCGAGGGCTCGTTTCACACCCGTCAGATGCTGGAGTACGGCACGGCCGTGGTGGCCGGAGTGACGCCAGGGAAGGGCGGCCAGCGGTTCGACGACAAGGTGCCGATCTTCAACACGGTGGCCCAGGCGGTGGCGGACACCGGGGCAAATACCTCGGTGATCTATGTGCCGCCCGCCATGGCGGCTGGCGCGGTCGTGGAAGCCGCGGACGCCGGCCTGGCCCTCATCGTGTGCATCACCGAGGGGGTGCCGGTGCTCGACATGGCGCGCGCGATGCCCTTCGTGCGCTCGCGCGGGGCCCGGCTCATCGGCCCCAACTGTCCCGGCCTCATCACGCCAGGCGAGAGCAAGGTCGGCATCATCCCGGGCAATATCTGCACCCCGGGCAGGGTGGGCCTGGTCTCCCGGAGCGGCACCCTGACCTACGAGGTGGTGAATCATCTGACCCGGAACGGGATCGGCCAGAGCACCTGCGTGGGCATCGGGGGCGATCCGATCATCGGCACCGACTTCATTGATTGCCTGCGGGCATTCCAGGCCGACGCCGGGACCGACGCCATCGTCATGCTGGGCGAGATCGGCGGCACCGACGAGCAGCGCGCCGCCGCCTTCGTGCGGGAGCAGGTGACCAAGCCCGTGGTCGGGTTCATCGCCGGGCAGACCGCGCCCAAGGGGCGC
>JBJMOX010000375.1:0-5795 GCA_045803515.1 Gemmatimonadales bacterium
CGACGCCAACGGTGCCGCGGTGCCGGGCGCCGTGCTCTACGTGAAGATGCTCGGCGGAGAGGGCGAGGGTACGGTGCGGCCCGAGAGTCTCTGGCTCATCGCCAGCTCGGTGGGCAAGTTCCCCTTGGCCCTGAGCGCCGTCGTGCCCGGCAGCCTGCCGTTCGTGGACTCGACCTCGACCGAATTCGACGTGGTCGCGGGCCCGGCGGTGCGAGTGGAGCTGGCGCCCAGGGCCGCCACCATCGTCGCCGGGCAGTCGTTCCGGCCGAACGCACTCTCCTACTCCAAGGCGAACGACCGGACCTCGGACCCCGTTCGGTGGCGATCGAGCGACCCCAAGGTGGCGGCGGTCGATCAGGACGGCGTGATCATGGGCCTCTCGCCCGGGCACGCCCGGCTCACCGCCGTGGTGCGGGGCGCGGCGGCCGCGCTCGAGCTCCGAGTGGTGCCGAGCACGGTCGCCAAGCTCGGGCTCGCGCCTGCCAGCCCCGCGGTCCGGCAGGGAGACGTGGTGCCCTTCGTGGTGCACGCGCGGGATGCCGCCGGCAAGCCGGTGGAGGGGCTCACCCCCACCTGGAGCTTCTCCCCCGGCGACGGACAGCTCGATCCGGATGGCCACTTCGTGGCCTATCGCACCGGGGTCTACACCATCACGGCCATGCTCGGGCGCCGGACGGCGAGCACCACGGTGACCGTGCGCGAGCGCGACGTGCGCCGGCCGGTGACGGTGGTCGGCCGGCTTCCCCGGACCGGCTTCGCTACCTCGGAGGTGTGGATTCACCCTAACGGCAAAGTGGCCTACCTCGGCACCCATATGGGCGGCGACCGGGTGTATGCCATCGACATCAGCAACCCCGGCGTCCCGGTGGTGGTCGATTCGATCATGGCGAATACCCGCCTGGTGAACGACATGCAGACGACCGCCGACGGCAACTACATGGTGTTCACTCGGGAAGGGGCCGCGGACCGGAAGAACGGCATCGTGATCGCCGACACCCGCGATCCGCTGCATCCCAAGGAGGTCTCCCAGTTCGTCGACGGCGTCGCCGCGGGCGTGCACTCGGTCTACATCTACGAGAATCCCCAGTACGGGAGATACGTCTTCATCACCAACGACGGTACCGGCGCCATCGACATCGTGAACATCACCGACCCGGCGCACCCTACCCGGGCCGGCGAATGGCGCACCGATCGTCCGGACGCCTCGCGTTACGTGCACGACCTCGACATCGTAGACGGCCTGATCTACGCCAGCTACTGGAACGACGGACTGGTCATCCTCGACGTCGGGAACGGCAAGTGGGGCGGCCGGCCGGACAAGCCGGTCCTGGTCTCCCAGTTCAAGTACAACCTCGACTCGCTCTACAAGGACGTGGAGGACGTGAGCCGCCCGGGCTTCACCCGGGGCACCCATACCGCCTGGCGCCAGCGGGGCGGCAAGTACGTCTTCATCGCGGACGAGGTCTATCTCAACGGCGATGTCCGTGGCGCCAAGGACGCATCGGCCAGCCGGATGTTCGGCACCCTCCAGGTGGTGGACGTGAGCGACATCGAGCACCCCAGATCGGTGGCGTGGTACACTCCCGAGATGGGCGGCGTCCACAACGTGTGGCAGGTGGCCGATACGCTCTACCTCGGCGCCTACGACGCGGGCTTCCACGTCTTCGACATCTCCGGCGAGCTCAAGGGCGATCTCCGCGCCCAACACCGCGAGATCGCGTCGCTCAACACCGCCGACCAGGGCGGCGTGGTGAAGAATGCGGCGTTCGACTGGGGCGTGGTGGTGAATCCGAAGGACGGGCTCGCCTACGTGAACGACTTCAACAACGGGCTCTGGGTGCTCCGGGTGGATCCGAAGAAGCCCTCTGCCCCGATGATTCCGTGATGGGACTCAGCGGAGCTCTCGCCACGCTGGCGCTGATGACGGTGACGCCGGTCGCCGCGCCGGCGCCGCCCGACAGCGACTATCTCGTGTTCGTGGCCAGCGAAGGGAACGACCGCATCGCGCTGGTGCGGTTCGGGCCCGGCGGCGCCCGGATCGAGCGCGAGCAGAAGATCGGCACCAATCCGACCGAGCTGGTCGGGCCCCATGGGCTCTTCGTGTCGCCCGACCGCAAGTGGTACTACGTGACCACCGCCCACGGCGCGCCCAACGGCGCGCTGTGGAAGTTCTCCACCGCAACCGGCGAGCAGGCCGGCCGGGTCGAGCTGGGCCGCTTCCCCGCCACGGTGCAGGTGGCGCCCAACGGCCACTATGCCTGGGTGGTGAACTTCAATCTCTATGGCGACATGGTGCCGTCGTCGGTGTCGGTGGTCTACACCGACCAGATGCTGGAGGTGCGGCGGATTCCGACCTGCGTCATGCCCCACGGCTCGCGCCTCTCGCCCGACGGCCGCCGGCAGTATTCCGCCTGCATGATGAACGACGAGCTGGTCGAGATCGACGCCGATTCCATGGCGGTGTCCCGGCGGTTCATGCTCAAGAAGGGGGGCGAGCACGGAATGAGCGGGCCGGAAATGGCCATGGTCGGCGGCGCCGACGGTCACCCCATGCCGCCCAAGCCTGCCGACGTCAGCTGCTCCCCCACCTGGGCCCAACCGTCAGCCGATGGCCGCACGGTCTGGGTGGCCTGCAACAAGGCGAACGACATCGCGGAGATCGACGTCGCCTCGTGGAACCTCCGGCGCCGGATCCCGGCCGGCGACGGGATCTACAACCTGGCGGCGAGCCGTGACGGCCGACTCCTGCTCGGGACCAACAAGCGCGGGAAGTCGGTGTCGGTGATCGAGACGGCCAGCGGCCGCGAGCTCGCCCGCATCCCGACCACCCGGCGGGTGCCGAGCGGGCTGGTCATCTCGCCGGACGACCGGTACGCCTTCGTGACGCAGGAAGGGGTGGGGGCGGAGCCGGGCACGGTGGACGTGATCGATCTCCGCACGCTCGCGCGGGTGGCGAGCGTGGACGTTGGGCAGCAGGCTGGGGGGATCGATTTCTGGAAGAGCGAGGCGCCGGCTCGACCTTAGTTTGGAATCCGTGCCTGGATTGACGAAAGCGAGATCTTGGACTTGAACGCGCCGCTGACCGAGAGGCGGCTCACGGCAAATACGGGCACGGCGAAGCTCACGATGTAGGTGTCATTCACGAACAGATAGGCAGTCCCGCCTTTCCGACGCAGCGTGATCTTGTTTCCTCCGCTCCAGTCGGATGCAACTACCGAAGCCGGCAAGAGCACGCGCGAGGCGATCTCCTTGTCACGCGTCGCATAGAGGTTGTCTTTGAGCGTGCCCGTCTGCAAGGAGTACGTGGCATTATCGTGGCCCCACACCTCAAGAAAGAAGGTGATACTCGGAGCGACGTTGCCCGAGCCGTACAAGTCGAGCCAGAGCGCAGAGGACGGGTCGCGCTCCGCCATCCTGAAGTTCACGTCAAAAACAAAATCAGCTTCGAGCGGCAGCATGTCGATCAGACGACCTGGCCCCACCCAGGTATTGCCGAGGGGCTGAATAACATACTCCCCTTGCGATGGGCCTGCGGATCCGTGCTCTGTCGTGTTTGTCGGCCAGGTGGAAAACTCCGCACCGTAAACCGGTCGACTGCCCTCCGGGAAGTCCGGCTGCGGAGCGGGCGGAGTGCCTGCATCCCCGCTGCCGTTTGCGGCAGCCGCCCGGTCCCCCGTTGGCTGACCGGAGGCCGGGAGTGCGTGGGTTTCCACGACGCCCTTGTCGACGAACAGCTTGAGCCACCATGGCGAAGACGTACCTACAAGGAGCGCCACGAGCACTGCAGGGAGAATCTGGCGGATCAATGAGCTCTTGGTGTCACTACCGCTGTCGGCCATGAATTGTCCTCCCGGTCGGCTCCGTTACCGATATTGCCCTGAAATCTGGGGCCGCGCAGCGATCGCCTAAGCCGAGAGCTTTGGTGGGGGGCGGCTAGGAATGTCAGTTGGGACTCTTGGAGTATGCGACGGCTCTCCACCGTACGCAATGCGGCGAGCGTGCAAACAAGCGAAGTGGTCGAGACGATTGGGGAGGAGTAAGCCTCACTCCAGACTTGGCTCGAACGGCTCCTCCGCGCGGGGCTTGACCTGCGGATGGCGCGCGAGCAGCCGCGCGCAGGTGTTCCACCGCAGAATCGATTCGTCGTTTCCGGCCGGCCGCTGCGCCTGGGCCTTCTCGTACCAGCTCATCGCCTCACGCAGCCAGTGATACGTCTGCTCTCCCGATCCCGGTGCGCCCAGGCGAAGGTATGCCTTGGCGCATCGCTCGCAGATGATTCCTCCGTAGTACGCCCGTTTATACTCGTCGCTGAGCTGGGGAAGCAGCTCCCGGGCCCGGTGGACACCCGCCGTCGGCGCCTCGGAGAACTGGTCGGTAATCGCCAGCAGCAGCGTTACCAGGGCCTGCTGGTTGCCGGGCTCCACGGTCAGCACGTCCAGGCAGATGCTTTCCGCCGAGGAAGGATCGTTGATCAACCGGTAGCGCTCCGCTTTCTGCAGCGCCGCGGGGACGCTCTCCCGGGAGATCGGCTTGGGATCGAACGTCACGTCGGCTCTCTCCGGCTGAACACCCTCAGCACCCGGCCTAGGGGATCGAAGTACTGGTCGACCACGCGCTCCTTGAGCGGAATGATCGCGTTGTCGGTGATGGTGATATGCTCGGGGCACACCTTGGTACAGCACTTGGTGATGTTGCAGTAGCCGATCCCGTGGGCCCGCCGGAGCTCCTCGACCCTGTCCTCCGCGTCCAGCGGGTGCATCTCCAGCGCCGCCACGTGCACCAGATAGCGCGGCCCGATGAACTCGTCGTGGAGGTGATGGTCGCGCAGCACGTGGCACACGTCCTGGCAGAGGAAGCACTCGATGCACTTGCGGAACTCCTGCACCCGGTCGGCGTCCGACTGCGCCATGCGCCAGGTCCCGTCCGGGGCATCCGGCGGCCGGGGCTTGAACGGCTTGATCTTGCGCTTGACGGCGTAGTTCCAGGAGACGTCGGTGACCAGGTCCTTGATCGGCGGGAAGGCCCGCATCGGCTCGACCGTGACCGGTTTCTCCAGCGGGAGCTCGCTCAGCCGGGTCATGCACATGAGCTTGGGCATGCCGTTCACTTCGGCGGAGCAGGAGCCGCACTTGCCGGCCTTGCAGTTCCAGCGCACGGCGAGATCGTTGGCCTGGTCGGCCTGGATCTGGTGGATGGCATCGAGCACCACCATGCCGGGGGAAACGCCGGTGGTGTAATCGACGAGCTTCCCGCCCTCGCGGCCGCCCCGCCAGATGCGGAAGGTGGCCCGGCCGAGGGGCTCGTCTTTGGGCCGGGGCGGGCTGGTCTCCTCGATGGCGCCGGTCTCGGCGAGGTCGGGCTTCAGTGTATCGGTCATGAAGGTCTCTCCTGATCTACCATCTGTCATCCCGAGCGGAGCGAGGGATCTTCTCGACTGGATCGGAACAGCGTGGCGGTCGTCCGGGACCGGCGAACAAGATCCCTCGCTCTGCTCGGGATGACAGATGGCTGCCATGCCCGCGCCTCCGCACGATGGCAGCCATGCCCGCGGGCCCTACTTCTGCTCCTCAATGATCTTCTTGAGCTCCGCCGGCATCGCCGGGATCGGCTCCCGGGAGAGCTGCATCTCGCCATCGCGGCCCTTCTTGATCACGATGTTAAACCCGGCCCCCGCCGGGTCCTTCTCGGGATAGTCGTCCCGGTAGTGGCCCCCGCGGCTCTCCCGGCGCTCGATCGCCGCCCGGGCGATGGCCTCGGAAATCGTTAGCAGGTTGCCCAGGTCGAGCGCCGAGTGC
>JBJMOX010000376.1:0-3292 GCA_045803515.1 Gemmatimonadales bacterium
CGAAACCGACATACCCCAGGGTACCACTACGAAGGTAGTATCGCATCGACGTCGGTACGGCCGCCGTGTTCCCACGAAATGATGTGGTGGACATCGGTCCATTCCGGAGGCGCCGAACACCCAGGAATCGCGCAACCGCCATCGCGGACGGCCAGGGCCCGTTTCTGGTGAGGGGACGCCAACCGTTGGGCACGGCCGTAGTGCAGGACCGCACCCTGGGAATCCAGAAGGATTCGCCGCAGCGGGGTGTCACACGCCAACCGGGCCAACACCTTCGGGTGCACCGTGGCACCAGGATGGGCACCGAGGTTACCGGCCAACCCGGTCCGGGCCCGCCTCGCGGCCCGGGCAGCCGGATCACTCGCGCCGAACGCGGCCGCCACCTGGTCGACCGTCGCGATCACCAGGATCTGCGCCGCCGTGCTCCCGGACCCGACCGTAGACCCATCCACCGTCGCCCCACCCGCCGCACCACCGGCCGTACCGTCCGTCGGGCCGGTCGGGCCGGTCGGGGTGCCACCGGTCGTGCCGGTCGTCGTGCCGCCAGCGGGTGTCTCGCCACTGTCGGACCTTCCGGCCCGCGGCGCTCCGGCCTCCGGCGCGCCGCCTCCAGGGGCGTCACTTCCGGGCGTCGCAGCCTCGGGCGTCGCAGCCTCGAACGTCGCAGCCTCGAACGTCGCAGCCTCGGGCGTCGCGGTCTTGGACGTCGCAGCCTCGGGCGCCTGGGGCGCCTGGTGATCAGAAGCCAGCCAGCCGGGTCGGCCGGCGCCGCGGAGGAGTAGGTCGGTGAATGCGTCGGCGCGGCGTTGGGTGGCGGTCCTCGGGTCGGGCAGGGTGACCACCTCACCCTCACCGGTCCGGGCCTGCCCCGCCGGGCGCGGCCCGGAATACTGCGCGATCAGAGCGCTGATCTGTAGGTGGGTGTCGGGATCCAGGACCAGCCGGTACAGGCCCATCCCGGCCCAGTCCGTCCCGATCGAACACGACCGCTTCATCACCGCGTCCGGGTCGAACCGGTCGGCCTGTTCTGGAGCCAGCCGAGCCACTAGCTGACGCCGCCGGGTCGCCCCGGGCATTTCAGCCCGGGGCTCCCACAGATCCGTGCGTAAACCTCTCGATTTACACGGCTCCTGTCATTCTGTTCACCAGACGATCGGGGCGGAGGGTACCCATTCCCAGTGCGCGAACATGCGGGGGAATCGTTCGACGATCCCGTGCCAGCACTGGATGGCCTTCTTCTTCGCCCGGAGCCGCTTGTATTTCTTGCGGATCCAGCGCATCAGGTAGGCGTTGATGCGCGCCAGGAGCGGGTACATCATCGATCGGTAGAATCTTCCGTAGTAGTTCATCCAGCCACGGACGATCGGGTTGATGTCCCGCGCGACGTCTTTCAGGTCTTGGCCGGTGCGGTTGTGCAGTCGCCAGGACTGCACCTTCGCACTGATCTTCTTCAGGGCTTCTTTGCAGATCGCTGGCAGGAACGAGTTGAAGTATCCCCCGTTCTTACGCCGCGCCTTTCGCTGCCGGAACATGAATCCCAGGAAGGTGAACTCGGTATGCTCGTACGAGGCACGCCGCTCGCCGTCCTGGCAGTACACGATCCGGGTCTTGTCGGGATGCAACCGCAGCCCGACCTGCTCCATTCTTGCTGCGATCGCGGCCAGCACCGTTCGTGCCTGCCGCTGGCTCACGCAGTGCACCACCGCGTCATCCGAGTAGCGTTCGAACTGCACACCCGGAAATTCCCGGGCCAGCCACGCATCAAACGCATAATGGAGGAACAGGTTTGCGAGTACGGGCGAGATCGAGGAGCCTTGTGAGGTTCCCCGGTCTCGCATCAGCAGTGTCCCGTCGGCTTGCTGCACCGGCGCCTGGAGCCACCGTTTGACGTACAGCACCACCCACGGGAGGTCGGTGTTCGCCTCGACCGCCTGGACGACGAGGTCCCACGGCACCGTGTCGAAGAACTTCTGGATGTCAAGATCGATCACCCAGTCGCGCTTCCAGCACCGCTGCTTGCAGACCTCGACCGCATCCTCCGGGGAGCGCCCGGGACGGTAGCCGTAGCTGTCCGGATGGAAGATCGCCTCGACCCTCTGCTCCAGTCTGCGCGCTACCACCGTCTGGGCGACCCGGTCCGATACGCACGGCACCCCTAACATCCGAGTGCCCCCGCCATGCGGTTTCGGTATTTCCACCGCCCGCACCGGAGGCGGGAAGTAGCTCCCCGAGGACAGCCTATTCCAGACCCGGTACAGATTGTTCTTCAGGTCGGCTTCGAAGTCCGCGATGGAGCATCCGTCCACCCCTGGTGCACCCCTATTGTCCTTGACCTTCTCCCACGCCTCCCATACTTCCCGCTTCGAAATCTCGAACGGCTTGTCTGACGACTTCAGCTCGCTCACGCGACTCCTCCCGGGGACAACGCCCCGGTTGATCGAACGAACACGCCACGAATGACCTGACCCCTTCGCTCAACTCCCGTTACAGGAGCGTCATCACTACTATGAGTCAGTCCGACTGCGCGCCCACGCAACAGTACTCGATCCCTCACGGTTTCGGCCGCTTGGGAAACTCCCTCTCGCCACCCATACCTGGGGTGACAGTATCGGGGCACGCTCTCTCCCGTTCCACACGAAAGCAGCCTGACCGGGCTCACGTCGCCTGTATGCCGGACACCGCCTGGCCAATAAGGCGGGACACCCGCCAGACTCATCCCGAAGTCGGTTGGACACCTCGGTTTCGATGTCATCCAAATGTATTTCGACACTTCGAACAGCGATCGTCTTCCCGATCCCTACCTGACACATCAAGTGCGCCTTTTCCCATCTCGCTCACCACGACAGTCGTCAGCTAACGCAGCAGTGGGTGGTTTGAAGCCTCCCCCCGCAGGGCGGCTCCGGAGGGCCAACCTCCATCTCCCGTGCAGCACCGCATCACGAAGCTCTACCTACATCGAGCCCCCTTCCTGCGTTCGGGACGCAACCAACCGGTCCACCGACGTCGAGGGCCACTCCCGGGCATGCCCGGTCAACAGTTCATCCACGATCTCGACCCCGGCCCGGGACCGGCCCGCGTCGTCGACCACGACCTGGGTTTTCACCGGAGTTGGGAGCCGGCCCACCACCGACACCGCGACATCCACCTGTTCCCGGGACACCGCCCCCTCGGCCAGCGCCTGCGCCAACAGCGGCAACTCCGCCCGAGCCGACATCAACGCGGCCGCGGCCGCGACATCCCGCTCCGCCCGACCCCGGGACTCCCGCAACCCCTCGGTCAAGAACCGCACCAC
>JBJMOX010000377.1:0-32454 GCA_045803515.1 Gemmatimonadales bacterium
GCGGCCAAGAATGAATGGGCCCATTGATCGCTCCTGTGGGCGTGGGGGGTCCGGTGCGACTCAGCCTATCCGGCTGGTCTATACCGGTCCGGCGAATATGTGGTCCCTACCCCGAGCCAAGCCGCGCTCGCGGGCCGCGGGCGTTCGGTCCAAACAGGCGAACGCCCGCGGCGTCTCGGGTGTAACCCGGTGTCCTACGGACGGCCGCCGGCGGCGAGCAGGGCGCAGTAGTCCGTCCCACCATGGAGGTCCCCGTGCGGCCCGCCTTCGTCATGGAGAAGGCGAGGACCCGTGGCTTTGCGGCCCCGGCTTTCGCTGGGTGTGCCCTTGTCGATGGGTGGTAGGACCCGAAATAGGGCGCGGTACAGGGTTCGTCAAGAGCTGGCGGAGAGCCCCCGCGCCCGGCGGGAGTGCTCTGGCGCTGTCGCGTGAGCGAGGTGGAGGGTTACTTTTTCGAGCAATTGGTGCCGCGCGGAGCGCTCGCAAGTACAAACAAGGACAAAATCCCGGCTCGACGCTGTAAGTTGTTGACTGGCCCTTCGTCCAACGGCAGGACAGCGGACTTTGGATCCGTTAATGGTGGTTCGAATCCACCAGGGCCAATGGATCACCCCACCTTGACGATCTTGCCCACCGATGGCACGCCGTTCCGATTCAAGAGGAAGAGCATATAGTGTCCTGCGGGGGCACGCCGGTTGTTCGACGGCGTGGTCACCCGGACCAGGCCCGAGCCGCGGGAGAAGGTCAGCGTGTTGGCCCGCTGGTTGGCGTCGAACGCGTGAGTCACCGCGCCCAGCCTGATCCACCGCACACTCGTGATCTGCCCGGCATACGGTGTGGTCACCGTGAATGTCTCACCGTAGGTGACGGTGCTCTTGGACAGGCTGGTGATCGTCGGCCGCGCGCCCTTGAAGAGATAGGGCGGCCGGAAGATCTCGTGGTTGGCCTGCTTCGGGTACGGCTCAGGCGAGAGCGGGATGTTGGCGTCTCCGCTGGCCCCGTGAAGCACCGTGGCGTTGGGCAACAGCAGAGACACCGAATGATATGCCCGGTCGATGGTATTGCTCGCCAGCTGCGTCCAGTGCCCGGTCTGAGGGTTCCAGGCCTCCGCGGCATGCACCGCCCCGGAGAGGGTGTTGAAGCCGCCCGCGCTGGTGCCGCCGGTCACGAGTACCTGCCCGTCGGGGAGAATCGTGGCATTCAGGTGGCGACGGGGAAAGTGCATGGCATCGGTGCTGCTCCAGTGCGGCCCCGCCACGTTGAGATCGATAATCTCGGCGGTGGCGGTAGGCGCAGCCGACTTGGGATCGCTGGTGCTCCAGTTGAGATCGCCGCCGCCGCCCACGTAGAGGACCTTCCCCGTCTCGTACATGACCGCCGAGCCGTAGTCCCGGTTGAACCGCCACAGGTGCTTGAGGCTGGTGTTCGCGCTCCACTTGCCGCGCCCGCTGGTGGTCACCACGTCCACGTCGAGCCAGCGGGCCTGGATCTGTTCACCGGCGTAGAAGATCTTGCCGCTCTTGGGATCCACGAAGTTGCGCGGGTAATACGGCAGGCGCCGGCTCGCTCCCGTGAGCCGCACCCACCTATTGTTTTCCCAGATCTCGGGCACCAGGACCACCGTTGACGTCGTGTCCCGGCCGGCAACCACGACCACTCGGCCATCGGCCAGTGACGTCACCGTCGGATACCAGCGACCCTGCGCCATCTTCGGCAGCCCGGCGGCCCACGTCTCGGTCACAGGATCGAAAATGTTGGTGACGTCGAGCCCGCGGTCGTCATTTTTATGTCCGCCGGCAACCATCAGGCGGCCATCGGCCATCAGGGTCTGTCCCGCGCAGAACAGCATCGTGTCGGCCGCAACCTCGACGGCGGTGCTGGGTGGACCGGCCGAGGGATCCCAGAGCCGCGGATTGGCCATCATCGCGGTGCCGACTTCATACTTGCCCCACCCCAGGATTTTGCCGCTGGGCAGTAGACTCATGTGCAGCGGGACGATGTCCCATGGGACAGGGGGATCCCACTTGCCGCTGGTCGCCTCGGGCGACAAGGCGGCGATAGTGATGCTCGAGGAGGTCGCCGTGGCGGCGCCGGTGGAGAAGGCGAGCGTGTGCGAGCCGGTACCGGCAATGCCGAGGTCCAGGAAGGTGGCGGCGCCGTTCGATTTGGTGGTAGCGGTCACCGTCCCCTGAAGCACGCCGGGGCCACTGGCCACGCTCGCCGTTACGATGGCACCGGCCACCGCGATACCGGCCGCATCCTTGACCACCACCACTGGCTGCGTGGTTGGCGACCAGACCTCGCGATCCAGCACACTCGCCGGGGGCTGCCGGTTGAACCTGATAGCTGCCGCCGGGCCGGCGACGGCGAAGTCGGCCTTGACCGGGTCGGAGCCGGGCGCGGTGGCCTCGTCGCGGGCACAGGTGACCGCTACGCCAGCCAGGCCAGCTGCAAGGAACAGTCGGGCGGTACGTCGAGAAGATATCATCACGCCTGATGGTGGAGGTCGAGTTGTCAGTGCCGGGCAGGAACCAAGCCAAGAGAGCGTCCGGCGGAGGGCTCGCAAGTCGTTGTCACACGGCGCTTAGGGCAGGCGAATACGCTGGTCTGTGGCGGGCGCTCAACGCCAGCTGACGCATCCATGGCCCCGGAGACAGGGTGCCGGCGGTCGCCCGCCCCGGCGCCCGAGCAGTGCCCTGCGCCCCGCCCGGCGATTAGATTGACCCGCACCAACCCCGTTTGTCAATTCATTGAACGTGACCCGGACGGCTGATGAAGATCGCCAAGCCGATTTTTATTGTGGGAACCGGACGCTGTGGCTCGACCGCGTTTCACCGGGTCCTGAGCGTGCATCCGCAGGTGATGTGGCTGTCGGGCTTTGCCGAGGAATTCCGCGAGCCGCGGTGGAATCGGTGGGCCGTCACGGCCATGGGAAATCCCGTGCTTCACCGCATGTTCAGGTCGAGGATCAAGCCCGGCGAGAGATATGGGTTCTGGTATCAGCACGCCTACGGCTTTGCCGAGCCTGGCCGCGATCTTCTCGGGTCGGATGTGACGCCCCGAGTCAAGAAGCAGATGCATGCGGCGCTCGAGCCCATGCTGACCCCCAAGCGCGACCGCCTCCTCATCAAGCTCACCGGGTGGTCACGCATCGGCTTCCTGGACGAGGTGTTCGAGGACGCGAAGTTCATTCACATCCTTCGGGACGGCCGGGCCGTGGCCAGCTCGCTGCTGCACGTCAACCAATGGCAATGGCGCGGCTGGTATGGGCCGTACAGTTGGCGCTACGGTCCCCTGTCGCCGGGGGACCAGGCTGACTGGGAGGCCAGCAGCCGCTCGTTCGTGGCGCTGGCCGGACTCCAGTGGAGGATCCACATACGAGCGATCGAGGCGGCCCGGCAGGCGCTCGATCCGGGGAGATTTTTCGAGCTCCAGTACGAACAGTTCTGCCAGCAGCCGCTGGAGACCTGCCGGCGAGTCCTGGAATTCGCCGAGCTGCAACCCTCCGCCGCCTTCGAGCGGCACGTCCGGACGACGCCGATCAAGGATATGACCAGCCGCTGGCGCAAGGACCTGTCGGGCAAGCAGCAGGCGCTGTTGACCGACCTGCTGCACGAGGAGTTGCTGCGATCCGGATATGACGTATCCGGGAACGGTGCGGGCTGAGCCGAAGCCCGCCAGGTCCGGAGTCCTGATTCCGGTCTCTCGACTACGGAAGCAACTGCACGATCTTCGCCACCGACGGGACCCCGTTCCGATTGAGGATGAACAGCAGGTAGTGGCCCGGCGGCGCCAGGTTGGGATTCGCCGGCACCGTGACGTTCACCCCGGTCGACGTCCTGGTGAACGTCAGGGTGTTCGCCCGCTGGCCCGCATCGAACGCGTGCGTGACCGAGCCGATGTGGATCCAGCGCACGTCGGTGATCTGCGCAGCGTTGGGCGTGGCGACAGAAAAGCTCTGTCCGTAGCTCACGCTGGCGGGCGCGCTGGTGATGGTCGGACGCACCCCCTTGAACAGGTATGGCGGCGAGAAGATCTCATGGTTTTTCTCGTCGGGCACGATGGAGGTGCCGGCCAGCGCGTTGCCGCTGGCACCGTGGAGCACGGTGCCGTCGGGGAGGAGCAGCGACACCGAGTGGTAGACCCGCATGATGCTGTTTGCGGCGAGCGTGGTCCATTGGTTGGTCTTGGGATCCCAGAGCTCCGCCGGCTTGGCGGCGTCAGCGGGATTGATGTCGACGAATCCGCCTCCGGTGGTGCCGCCGGTAATGAGCACCGTCCCGTCCGGCAGGATGGTGGAGTTGAGGTGCCGCCGCGGGAGGGCCATCGACCCGGCGCTGATCCACGACGGTGTGGCGGCGTTGAGGTCGATCCTCTCCGCCGTGGCCGTGGGCGCGGACGCCTTGGCATCGGGCGACTGCCACCCCAGGTTCCCGCCCCCGCCGGCGTAGAGAATTTTTCCCGGCTCGTACATCGCCGCGGTCCCGTAATCGCGGTTGAAGTGCCAGATGTGGCTCGGACCGCTGATCCACTTCCCGCGGGCCGAGCCCGTCAACCCGTCCACGTCGAACCAGCGCGACAGGATGCGTTCCCCGGCCATGAAGATGAGCCCGTTCTTCGGGTCCACGAAATTGCGCGGATAGTACGGGATCTCCAGCGTGCCGGCACCTGGCAGCGTGACCCAGTGGTCGCCAGGTGCGGCCATGGCGCTGTTCTCCCAGATCTCCGGCGTCGTCACCACATTGCCGGACGAGTCCCGGCCGGCCATGGTGAGCATGCGGCGATCCCCCAACTCGGTCACGGTGGGGTACCAGCGGCCGAACGCCATTTTCGGCACGCCCGACAGAAAGGTCCCGCTCACCGGATCGAAGATGTTGGTGACGTCGATCCCTGTGTCGTCCGCCTTGTGTCCGCCCGACACCATGAGGCTCCCGTCCGACATGAATGCGTGCCCGGAGCAGAACAGCATGGTATCCACGTTGACCATTTGCGCAGTGGTGGGCGGCCCGCTCGCGGGATCCCACAGCCGCGGCCTGCCGCCCATGGTGCCGGTCGCGCCGGCATCGTACTTACCCCAGCCCAGGATCTTGCCATTCGGCAGAAGATGAATGTGCAGCGGCACGATGGGCCAGTCGACGACCGGACCCCAGGATCCGGTCGTGGCTTGCACCGAGAGGGCGTTGACGTCGACAGGGGAAGAGGTCGCGCTGGTCGAGCCGCTGGTGAACTGGATGGTGTGGGTGCCGACGCCCATGATCCCCAGGTCGACGAACGCCGCGCGACCGTCCGCGCCGGAGACGGCACTCGTGGCACCTTGGAGGGTGCCACCACCCGACTGGATCGTCGCGGTGACGGTCACTCCAGCGGCGGGATGCCCCTGGGCATCACTCACCAGCACGACGGGCTGTTGATCCGGGGCCAGCACTTCCTCGTCGAGTGCCGAGGAGGCGGGCTGGACGAGGATCAGGAGAGGAGCGGTCACCGCAGTGGCAGTGAACCCGGCATCAGGGAGGCCGGAAACGGATGCGGTCGCCGTCTGCTCACCTTCTGTCCCACCCAGCACCCACTGCACCGCCGCACGACCATCCGTTCCGCTGGTGACGCTGGAGCTGCTCAGGGTCCCTCCGGCGCTCGCGCTCCAGCCGACCGTCACCCCCTTGAGCGGCTGCCCCTGATCATCCTTCACGATGACCACCAGCGAATCCGCCAGCGCCTGACCGGGCGGCGCGCTCTGCCCGTTGCCGGACACGGCCGTGAGCGATGCCGGTTGCGTGTCCGGCCCCGTATCCCCCCCACATCGGAGGGAGGCGGCGGCCAGGCTCGCACCCAAGACCCAGCTTCGGAGGCTGCGCAGAGCGATCATTGGAATCCCAGAGAGTGGACGGTATCGAGCGCCACCCGCAGCACCTTTCAGGCCACCAGCGGTCCCCGAGTACCGGTCGTAAGTTATTTCAGTGTAGTATCTTACCTATCCGACCACCGACTGTTGCGCCGCAGCGGCACGCACCGATCGGCAGGAGCGCAACACCGCGGAGGTGACAGGACCGGTCCGCGAGCTGCCACCTCCCGCTGATCTCCGTGCTCACCCGGCCCGCTGGCCCGCCGCACCGGCGCGCGTTTAGGTTATCCTGGAAAGCCTCCAGAAGGAATCATTCCGTGCGTATTGGGATCATGCTGCGCCATTACGACCAGCACCACGGTGGCGTTCGGGTCTACACCCGGAAGCTGCTGCAGGCACTGTTCGAGCTTCGCACCGGGCATGAATTCGTTCTGCTGTACCGGGAGCCAGGGTTGGTCGGCACCTATGCCGGCGAGCCCCGGGTCGAGGAAATCGCCCTGCCGGCTCGCTCCTTTTTCACCTGGGATCAGATGGCCGTGCCCGCCGCCGTGCAGCGGCACCGCATTGACGTGCTGTTCAACCCCAAGTACTCGATTCCGCTACGCGCCCGATGCCCCTCGGTGTGGGTTTGCCACGGCCTGGACTGGTACGTGATGCCCTGGGCCTCCCGTTTTGTCGATCGCCTGAGCCACCGGTTTCTGATCCCGCGGTACGCGGCGAAGGCGGATGCGATCATCGCCGTGTCGGAGGTTACCCGGCAGCACGTGATGGAGTTCCTTCACGTCCCCGAAGATCGCGTCGTCACGATCTACTCCGGCGTGGACGATGTGTTCCGCCGGCCGCTGGACGACGCACGGCTGCGGGAGCTCCGGGCCAAGTACGCTCTCCCGGAGCGGTTCCTCCTCTACGCCGGCGCCATCTACCCACCCAAGAACTTCGCCCGGCTGGTGCAGGCCTACGCTCGGGTGGGGCCGGAACGCGGGATTCCCCTGGTGGTCGCCGGCGGCGAGAACCGTTTTCTGTCCGAGCGCGAGCTCCGCGAGCCCGAGACGCTGGGCATCTCCGAGTGGGTGCGGCGGCCGGGGTGGCTCGTACAGGAGGAGCTGGCCGGCGTGTATGCGCTGGCGGAGGCATTGCTGCTGCCGTCGCTCTTCGAGTCGTGCGGCCTTCCCGTCCTCGAGGCGATGGCGGCCGGATGCCCGGTTGTCACCGCCGACCGCTACGGGACCAAGGAGCTGGCCGAGGGGGCCGCCGTGCTGGTGGATCCCGAATCGGTCGACAGCATCGCCGGCGGCATCCGCCAGGTGCTGGACGATGCGGGTCTGCGAGCGCGGCTGGTTGCCGCGGGCCGGGAGAGGAGTCGCGACTTTCGCTGGCGCCGGTGCGCCAGCGAGACGCTCCGGGTGCTCGAGCAGGTCGTACCGGATCCGCGCCGGTCTCCAGCCCTGGCCCCGGGCCGCTCGCGGTGACCGCGCCCGCCGCTCGCGACGGTTTGGAGCTCCTGGTCAACGCACGGCATCTCGCCGGCCCTCGCACCGGCATCGAAGTGTATATGGAGGAGCTCCTCCGAGCCCTGGCTCGAAGCGGCCGAGTGCGCATTACCGCGCTGACCTGGGCGCCGCTCCAGCTGAACCTGCCCGGCGTGCGTGAAGTCATCCCTGCCCGTCGCCCCGAGATGCGCACCGGGTCGCTGCGCGCGACCCTGTGGAAGCTCTGGTTCGATCAGTGGTCGTGCCTGCGCTCCACTTCGCGCCGCGGCGGCATCTTGATTCACGGGATGGACGGCTTCCTGCCCTACGCCCTTCGCTCGCACGACCGCTGCGTGGCGACGGTGCACGACCTCGGCTGGCAGGTCCACCCGGAGCTCTACCCGAATCGGGTGCGCTGGATGTACGCGGGGCTCTTTCCCTGGGTCGTTCGTCGGGCGGACCGCTTCATCGCCGTTTCGCGCTACACAGCCGACGACCTGGTCCGACGCGCCGGGGTGCCCGCGTCGAAGATCGAGGTGATCTATCACGGTCTCGACCCCATCTTCACAACGGCGGCCGAGGGCGCATCCTACCAGCGGGAACGGCCGCCGTACATCCTGGCAGTGGGCGGCGTCTCTCCTCGCAAGAACACCCGCCGTCTCATCGAAGCCTTTACCCGCTGGCGGAGCCGGGGCGGCCATCGCGCCGTCCACCAGCTTCTCATCACCGGCACCTCGCTCGACAGCGGTTTCGGCGAGGGCGGAGCGGGACTGCCGGAGGGTGTGAGCCTGCTCGGCTACGTCGACAAGGCCGAACTGGCCCGGCTGTACGCCGGCGCCGCCGCGTTCCTCTACCCGGGGATTTACGAGGGCTTCGGTCTCCCCATCATCGAAGCAATGGCGTGTGGCGCACCGGTGGTGACCTCAACCACCGGTGCCGCGCCGGAGATCGCGGGCGGAGCGGCGCTGCTGGTCGATCCCTTCGATATCGCGAGCATCGAGGGCGGGTTGGAGCGGGCGACCATCTCGGCGGAAGCCGATCGCCTCCGCGCCGCGGGGCGGGAGCGGATTCGATTGTTCGACTGGGACACGGCGGCAGACGCCACCATCGGGGTCTACCGCCAGCTCGTGAGGTGAGCCACTACCGGGCATTCAGGTCGACTGGCCGCCAAAGCAAACTGCCGCCGGGCGAACATCGCCCGGCGGCAGTTTGAGGTTCAGAAGCCGCGGTTACTGACCGGTCGGCGTGGCCTTGACCGTGATCACGAGGTCGTTGAAGTCCGGCTCTCCCGGGCCGACGAAGCCGTCGTCGAACGAGAGCGTCCAGCCGTTGGCGAAGTTCCCGGTCACCTGGAGCTGCGGGCTCTCGGCACCGGTCACTCCGGTGAGCACCTCGGCGGCAAGCTGGGTCCCGGCCGCGAAGGCGGCGCCACCATTCAGGGTGAATGCGCTGCCGTCGGCCGGCGCCACCGGCGAGTAGCAGCCGTCCGTGAACAGTGTGTCGACCACCGGCGCGGTGATGACGAACTTGTCGCCGTGGGCCTCGCAGCCCGAGGTCGTCAGCGTCACCACGACCGTGGCGGCCTGGTCGAGGCCGAGGGTGCAGTCCACGCCGTTACAGGTCAGCGTCGCGGCGGGCGTGACGGCGACCTGTTTCTGCGCCTGGCTGGTGGCGCCGTCGCTGGTGACCACCAGCGTGATGGTGAACGTGGTGATTGCGGACACGTCGTAGTGGACCGTCGCCGGGTTCTGCTCGGTGCTGGTCTGAGTCCCGTCGCCGAAATCCCACGCCCAGCTGACCGCGCTGCCCAGATTGGTGCTGGTGTTGGTCACCGTGCAATCGAGCGAGGTGCAGGTCACGTCGAAGCTGGCGCTCGGTCCCCCAGGAGTAGGCGAGGTGACGGTCACCTGCGTGGTCTTGGAGCCGGTGGACCCGCCATTGTCGGTGACCGTCAACTGCACGCTGTGGGCGCCGGCAGCGGAGAAGGTGTGGGCCGCATCCTTCGTCGTGGCCGCGTTCTGCCCGCTGCCCGCGTCACCGAAGCTCCAGCTGTACGACTGGACGGTACCGTCATTATCGGAGCTGTTGTCCGTAAAGGAGCACACGAGATCGGTACAGGCGAACGTGAAGTTCGCGGTCGGCGCCGTATTCGACGGGCCGTTCGAGTCTCCGCCGCCACAGGCCGCGAGCATCGCAGCCCCGAGGGCGAGGGTCAGGACAGGCGAGAAGCGCATAGTGTTGGTCTCATGCCCCAGGGTAAAGGTGCGTTGTGGTGTGGGAACCAGGCCGTGGACCGCGATTCGGCTAGGCGGGAGGGTGCCAGACCTGTGCCAGATGCGTGGTGTCGAGATTATTGACAGGTGCCTGAGGTGCAACATTCAGTGGGACGCCAAGGTAGCCCTGGGGCGGCGAAAAACTGACACCGAGGCACCCGCACCCCAGCTGTGGCGCTAAGCCGATAACCACTGACAAGCCGCACACGTAAAGCAGCCCCGGCGGTATGCGCCGGGGCTGCCTTACACCACCTGTCGTGGGTTTACGCCTGGCGCCTACGGTCCGGCGTGGACCGTCACAATTAGATCATTGAAATCGGGCTCGCCCGGTCCCGTTGGATCCCCGCCGTCATCGATATTCAGGGTCCAGTCGGGGAAGGTTCCCGTGAGCTGGATCGACGGCGGCCCACGCGTCGGATCGGTTGGATCTCCGACTCCCTGGGTGAACTGGAGCTGGATCTGGGTACCGGCAGCAAAGGACTTGTCCGAGTTGGGCCCGTTGAGCGTCACCGGTGCAAATGGCAGCGGGGCCGAGCAGCCGTTGGCGAAGATCGTCTGCTGGATCGGTGCCGTGACGGCGAGGCGATTCCCCGCCAACTCGCAGTCGTGGCTGGACAAGGTAACGGTCACAATGGCCTGGGAAGTGATATCCAGGGTGCAGGTGCTTCCGGTGTTGCACTGGGCCGGAGGTGTGACGGTGATGTCCTGGCTGCTCGTGGCCGTGGCGCCCTGGTCGTCCGTGACGATGAGTGTGACGGTAAATGGACTGACGTCGGTGACGCTGTAGCTGTGTTGCGGGTTCTGATCCGTCCCGTGCGCGGAACCGTCCCCGAAGTCCCAGTCGTAGGTAAGGGCTCCGCCTTCCGGATCGCTGCTGGCGTCGGTGAAGGTGCAGTCCTCGCCGTCGCACTGAACAGTGAAACTGGCGGTCGGGGGCTGGTTGCCCCCCGACACCACCACCAGACTGTCGGCCGCAGCGCTGGCGAGGCCACTCCCGTCCTTGACCACGAGCTTCACGTGAAAGGAGCCGGCTTGGGCGTACAGGTGTGCCGGGTTCTTCTCAGTCGAGTGGGTGGAATTGTCACCGAAATCCCAGTCCCAGGACGCGACCGCATCGCCCGCGTCGGGGTCGGAGCTGGCGTCGGTGAAGGTACAGGTCAGACTGGGGCAGGCCGCGGAGAACGCGGCGGTCGGGGCATTGTTCGAGGGTCCGTTGTTGTTGTCGCCGCCGCACGCGGTGCCGGCTGCGGCCACGCCCACGAGGAGAGCGCACGCTTGAAGAGGTCGCATGAGTGTTGGTTCCAGGCCCGGGTTGAGAAGCGTTCATCATCGGGGGCGCAAGCGCCCAGGGAATGTCCCACGAGCCCGGAGTTCGTCGGAGGCTCCAAAGAGCCTCCGCGGGAGCAGTGGATACTCCATGGACCCCCCGGGGAGGAGAATCCTGCCACCGTCGAGGCTTTGCCGCCATGATCTGGGTCACTCCCGCCGTTCCGGTTGACTCGCCCCGGGTGCCCTAACTATTTTTGCGGGCTGTAATTATGACGGACCTCTCGCTGTCACGCAGCCAGATGCTGCTCCTGAGCGGGTCGGCCAACCGAGCCCTCGCTGAAGAGGTGGCCGCCCACCTGGGGCAGCCTCTCTGCCAGGTCACGCTCCGCCGTTTCGCCGACGGCGAGCTGTTCGTCAAAATCGACGAGAACGTGCGCGGGCGGGACGTCTACATCGTCCAGCCGACCAACCCGCCGGCCGAGAACATGATGGAGCTCCTGCTCCTGATGGACGCGGCCAAGCGGGCCAGCGCGGCGCGGGTGACGGCGGTGATCCCCTACTTCGGGTACGCCCGCCAGGACCGGAAGGACCAGCCCCGGGTCGCGATCAGCGCCAAGCTGATGGCCAACATGGTCTCCATGGCGGGCGCCGACCGGGTGCTGGCGATCGACTTTCACCAGCACCAGCTGCAGGGGTTCTTCGATCTGCCGGTCGATCACCTCTACGCCGCCCCGGTGTTCGTCAGCCACTATCGGCAGAAGCAGCTCTACGATCCGGTCGTCGTGGCGCCCGACGTCGGCTCGGCCAAGATGGCGCGGGGCTTCGCCAAGCGGCTGAACGCCTCGCTGGCCATCATCGACAAGCGCCGTCCGTCGGCCAATGTGGCCGAGGTGCTCAATGTGGTGGGCGAGGTGGGCAATCGCGACTGCCTCATCCCGGACGACATGATCGACACCGCCGGGACCATGGCGGAGGCGGTGAACGCGCTCAAGCGGCTGGGCGCGCGCGACATCTACTGCTGCGCCACGCACGCGCTCCTGTCCGGCCCGGCGGTGGATCGGCTGATGGCCTCGCCGGTCAAGGAAGTGACGGTCACCAACACCATCGGGATCCCGCCCGAGCGTCGGTTCGACCGTCTCAAGGTTCTCTCGATCGCCGGGTTGCTCTCGAAGGCGATCGGCTACACGCACAGCGACCAGTCGGTGAGCTCGCTGTTCGATTGAAGCGTCCTCCGGGACGCCATCTCACGCGAAGGATCGGATCATGGCACAACAGGCGAATCTCCAGGTGGCCACCCGCGCCGGCACCGGCAAGGGCGCGGCCCGGTCTCTCCGCCGCGAGGGCAAGGTGCCCGGCGTCATCTATGGCCACGGGCGCGCGGCCGAGCCGGTGGTGGTCGAGACCGCGGCCCTGGCCAAGTTGCTCGTGGGCATCAGCGCGGGCACCGCGATCGTGGACGTCGCCATCGACGGGCGGGCACCGGTGAAGACGCTCATCCGCGAGATCCAGCGGGACCCGCTCCGCCCGGCCGAGATCCTCCACCTCGACCTCTACGAAGTTCGGGCCGACGAGCAGATTACCCTGTCGGTGCCGGTGCACCTGGTGGGGATTCCCGACGGGGTGCGGAACTTCGGCGGCGTGCTCGACCACTCGCTCCGCGAGCTCGAGATCGAAGTGCTCCCGGCGGATATCCCGGAGCACGTCGAGCTGGACGTGACGGCCCTGGCCATCGGCCACTCCCTCTTCGTCCGCGACCTCAAGATCGAGAAGGCCCAGATCCTCAACGATCCCGACACCCCGGTGTGCACCGTGGTGGCGCCGCGGACCGAGGAGGCGCCCGCCGTGGTGGAGGAAGTCGCGACGGCCGAGCCCGAGCTCATCCGGAAGCCCAAGGCCGAGGCCGAGGGCGAGACCGAAGAGAAAGCCTGAGCCCTGCACGCGATCGTGGGGCTGGGCAACCCCGGCCCGGAGTACGACGAAACCCGGCACAACGCCGGGTTTCTACTGGCCGATCACCTGGTCGCGCGCTGGCGGATCGGTCCATTCCGCCGCGGCGACCGGGCGCGCGAGGCCCGGGGAACCTGGGACGACCGCCCGGTCCGCGTGCTCAAGCCCCAGACCTACATGAATCGGAGCGGGGCGGCGCTCGCCCCGTTGCGCGCCTCGACGGAGTTCGACGCCAGCCGGGATCTGCTGGTCCTGGTGGATGACGTGGCGCTGCCCCTCGGCCGCTTCCGGTTGCGCGGCGCCGGCTCCGCGGGCGGGCACAACGGGCTCAAGAGCGTCGAGGGTGTGCTCCAGCGCCAGGACTACGCCCGCCTTCGGATCGGCGTGGGCCCTACACCGCCGGGCCTGGAGGATCTCGCCGAGTTCGTCCTCGCCCCCTTCTCCGAGAATGAGCGGCGTGAGCTCGCCGCCCTGCTGGATCCCATGGCCGAGTCGGTGGAGTGCTGGGTGACCGAAGGGATCGAGCGCGCGATGAGCCGTTTCAATCACTGAGGCACCGGTCTCCTCATGCTTCGCCTAGGAATCGTCGGCCTGCCGAACGTCGGGAAATCCACTCTCTTCAACGCGCTGACGTCGGCCAAGGCTCTGGTGGCGAACTATCCCTTCGCCACCATCGAGCCGAACACCGGCATCGTGCAGGTGCCCGACCCCCGCCTGGACCAGCTCGCCCGGATCGTGAAGCCGGAGCGAACGGTGGCTGCGGTGGTGGAGTTCGTGGACATCGCCGGCCTGGTCAAGGGTGCCAGCGAGGGAGAAGGGCTCGGTAACCAATTCCTGGCCAACATCCGGGAGGTGGACGCGGTGGTGCACGTCGTCCGCTGCTTCGAGGATGACGATGTCCAGCACGTGGTCGGGTCGGTGGACCCGGCGCGGGATCGCGAGATCGTGAACATCGAGCTCGGGCTCGCGGACCTCGCCAGCGTGGAGAAGCGGCTCGACAAGACCGCTCGGGTCGCCCGCTCGGGCGATCCCCAGGCCAAGGTCGAGCTCCGGGTGCTCGAGGCCGTGCAGCAGGCCCTCGCGGCGGGCCGGCCGGCTCGCGCCGTCGTCCCAACAGAGGAGGAGGCGGCGGCGTATCGCTCCTTCAACCTGCTGACGACCAAGCCGGTGCTCTACGCCGCCAATGTGGCGGAAGACGAGATCGCGTCGGGCAACCGGTTCGTCACCGAGCTCCAGGCCGCCCTCGAGCGGGACCGGGAAACGGCCGAGATCGTGACCTTCTCCGCCAAAGTCGAGGCCGAGCTGGCCGAGCTTCCGCCGGAGGATCGAGGCGAGTTCCTCCAGTCGCTGGGATTGACGGAATCGGGGCTCGACCGCCTGGCACACGCGGCCTACCACCTGCTCGGCCTGCAGAGCTACTTCACGGCCGGCGAGAAGGAAGTGCGCGCCTGGACCATCCATCGCGGCGACAAGGCGCCCGCCGCGGCCGGGGTCATCCACTCGGACTTCGAGAAGGGCTTCATCCGGGGCGAAACAGTGGCTTTCGAGGATTTCGTGCGGGTCGGCGGTTGGAAGCCGGCCAGGGAGCAGGGCCTGGCCCGAGCGGAGGGAAAGGAGTACGTCGTGCAGGACGGGGACGTGATGCTCTTCCGGTTCAGCAGCTGACCTACCGGCGGCCCCAGAAGGCGTCTATGTTACGCGGTCCACAAATCTCCTCCCCGGCGCCCACACCAGGCCCGAGGCACCAGACCAAAGGAAGGTGTCATGACCCGTCAGTACGAGGTGGTCTATATCTTCGACAGCGCGCTCGAAGAGACCGCCATCAATGAGCGCCTCGCGCGCTTCCACGCTTTCATCCAACAGCCGGGTGCCGAGCCTCCCCAGATCAATCAATGGGGCAAGCGCACGTTGGCCTATCCCATCAAGAAGCACGAGACCGGTTATTACGTCGTCGCCAAGTTCGACGCCGACGCGACCGCGCTGCCCGAGTTCGAGCGCGCCATCAAGCTCGATGAGGGCGTGCTCCGCTTTCTCGTCGTGGTGAACGAGGGCGCCCAGCCGGTGCCGGTGACGGCCGGTAAGAGCGATGAGGAGGACGACGAATGAGGCGGCCCCAGAAGACCTGCGCCATCTGTGAGTCCGGCGTGCGGGTGGTCGATTTCAAGGACGAGCGGACCCTCTCCCGATTCCTGACCGAGCGGGGGAAGATCCTGCCCAGCCGCCTCTCGGGCACCTGCGCCCGTCATCAGCGGCAGCTCAGCACGGCCATCAAGCGGGCCCGCCAGCTCGCGCTCCTGCCCTACATCAAGGGTTTCGGGGCCTGATCGCGGCCCGAGTTGGAAAGCCCTGGGGAGGCTCGCGCCCCCGGGGCCGATCGTTGGGATGGGGGCCGGTTGTCCTGGCGGTGGGCTACCTGCTCTTCGCTCCACCGGTCTTTGCCCTCTGCCCTCTGGCGGGCCTGCTGCTCCTCTCCCGGCCACGGACGATCCGGGAGTGGGGCTGGCTGCTGGGAACGGCTGCCTGGTCGGCGCTCTGGCTGCAGCAGGTCGGAGGGCTCGGCGCCCAAGTGGTCCGGGCGGGGGCGGTCTTCCTCTGCGGCAGCTTTCTGGCGCTCACGCTCTGGCGTCCATCCGCCGGGTTCTCCCGGGCGCTGCTCGCCACCGCCGGTGCGGGTATCACCCTGGTGGCCTGGATGGCATGGCTCGGCATCAAGTGGGTTGCGGTGCAGCAGGCGATCGAGCACGACCTCTCGACCTACCAGGCGATGGCCCGGACCCAGTGGACCGCGGCCGGGGCGCCCAAGGAATTGCTGAGCGAGCTCGGTGCGATGCCCCACACGATCGCCCAGCTCACACCGGGGCTCCTGGCCATCGCGGGAATCGCCGGGCTCAGGCTGGCGTGGACCTGGTACCATCGCCTGGCCAGCAGGCCGTGGGGAGCGGCAACGTCCCCCTTCCCCGCGTTCCGATTCAGTGATCAACTGGTGTGGGGCTGGGTGGTCGCCCTGGGACTCTCGCTCCTGCCGGTCGCCGCGCCCTGGCCGCTGGTCGGGGCCAATCTGCTGCTGGTCTGGTCCGCCCTCTATGCCACCCGGGGACTCGCCGTACTCCTCGCAATGTCCGGGCGGATCCCGCGGCCGGTGGCCGCCGTGCTGGCCCTGATCGCGATGTTCCTGTTGCCGTTTGTTCTGGGCGGGCTCACGCTGCTCGGCCTCGCCGATACTTGGCTAGATTTCAGACGTCGGCTCTCGACGCCGACCACCGGAGGGCTCGATCGATGATCGAACTGATTCTGCGCGAGGATGTGAAATCGCTGGGCAAGGCCGGCGAGATGGTTCGGGTGAAGCCCGGCTACGCCCGCAACTATCTGCTCCCCCAGGGCCTGGCCTACGAGGCGACGGAAGGCAACAAGAAGCGGATCGCCGCCGAGACCAAGGCGCGCGCCTCCCGCCAGGATGCGGAGCGGACGGAGGCCGAGCGGGCGGCGGCGGCATTAGGCCAGGTCGCCCTCACGCTCACGGGCAAGGCGGGCGAAGAGGGCAAGCTGTTCGGCTCCATCACGACGCAGGACCTGGCCGACGCGCTGGCCCGGCAGGGGCACCAGGTCGACAAGCGCCGGATCGAGCTGGATCACCCGATCAAGACCCTGGGACATCATACGGTCGCGGTCCGGCTGCATCCGGAGGTCCACGCGGAGGTGCACGTATCAGTCGTCGCGGAGTGATCCACGCTCGATGAGGCTCGGCATCGCCTACGTCGACGGCCGGCGACTGTCTCGCGCGCTGTTCGCGGCCGCCGACTGGGTGGCGGCCGGGCGGGACGAGATCAACCGAATCAACGTCTTCCCCGTTCCCGACGGCGATACCGGGACCAACTTCAGCCTGACGCTTCGCGCCGTCGCCGACGCCCTCCGGGCGCTCGGCGACGCAGCGCTTCCGGACACCGCGCGGGGCATGGCCCGCGCGGCCGTGCTGGGCGCCCGGGGGAACTCGGGAATGATGCTCGCGCACTTCCTGCTGGGATTCGCCGAGGCACTTGATGACCGGCCCGCCGCGTCAGCCGGGGATCTGGCGGGAGCGGTCCGTCAGGGCGCGGACCGGCTCTATCTCTCGGTGGACGATCCGAGGGAAGGGACCATCCTGACGGTTGCCCGCGATGCCGCCGGCGCCGCCGAGCGGGCCGCCGCGGAGTCCGGAGATGTGGGCACCCTGATGCGTCTGATGCTGGCGGAGGCCGAGGCCGCGCTCGCCCGTACTACGGAGCAGATGCCGGCGCTCAGGGAGGCCGGGGTGGTGGATGCCGGCGGCAAAGGATTCGTGCGGATGCTGGAAGGAGTCCTACGGGCCATCGACGGCGATCCGATCCTGACGGCGGTCGAGCCCAACGGTGGAGTATCGCCGGCGGTAGTAGTTCCGGCGGCCCGGGCGCTGGTGACCGCGGACCGCGATTTCCGATTCTGCACCGAAGTGCTGGTCCGGGGCGAGCGGCTCCCTCCGGCCAACGAGGTCCGCGCGGCGATGCACGGGTTCGGCGGCTCGGTCGTGGTCGCGGTCATGTCCGACATCCTCAAGATCCATGTGCACACCGACACCCCCGAGGCCGTCTTTACCTATGCGGGACGCTGGGGCCGGATCGAGACCACCAAAGCGGACGACATGCGGGCGCAGCACCGGCGCCTGGCCCATCCGGACCGGCGTCCGGTGGGAGTCGTAACAGACAGCTCGGCGGACCTGCCGGATGGAGTGCTGGACCGTCACCGGATCGCCCTGGTCCCGCTGCAGGTCGTCTTCGGGGACACGACATTTCGCGATCGCGTGGAGCTCACGCCGGAAGAGTTCTACCGCCGGCTCCACCAGGCCGTCGAGCTCCCGACCACCTCGCAGCCAACGCCGGACGACTTCGTCCGGGTGCTGCGGGACGCGCGGGAGGAGGCGGACGAGGTTGTCGCTGTTCTCCTGTCCGCGAGCCTGTCGGGCACGTTCGGGTCGGCCCAGGCCGCTGTCCGCAATGCGGGACTCTCCGGTGTCCATCTGGTGGACAGTCGGTCGGCATCTCTGGGGTTGGGAATGCTGGCGCTTCGGGCCGCGGAGCTGGCCGACGCGGGGTGGACGGGAGGCGCGATCGCCCGGGAGCTCGAGCGGGTGCGGGGCCAGTCGGGCATGCTGCTCACGGTCGACCGGTTCGACAATCTGCTCCGATCCGGCCGGGTGTCGCGCGGCAAGGCGTGGATCGGCGGCCTGTTGGATGTGAAGCCGATCCTGACACTCGACCCTGCCGGACAGGTGGTTCCGGCTGATCGAGTGCGCGGGCGGGACCAGGTGGTGGCCCGGGTGCTGGAGCTGCTGGAGCAACGGCTCACGCCACGCCCGGAGCTCGTCCGCTTCGGCGTGGCACACGCCGAGGCGCCGGAGATGGCCGACCGGATGCGAGCCGCGCTGGTGGCGGCGTATCGCCCTCGGGATTGCTTCGTCACCCTGGCCACGGGGGTCCTCGGTACCCATGTTGGTGCCGGCGCATGGGCCGTCTTCTATCAAGTCGAGGACGGCAGCCGGTGACGCCCCGGCCCCCCGAGGCGCTGCGCCTGGCCATGGATGCGATTCAGGATCTGAAGGGCAGTCAACTGGTGGTCCTCGATTTGCGCGGGCTCACCGAGGCCACGGACTACTTTGTCATCGCCTCCGGGACATCCGACGCGCACGTCCGGGGCATCGCGGAGTCGGTCATCGAGAAGCTCGGTCGCCGCGGCCACCACACCCATCACGTCGAAGGTCTGACCAGCGGCCGATGGGTGCTCCTGGACTTCGTGGATTTCGTGGTTCACCTGTTCCACCCCGAGACTCGCGCGTTCTACCAGCTCGAGCGTCTCTGGGATGACGCACCGGAGCTCCTGATCAGCTCCACCTAGCTGAGGTCGCCATGTTCCGACGCACTGCACCGGCATTGCTCCTGCTCCTCCTCGGCGTGCCTGGTGTCCTGTCCGCCCAGTATTTCGGCCGCAACAAGGTCCAGTACACCCGGTTCGACTTCAAGATCATCCAGACCGAACACTTCGACGTGTACTACTACGACCGGGAGCGGTCCGCGGCGCTGGATGCCGCGCGGATGGCCGAGCGCTCCTACGGCCGGCTCTCCAAGGTGCTGAATCACGAGTTCCGGGAGCGGAAGCCGATCATCCTGTACGCCTCCCACTCCGATTTCCAGCAGACCAACGCGCTGGGCGAATCTCCGGGCGAGGGCACGGGCGGGGTCACCGACTTCGAGCGCAACCGCGCGGTGATGCCGTTCACCGGGTCCTACGCCGAGTTCGAGCACGTCCTCCAGCACGAGATGACCCACCAGTTCCAGTACGACATCTGGTCCCATGGGCGGGCCGGCGCGGGCCTGCAGAACCTGATCGCCATCTCGCCGCCGCTCTGGTTCGCGGAGGGCATGGCGGAGTACATGTCGCTCGGCCCCATCAACGCCGAAACCGCGATGTGGCTCCGGGACGCCTCCCTGGAAGGCAAGCTCCCGACCATCGAGCAGATGACCGAGGATCCCTACACCTACTTCCCCTATCGGTTCGGCCACGCGCTCTGGTCCTACATCGGCGAGCGCTGGGGAGACGAGGCGGTCGGCGCGATCCTCAAGGCGACGCTCGCGGGCGGCATCGAGCCCGCCTTCAAGCGGACGATCGGGCTCAGCCTCGAGCAGTTGTCGGATCAGTGGCGGGACGCGGTGCAGAAGCGCTATCTCCCGGAGATCGGCGCCCGCGCCAAGGCGCGGGCCATCGCGGACGAGCTGCTCACCAAGAAGCGGTCGGACGGGACCCTGCACCTGGCGCCAGCCCTGTCGCCCGACGGGTCGGCCGTGGCGTACTTCAGCGAGAAGAACTTCTACTTCGTCGATCTCTACCTGGCCGACGGCACCACCGGCAAGGTGAAGCGCCGCATCCTCAAATCCGGCATCAGCAGCAACTACGAGACGTACCGCTTCATCAACTCGCAGGCCAACTGGTCGCCGGACGGGAAGTACCTCGCCTTCGCCGCCAAGCGGGGGCCGCGGGACGTCATCGTGATCGTCGATGTGGCGCGGAACAAGGAAGTGAAGCACATCGACGTCAAGCTGAGCGGCGTGACGACGCCCGCCTGGAGCCCCGACGGGACCCAGCTCGTCTTCACCGGCTACGACGGCGGCCTGAGCGACCTGTTCGTGGTCGGCCGCGACGGCGGCAACCTGCGCCGGCTGACCAACGACAAGTACGCCGACCTGCACCCCGTCTGGTCTCCCGACGGCAGCACCATCGCCTTTGCCACCGACCGGGGACCGCGGACCGATTTCAAGACCCTGGCCGTGGGCAACCTGCGGATCGCCTTCTACGATCTGGCCACCGGCACCGTCCGGGTGCTCGAGCACATGGACCAGGGCAAGAATGTGAGCCCGCAGTGGGCGCCCGACGGCCACTCGCTGGCGTTCGTGTCCGACCGGAACGGCGTGAGCAACGTCTTCCTGTATGAGCTGGGCGACCGGCAGGTCTATCAGCTCACCGACTTCTACACCGGCGTGCAGGGCATCACGCCGCTCTCGCCGGTGCTCTCCTGGGCCCGCCAGGCGGACCGGCTCGCCTTCGTGTACTACGAGGCCGGGAAGTACGACGTCTATAGTCTGACCAACCCGCGGTCGCTCAAGCGCTCGCCCTACCGGCCGCAGGCGGTGGACAGCACCGGCATGCTGGCCCGGCACAGCACGCCGCCCATCGACACCACCCGGTCGCTTCAGGTGCGCGACGAGGTGAAATCGCAGGTCGGTGAGGGCGGCTCGATCTACCGCACCCAGAGCGGATTCCGCACCTCCAGCGAGCTGGCCCGCTCGGGAGACACCACCGCCCAGCAGCTCAACCAGCCGGTCTCGATCTCGGCGTTGATGGACTCGGCCAACTTCAGCCTGCCGGATACCAGTGAGTTCACCCTCAAGGAGTACCGGGTGCACTTCACCCCCGACTATATCGCGCGGCCGTCGATCGGCTATGCCCGCGACAACTTCGGCCGCGGGTTCTTCGGCGGATCGGCCATTTCGCTGAGCGACATCCTGGGCAATCACCAGCTGGTGTTCGCCGGTTACGTCAACGGGCGGATCAGCGAGGCCCAGGTGCTCGCGGCCTATGCCAACCTGAGCAAGCGGATCAACTGGGCGGTGGGCGCCTCCCAGGACCCGTACTACTTCCTGGAGCCGAGTACCGTCCTGCCCGGCAATCCAACGGCGCAGGAAAATACGTTCGTCACCAACATTCGCCGGCTGGTGGTCCGCTCGGTCTTCGGCCAGGCCTACTACCCGATCAGCCGGTTCCAGCGGATCGAGACCGGCGTGCGCTTCTCCAACGTGGACGACGCCATCCTCCGGATCAACGAGCCCTACGATCCGCTGTCGGGCTTCGCGACCCGGGATGCCTTCCTGGAGACCGACAACCTGCCGGGCGTCAACTATGTCCAGCCTTCCACGGCGCTGGTGTTCGACAACTCGCTCTTCGGGTACGTGGGACCGTTCTATGGCCGGCGCTACCGTATCGAGTTCGCCCAGACGCTGGGCGACTGGCGCTTCTCCCAGGTGACCGCGGATTACCGGCGCTATGACCGCATCGTCGGGCCCATCGTGCTGGCGACCAGGGCGCTCTATTTCGGCCGCATCGGGCGGGACGCGAGCCAGTTCCGCATCTTCGCCGGCAGCACCGATCTCATCCGGGGCAACACCTCGGGATCCTACCGGCGGCACGAGTGCCTCAACGCGAACGATCCCAGCTCCGAGACGGGCTGCGCCGAGCTCGACCGGCTGGTGGGCACCCAGGTCGGGGTGGGCAGCGTGGAGCTGCGCTTTCCCATCCTCAACCCGTCGTTCGGCCTGCCGGCCGCATTTCCGCCGATCGAGGGCGCCCTGTTCTACGACATCGGTCTAGCCTGGGACGAGCAGAGCACGCTCAAGTGGAGCCGCCAGGCAGGCGATGATCCGATTCGGGTGCGGACCCCGCTGCAGACGCTGGGTGCGTCCATCCGGGTGAATCTCTTCGGGTTCGCCATCGCCCGGGTGGACTATTCCATTCCGCAGGAACGGAAGGGGGTCAAAGGACTCTGGACCTTCAGCCTCGGGCCGACCTTCTAAGTCCGCTCGAGCAGGCTATCTTTTTGTTGTGAACATTTCCTGGTCAGCGCTGGGAGTCGTTGTCGTGCTCCTCGGGACGGCGTGCGAGCGCGAGACGAAGCTTTCCCTGGGCAATCTCCCCGCCACCACGCGGGGTCCGGCGCCGTCATCGGCGCTCCGGATCCCCTCGGGCGGAGGGATCGCCCGGCTGTATCGGGTGCCCTCCCTGGAGCCTTCCTCCTGGGCCACGGATGAGAAGCTCCCTCCCATGGAGCGCCCCATCGGCGCCGATGCCGAGCAGGGGCTGGTGTACGTGCTCGACGGCAAGCAGAACGTGGTCGCGCTCGATCTGGAGACGCGACGGGTGCGGACCTCACTGGAGCAGGTTCGCTACGCCACGGTGGGTCCGGATGGCGCGCTCTACGCGGTCGACACCGGAAGCACGGTCACCCAGCTGGTGCGCCGGTCCCCGGTGCGCTTCCGCTCCAAGCTTCAAGGCACACCCGCCGAGCTGCACGGGACCATGAGTGGAGCGATCCTGGCCCGGCTCACCGGGCCGGCACCGGTTCTCGAGACACTGGGCTCCGATCAGCCGCCCACCTCTACCACACTGGCGTCCGGTCCCCTGGCGACGAGCCTGTATGGCGACCTGGTCGCGGTGGCCGCCGATACGGCGGTGGTGGTCTATGCACCGCAGGGCAAGACCCGCCCGCTCTCGCTGCCGGTGTCGGGCCACGCGCGGGCGGCGCTGTTCTCCCCGTCGGGGCACCGCATCTATGTCGCCCAGGAGCAGCACCGGCTGCTCATGTTCGATCGGTTCAGCGGCGCGGCGCTCGGGAGCATCGATCTACCCGGCGGCGCCCGAGCCCTCAGGGGCGACCAGTACGGCCAATGGCTCATGGTCCGGCCCGACAGCGGCGATTCCGCCTGGGTCATCGACATCGGCCGGGGGCGTCATACGGCCACGGTGGCCACCAAGTGGGCGGCGGATCTGCCGGCCATCGCGGCGCCCAACACGCTGCTGGCGCGACAGGGTCACGACGTGATCGCCCGCGACCTCGGCAAGAGCGGACTGCCGGAGACGGGGAAGGTGGCGGACGCGGCCGACGATTCCTGGATGGTGATCGGCTGGCGGCCGGCACAGGATGTGGAGACCGTCGTCGTCAGCGATTCCAGCGCCATCGCGGCCGCGGACTCGGAGGCCGCGGCGCCGTCGGTTTACCTCCAGGTCAGCAGCTCGCAGAATCCGTCCTGGGCCAACGAGCTGTCCGAGAGGCTCAAGGCCGCCGGCCTGCCGGCCTCGGTGCTCCCGCCCAAGCGGAGCGATGAAGCGTTCCGCGTCGTGCTCGGTCCCTACGCCTCGCGAGACCAAGCGGAGGAGACCGGCCGGAAGATCGGCATGCCGTCCTTCGTGGTGACGGCGCAGGACGAGGCGGCTCAATAGCTCGCGCAGGTTACCCGACAGGCGCCCTCCAACCAGTGGGACGACCCGCATGAAGCTCACCCGGCTGGAGCTCTCCGGCTTCAAGTCCTTCGCCGATACCGTCACCCTGACCTTCGAGGAAGGGGTGACCGCCATCGTCGGACCCAACGGCTGCGGCAAGTCGAACGTCTCCGATGCCGTCCGCTGGGTGCTCGGCGAGCAATCGGCCCGGCTGCTGCGCGGCGGGAAGATGGAGGACGTCATCTTCCAGGGCTCCACGGCCCGCCGTCCGGTGAACGTCACCGAAGTCTCGCTGTATCTCGACAACAGCGACGGCGACCTGCCGATCGCCTATCGCGAGGTGGCGGTGACCCGGCGGCTCTCCCGGTCAGGGCAAAGCGACTATCTGCTCAACGGCGCTCCGGTGCGCCTCCGGGACATCCAGGACCTCCTCCGCGGCACCGGTCTCGGCAGCGATGCGGGTGTCGTGATCGAGGCCAAGATGATCGATCTCCTGCTTTCCGACCGGGCCGACGAGCGCCGTTCCCTCTTCGAGGAAGCGGCGGGCATCGGCCTCTACCGCGATCGAAAGCACTCCACGGAGCGCCGCCTCGAGGAGACCGCGGTCGACCTCCAGCGGGTCGAGGACCTGGTCGCCGAAGTGCAATCCCAGATCCGCAGTCTGGCCCGGCAGCGGGGCAAGGCCGAACGCCACGGCAAGCTCACCGAGGAGAAGTTCTCGGTCCAGATCACGCTCGCGCGCCGGCAGCTCGATCGGCTCAGCGAGGAAGCCGCCGGCATGCAGGCACGCTTTGCCGAGCTGAGCGAGCTCCTCCCCGCCACGCGGGAGCGGCTTGCCCAGGCGGAGCGCCGGCGCGAGGAAGGCGCGAGGGCCCGGGCCGGCGCGGAGGCCGGCCGGACCGAGATCGCCCGCCGGTTGTCCGCCGTGCAGGTCGAGCTGGGTAAGCTGGACGGGGATCTCGCCGTCGCGGCTGAACGCCTGGCCAATGCCACGGCGCGCCGCCATCGCGCCCAGGAGGAACGCTCCCAGATGGAGCTCCGGGTCCAGCAAGCCCTGGTGGATCGGGACGCTGCGCTGGCCGACCGGGACGCGGCCTCGGTGGAACATCAGCGGATCCGGGGGGAGCTGACCGGGCGGGCCCACGCGGAGGAGGAGGTCCGCCGCCGCCTCGCCGAGCAGCGCAACCTGGTCCGTCAGTGGGAGCAGGAGCTGCAGACGCTGGCCCAGAACCTCCGGTCGCTGGAGGGTGAGCGGGCCGCGCTGGAAGGCGAGCTGGCGTCACTGCGGGAGCGAGCCGCGCAGGCCGCGGCGCATCGAGCCAGCCTGCAGGTGGAGCTGGCGGATGCGCAGCGCCGGAGAGACCAGGGGATCGAGCGCGCCGGGTTTCTGAGCCATCAGGCCAAGCGGGCGGCGGCGGAGGCCGAGCGAGCCCGCCACGCGGTGGCCGAGACCCGGGAGCAGGAGGCGATGAACCGGTCCGACCGGCGGCAGGCGGAGGAAGCGCTGGCGCAGATGACGGCCCGGCGCCACGCTCTCGAGGAGCTGGAGCGCGATCGTGTGGGGCTCGCGCCGGGCGCCGCCGCCCTGCTCGGCGCGCGCGACCGCTTCGACGGCGGAGTGCTGGGACCGCTGAGCGATTTCGTCAGCACCGGCCGGGCCGACGCCGAGCTGACCGAGCGCCTCCTGGGCGACTGGATGCATGCGGTGCTGGTCCGGGATCAGGACGCCGTCCGGGCGATCCAGGGATGGCACGCGGAGCAGCAGCCCGGCGCGCTGGTCCTGCTTCCGCTGGATCCCGGGCCCCAAGTCGGATCGGACACCCAGCCGCTCGATGATCGGTTGCGGGTGGATGGTCCGGCCGTGGGTTGGGTGCGGGCGGCGCTCGCCGGGTCGGAGGTACTGGATACCGAAGGCCGGGTTCTCCGCCGGGCCAGTGGCGCCATCTTCCTGAGCGGCGCGGCCACTCCGTCGGGACCGCTTCGCCGGCGCGCGGAGCTCGCCTCCCTGGCGCTGGACGTGGAGCGCGGGACGGCCGCCCTCGCGGCCACCGAAACCACGCTCCAGGATACGGTGCAGCGTCTGGCCGAGCGGGAACGCACCCTGGCCGAGGTCACGGTCGCGGCGGAGCAGGCGCGCGAAGCCGAGCGTCAGGCGGTCGCCGTGCGGGAGGATGCCGTCAGGCTGGCGGGCAATCTCACCCGCGAAGCCGACGAGTCCGAGACCCAGCTGGCTCGAGTGACCGAGCGGCTCTGCCGCTGCGAGCAGCGGATGGCCGAGATCGATGCCTTGCTGGTGGAGGGCGATCTGTCGCGTGGCCGGCTGGACCAGTCCCTGGGCACCGGCCGCGCCAGCCTGGCGGAGCTGGAGACCGAGCAGGAGCTCGCCCGCGAGCAACGGGCGCACTGGCAGGTCCAGGAGGCGCACGTCGGGGGTGGGCTCCGGTCGACGGAGGAACGGCTGCAGCGAGCCTCCGCCGCTCGCGCCGAGGCCGAAGCGAGCGTCCTGAGGCTCAGTGGCGAGCTCGGTCAACTCGAGGCTGACACCGGAGCGCTGGCGGAGCAGCAGGCGGCGTGGCGGGAGACACGGGCGGAGCGGCAACTGGCCCTGCAGGAGCTCGAGACCGCTGCCGCCGAGGCGGAGACGACGTTGAGCGGAGCCGAAGCCGCGCTGGCCGCCGCCGAGCAGGAAGTGACGGCCGCGCGGGAAGCCCTGGAGGCTTCGCTCGAGGAGAGCCATCGGCTGCAGGTCCAGCTCACCGAAGCGAGCGGCGCCCGGCGCAGCATCGTCGAGCGCGTGGAGGCGGAATGGCACCGGCCACTGGATCAGCTGCTGGAGGGCGCCGCGCTCCTGGATCTGGACCTCGAGACCCTGGAGGCGGAGGCGGCGCGGATCAGTGACGCGCTCGAGGGGATCGGCCCGGTCAATCCACTGGCCGTCGAGGAGCATGCCGAGGAAGTGAAGCGGCTTGATTTCCTCACAACCCAGCGCGACGATCTGGTCGGAGCGCGGCAGTCGTTGATCCAGGCCATCCGGGAGATCGACGGGACCGCACGCTCCATGTTCCTGGAGACGTTCACCGCGGTCCAAGCCAACTTCACCACCGTCTTCCAGACCCTTTTCGGGGGTGGCGAGTGCGAGCTGCTGCTGGCCAATCCCGCGGATCCGCTGGAGAGCGAGATCGACATTCACGCGGCGCCCCGGGGCAAGCGCACCCAGCGGATCCACCTCCTGTCCTCCGGCGAGCGGACCCTGGTGGCCGTGTCGCTGCTGTTCAGCATCTATCTCACCAAGCCCAGCCCCTTCTGCCTCATGGACGAGGTGGATGCCCCGTTGGATGACGCCAACGTCGGCCGGTTCACCCGCCTGCTGGATGAGTTCAAGACCGGGACCCAGTTCCTGGTCATCACCCACAACCCGCGAACCATGCAGGCGGCCGACGCGGTGTACGGGGTGACCATGCAGGAGCCGGGCGTGTCCACCATCGTGGGCGTGCGGCTGGGCGAGGCCGAGCACGTCGCGTAGCCTGGCGCGCGACCCCACCGAGCGAGGATCCGGATGCTGATCGTGATGCGCCACGGCGCGGCTGAGGAGGAGATCCTCCGGGTGGTCGCCACCATCGAGGAGATGGGCTACCAGGCCCGGCCCATGCCCGGCAAGCAGCGCACCTCCGTCGGACTGGTCGGCAACGATGGCCGGGTCGACGGCTCGAGACTGGCGGCGCTCCCCGGCGTGCAGGAAATCCTCCACGTCACCAAGCCGTACAAGCAGGTCTCCCGGGAATGGAGGGCGGAGCCCACGATCGTCCGGCTGGGCGCCGGGCTCTCGGTGGGAGGTGAGGACGTCATCGTCATGGCGGGCCCCTGCTCGGTCGAAAGCGAGCGGCAGATCATCGAAGCCGCGCGGGCCGTCCGTGAGGCTGGGGCGACGGTCCTGCGGGCGGGCGCCTTCAAGCCCCGCAGCTCACCCTATGCCTTTCAAGGTCTGGGACAGGTCGGCCTCCGGCTTCTGGCCAAGGCCCGGGAGGAGACCGGACTGCTGATCGTGACCGAAGCGATGGATGCCGAAGGGCTCGACCATGTGGTCGAGGTGGCTGACATCGTGCAGCTGGGTGCGCGCAACATGCAGAACTACTCGCTGCTCAAGCACGCCGGCCGTTGCGGCAAGCCGATCCTCCTCAAGCGGGGTCTCTCCGCCACCATCCAGGAGCTCCTGCTCTCGGCCGAGTACATCCTGGCCGAAGGCAACACCCAGGTGATCCTCTGCGAGCGGGGCATCCGGAGCTTCGACCAGGCGACCCGGAACCTGTTCGACCTGAGTGCCGTCCCCGTGGTCCACGGGCTCTCGCACCTTCCGATCGTCGCCGATCCGAGCCACGGCACCGGACATCGCGACATGGTCATTCCCATGGCGCGGGCAGCCGTCGCGGCGGGCGCGGATGGCCTCCTGGTCGAGGTGCATCCGTATCCTGACCGCGCCCTGTCGGATGGCGCGCAGAGCCTCTACCCCGAGCAGTTCGAGCGTCTGATGAAGGAGGTCCGTCTGATCGCCGAAGCCATCGGCCGCCGGGTGGCGGAGCCCGCCACGGTGCGGGCCTGATGCTGCGCCTGCTCCTCCTGCTCGGCTTCTTCACCGCGTCCCCGCCGCTGCTTACGGCCCGTGCCCGCCTGGTGGCCCAGGACGCCCAGGCGATCGTCGGCCGCTCCTCCAGGGTGTACCGCTCGCTCAGCAGCCTTCGCGCCGAGTTCGTGCAGCTGATCGAGAATCCGATGATCGATAGCGCCGAAAGCCGCGGTACGCTGGTGCAGGCGGGCCCGGACAAGCTCTCGATGCGGTTCAGCGATCCCCCAGGGGAGGCCATCGTCATCGATGGCCAGCACGTCTGGGTGTACACCCCGAGCACCACTCCCGGGCAGGTGCTCCGGCTAGCCGTGCCGAGCGGTGGGCCGGTGTACGGGTACAACATGCTGGCCTGGCTGCTCGACCGGCCCGCGGAGCGCTATCGGGCGAAGTACCTCCGCGCCGACAAGCTGAACGGCCGGCCCATGGATGTGGTCGAGCTGGTGCCCGCCGTGCCCGACCTTCCCTTCGAACGGGCGGTGGTCTGGCTCGACCGGGAGGACGCCCTGCCCCGCCGCCTGGAGATCACCGAGCGCACCGGCTCCGCACGGACCCTGACCCTTTCCCGGATGCAGGTGAACCGGTCGGTGCCGGATCGCACCTTCACCTTCGAGGTGCCGTCCGGGGTCCGCGTGGTGGATCAATGACCCGGGGCCGGGACGGTCGCCATGCCCAGGAGTGCCCGCGGCGTGGGTGCGCTCCGCAGGAGGGCCACGGCCTGGCGGATCTGCGGGTCGTCGGCCACGCGGCGGCGACGCTCGGCGGCAGGCCCGAAACGATAGCGGGCGATCTCATAGGCCAGCTGCTCGTCGACTAGCTGCCCCCCTCCCCCAAAGACGCTGTCCGCGACCCTGATCCCGCGCTGCTGCAGCAGCCGGCGGATCTCCTGCCGCATCATTGGAGTGATCTCGAACGATTCGGACCGGACCTCCGGCGAGCCACGAAGCTGGAGCGCGTACGCGGTGAGGACATCGCGATAGCCGGACACCTGTCCTTCCAGTGCACGAGCGAAGAGCTGCTCCGTGGAGGTGAGCGTGTCGGGCTCGAGCCGCACATCCGGAACGATCCCGCCGCCGCCAGGAAGGACCCTGCCCCCATCGGACTCGAAGCCGATCTGCACGGTCGCCGCGTGTTCCGCACCCATCGCCGAGTCGAGCAGGGCGCCTTGAATCGAGCGGCCGCTCGGCGTGTACCACCGGGCGGTGGTCATTCGAAGCGCGATCTCCGGTCCCAACGGGAAGACGGTCTGCACGATGCCCTTTCCGTAGGTGGTGTCTCCAACCACCAGGGCACGATCGTGGTCCTGCAGCGCTCCGGCGATGATCTCGGCGGCACTGGCGGTCCCCCGATTGACCAGGACCAGGATCGGCATCCCCCGCCACCGCTGGGGTGCGCCGTCCAGCCAGACGTGATTGTCCCCGGGTGCACGGCCGCGGCTCACCAGAATTCTCTGCTGGGGATCGAGAAAGAGATCGGCGGCCTGTACCGCCTCGTCCCTCAGGCCTCCCGGATTGGACCGGAGGTCCAGCACCAGCGATTTCATCCCTTCGCCGACCAGGCGGCTGACTTCCTGCTCCAACTCGACCGCGGAGTTCTCCCGGTTCATGGTGAGGCTGAGATAGCCGACACCACCGTTCAGCAGGACCCCCTCGGGGACGGCGCGTTGATGAATCCGTTCGCGATTCAGATGAAAGCGGACCGGTCCCGCCGACCCGTCGCGTGTCACGGCGACGTCGATGGGGCTCCCGACCTGTCCTCTGAGCGCCTGCACCGCCCGATCGAGAGTCCAGCCCGCGGCCGACAGACCATCGACTTCTGCCAACTGGTCGCCCGGGCGGATGCCGAGCCGCTCCGCCGGCGTCCCCGGCATGGGGGCCACGACGGTGATCCAGCCGTTGCGCGCGTCCACCTGCAGGCCGATGCCGACATAGTCCCCGGTCGTCCGCTCCTGGAGTCGCGTGTAGTCCTTGCCCACCAGCAGCGCGGCGTACGGGTCGTGCATCTCCTTGAGCATGCCGTCGGTGGCCCGGCGATACAGCTCCCCCTCGGGAACGCTGTCGACATGATAGTCCCGCACGTGCGTGAGGACGGTCTCGAAGAGTCGTGCCTGTTGATAGACGTCGGTCCCCGCGCCCAGGCGGCGTTGAAGGAGCCAGCCGCTGCTGAAGCACACCAGCATGGCGAGAATCGTGGAAACAGCCCAGCGTCGGGACATCGGCTACCTCAGTGGGGGTCGCACACCCTAGGGGCGGCCCGGGGGAAAAGTTTCGGGTTCAGTCGCGTTCGGTCAGGAGCTGTTCCAGCCGGCTTGCCGGCTCTGCGGCCAGGCCAGCCTCCCGGGCCAGTCGGAGCGCGGCGAGCCCCAGCATTCGGTACAGCTGCCGGTCCGCAGGCTCGAGCGCCGCGAGGTGCGCTTGGACCGTCGCCACGTCGCCCCGGCGGATGGGTCCGGTGAGGGCGGCGGCCGGGCCGAGCTCGAGGTTGGACACGGCCCCCTCCATCAACGGCCGATAGAGCTGGCCGGCCAGCTCCGGCGGAACGCCGGCGCTCCGGGCAAGGCGCTCGGCGATGCCGGCGAGCGCGACGGTATAATTGGCGGCGAACACGGCTGCCGCATGATAGGTGGCCTTTCGGTCGGTGGCGAGCTCGACCGGGTGCATCCGAAGAATCACCGCGAGCCACTTTCCCATCGCGAGCGCCCGGCCGTCACCCTCGATCCCAACATAGCAGCCGGCCAGGCGCTCGGCCGCGGAGGATGGGTCGGCGATCGTCTGCAGCGGGTGGAACGACCCGAGCGCCGCGCCGCTGGCCTCGAGCGCGCGCAACGCGCGACGATCGAGGACACCCGAGAGATGGAGCACGACCTGGGATGGCCCGACCGCCTGTTCAGCAGCCAGCTCCCGGGCGATCTGCGGGATCGCATCATCCGGAGTGGCGAGGAGGACCAGGCCAGCAGCACCCACAGCATCGCGACGTGGACCGGGGTGCAACACCAGCGGAGACACGAGCTCCCGCGGCCCCTGGGAGAGCAGCACGACGTCGAGCCCCGCGGCCCCGAGGGCCAGCGCGAGCCCCTGGCCCATCCGGCCGGCACCGATGATCGCCACGGGATGTCGCTCCACGGCACTCTCTCGTCCAGGGGCCGGAACACGGGCGAGCCCGGCCACCGGGGCCGGGCTCGCGAAGGGTGGTGGCCGGGCCGGCTGGCGCGCTAGTTCTGCACCCGCGCCGCCGCCCGGCTGGCGGCGGCGAGGCTCATCAGCTCCTTGGGGTTCTGCGCCTTCCGCAGCAACGCCATGGCGGTCTGAATCTGCCGATCGTCGACCGCCCGGCGCTTGAAGTAGGCGGAGGGTCCGAACACGTAGCGGGTGATCTCATAGGTCAATTGATCATCGATCAGCGCGCTCGCGCCGTTGAACACGGCCGGGGAGAGGTCGACGCCTTTGCTGCGAAGCCGATCGAGCACCTGCTGGCGCATCTCGGGTGTCACCTTGAATGACTCCGACGTCACGCTGCGTTTCTGCTTGGTCTCGAGCGCGAACGTCGTCAGGACGTCCCGGTACTCCGGCACGTGGCTGCCGATCGCCTTGGCGAAGTCACGCTCGGCCTGGGTGAGCGTGTCCGGACGAATGACCAGGTCGGGCACGATGCCGCCGCCGCCGCGGACGATTCGCCCTGCATCGGTGTGGAAGACCGGCCGGGTGCGAATGGCCGAGTCGCTGTGCTCCTTGAGACCGGCGCCGGGGATCGTATCACCCGCCTCCTGCGCGGCCTGCTCCGCCTGGTCCTCCTCGTCCTTGGCGATCCGCTGAATGGTGCGACCGCTCGGCGTGTACCACCGCGCGGTCGTCAGCTTGAGGGCGACCCCGTCGCCCAGCGGGAACAGTGTCTGCACCAGGCCCTTGCCGAAGGTGGGCGTGCCCACCACGACGGCGCGGTCGTGGTCCTGCAGCGCCCCGGCAATGATCTCGGCGGCGCTGGCGGTCCCATCGTTCACCAGCACCACGATGGGAAGCTCGGGCCAGGCCTGCCGCGCCTCGTCGTAGAACTCCTTGGTGGATCCCCGCGCGCGGCCCCGTGTCGCCACGATCTCCTGCTTGGAATCGAGGAACAGGTCGGCCACCTTGACCCCCTGGTCGAGCAACCCGCCGGGGTTGAGCCTGAGATCGAGGATCAGGGACTTCATCCCCTTGGACTTCATCGCAGCGATCTCCTGCTGCAGCTCGTCCGCCGAGGTCTCGGAGACTGGGCTCAGCGAGATATAGCCGACGCCTCCATCGAAGAGCGTTCCGGGCGGGACCGAGCGGATGTGGATCTGGGCCCGGGTGAGCGTGTACTTGATCGGCTCGGTGATCCCCGCGCGGCGAACGGTCAGCATGACCTTGGTCCCCGCCTGTCCCCGGAGCGCCTTCAGCGCCTGGTCGTTCTTCCAGCCCTCAGTGGACTTGCCGTCGACTTCGATGATCTGATCGCCGGTTCCCACGC
>JBJMOX010000378.1:0-11530 GCA_045803515.1 Gemmatimonadales bacterium
GCGCTACATCGCCGGCAACTCCGGGGTGGCCGATCTTCCGCGGGTGGTGTTGGGCGGCATGGCGGTCTGGAACCGGGCGGCATATCGGGACCTCCGACGTCTGCTCCTTTCGGAGAGGCCCGACCTCGTGCACGTGCACAACACCCTTCCGTTGATCTCGCCAGCGGCGTACTACGCGGCCCGCGCCGCCCGCGTGCCGGTGGTGCAGACGCTGCATAACTATCGGCTCCTGTGCCCCAGCGGGATTCTGTTTCGGGACGGTCAGGTGTGCGAGGCCTGTATGCATCGAGCCGTCCCTCTCCCCAGCGTACGGTACGCCTGCTATCGGGGCAGCCGGTCCGCGAGCGCCGCCGTCGCGACCATGCTCGTGGTGCATCGGGCGCTGGGGACGTGGGACCGTGCGGTCGACCTGTTCCTCGCGCTCACCGAGTTCGCGCGGGGCAAGTTCATCGACGATGGCGTTCCGGCGGAGAAGATCCTGGTCAAGCCCAACTTCACTCCTGATCCCGGAATGCAGGGCACTGGCGGGGACTATGCGCTCTTCGTGGGGCGACTCTCACCGGAGAAGGGCGTTGGGACACTGCTCAGGGCCTGGCGGCAGGTGGGCAGCCGGCTCCGCTTGCGGATCATCGGGGATGGTCCCGAGGCAGCTCTGGTCGGAGCCGCGGCCCAGGCGGGCTCCGGAGTCGAGTTCCTGGGCCGCCGCGATCCCGCAGAGGTGGTCAAGGCAATGGCCGGTGCGAGGCTGCTGGTGTTCCCCTCGGAGTGGTACGAGACGTTCGGGCTGACGATCATCGAGGCGTTTGCCGTCGGCATCCCAGTGGTGGCGAGCGATCTCGGGGCCATGTCGAGCCTGGTGCAGCACCGGCGGACGGGACTGCACTTCCGGCCGGGAGACTCCGATGACCTCGTCCGCCAGATCGATTGGGCGCTTGCCCATCCGGATGAAATGCGGGCTATGGGTCGGGCCGCCCGGCAGGAGTATGAGGCCCACTACACCCCGGAACGAAACTACGAGCTGCTGACCCAGGCGTACCGGTCCGCCATTCGACTGCACGACGGCGACGGCGGTGGCGGGATCCATCCCGCTGGGAACTCCCGGGCGAACGCCGCCCATCAGCTACCGAGGCGCGCGTGATCCAATGCCCGCTGTGCCAGTCCAGTGCCCAGGCTCGTGGCGACCACATGGGTCGCCAGGTGCTTCGATGTAGCGCCTCCAGGTGCCGAATCGAGTTTCTGTACCCTCAGCCCACCGCCGAGGAGCTCCGGGAGCTATACCAGGCGGCCTACTATCGGCCGGGAGCGCCGAACCAGGCAAACACTTACCTCAATACACCTCCGCAGGTGGCTGACGGCCTGGTGACGAGCCTGACGGCGCGGCTGGGCAGCTTGAGAGGGCTTCGGATCCTCGATTTCGGGGCCGGGGTCGGGGAATTCGCCACCCGGCTCGCCTCCGCGGGAGGACTGGTAGAATGTGTCGAGCCCGATCCCGAAGCACAGCGGCAGTTGGCCCAGCGCGGATTAAGAGGTTACCCCAACCTCGATGCCCTGGTCGCGGGTGAACCCAACGCCCGCTTCGACCTGATTACAGCCATCGAGGTGGTCGAGCATCTGGAGGATCCCGTCGCCTACCTGCAGCGGCTCGCTCGCATCACCCGGCCCCGCGGCGCGCTCTTTCTCAGTACGCCCAATTTCGAGTCCCTGCGCGCGCGCGTCATGGGGCTTCGGTGGGAGCAATACCAGAATCCTACCCACCTGTTCTACTTCACCTATGGCTCGCTCGCGGGTGCGCTCCGTGCGGCCGGCTTTGCCAACGTATGGCGACTGCGCACTCGGGCCGTCTACCCCTCACACGGCTTCGCCCGCCGACTGCTGCAGCAGCCGCTGCAACGGACCGGACTGGATGGCGATCTCCTCGTGCTCGCCCAGCACGACCCGGGATCCGCGGGGCCGGGATGAGCGCGCGAGGAGAGATTGCCGCGGGCGTCCTTGACGCTGCGCTCAGTTCGCTCGCCACCCTGGTGGTGGGTTTGTACGCGGCTCGCGCACTCGGGCCGGTCGTCCTCGGCGCGTACGGCCTGGTGTTCACGGCCTTTCTCGTCGCCACGCGCTTCCCCTCTCAACTGATCTTCAAGCCCGCGGAGATCATTGCCGTTTCGGTCCAGGAGGAGCATCGCCTGGGCATGATCCGGCGGAGCCTGTCGCTGGGACTGGGCCCGGCGTTCCTGGCCGGCGCGGGCCTGTGGTTCTGGACCCTCCTAGCGCCCCCAGGCGTACCGGAGACTGCCGTCGTCGCACTGACGGTCACCGGCGCGCTCAGCGTGATCGTCTCGCCCATCCAGGACCACATGCGCCACATGCTGCACCTGGCCAACGCATCTTGGGGGGCCGCCTGGGTATCGGGCGTCCAGGTCGGCGCCGCGGTCGCGGCCATTTGGCTCATGACCCACACCCACGTACCCCAGCCGTGGATCCCCTTCGGTGCGCTCGCCATAGCGAACAGCGCCTCGCTGAGCCTGGGACTGGCTCTGGCCGCCGGCCATCCGGCGGACGAGCGGAGCCGCAGTCAGCTGCGGACGAGAGAGCTGATGCGGTCGGGACGCTGGCTCCTGATCGTGGCGCTCCTGCCTACCGGAGCCGCCTTCGTCTCGGCCGCGTTCGTGGTCCACCTGGCGGGGTCCGCGGCCATGGGATTTGCCGAAGCGGGTCGGGTGCTCGGACAGCCTCCATGGGTGCTTTCGATGGGCTTGGCGGCCGTCCTGGGGCATCGTTCGGTCCACGCGGCACAGCACGGGGACCGGCATGCCGCGCGGGCCGCCTCCCGGCTCTTTGCGACCATCATGCTGCTGCTGAGCCTGCCGTACCTCGCCCTGGTCGGATTCGCCTGGTCCTGGAGTCCCCTGACCCGGCTGCTGCCCAACGCCTATCACGTGCCCCATCTGCTGCTGATCCTGCTGATCGGCAACATCGTGATCGGGATGGACTGGCCCTACCGCGCCGAACTGCTTGGCGCCGGGCGCGCCTCGACGCTTGCACGGCTCGAGGCGACGGCCAACCTGGTGCGAGCCGGGATCGGCGCGACGGCCGGAGTGATCGGGGCGTTCGCCATTCCCATCGGATATATCGCCCTGGCGCTGGTGCGCTCGGCGGGGTATCGGCTCGCGCTCCGGTCGCTCTACCCCGCCTCCACCGGCGGAGAGGGGTCGGGAGCGCTGGCTCGGGCCACCGCGGCCGGGACGAGCGGAACCCTCCCTCGCCCGGTGAGCATGCCGAACTTCCTCATGATCGGGGCCGCCAAGGCGGGCACCTCGTCACTCTACGCCTATCTCAGGCAACATCCCGACGTCTTCCTCAGCGAGGTCCGGGAGTGCGACTTCTTCGCCCTGGAAGGCGAGCGCCCGAGCTTCACCGGACCGGGTGACGCGATTGCCTACCGCCGCTATATCACCAGCGTCGATCGGTATCAGAAGCTCTTCCGGCGGGCCGCGGATCGGCGCGCCGTGGGCGAATCGTCGGATCTGTATCTCTACAGTCCGGCCTCCTGCGAGCGCATCCGGCGCTATCTTCCGGACGTGAAGCTGATCGTGGTGCTCCGAAACCCGGTCGACCGCGCCTACTCCCAATACCAGCATCTGGTCCGAGACGGTCGCGAGCCCCTGGCCACTTTTGAGCAAGCGCTTGCCGCCGAGGAAAGCCGCATCGCGCATGGCTGGCACCCGATATGGCACCTGAAAGCTCGCGGCTTCTACTCCGCACAGCTCGCCGCGTACCTGGATGTGTTCCCCCGCGACCGGATCGCGATCCACCTCTACGACGACTTCGTGGCGCAACCGCTCCGCGTCCTGGGGGCGCTCTTCGAGTTCCTCGACGTCGATCCCGGGTTCGTGCCGGACATGTCGCTGCGCTACAACGTGTCCGGCAGGCCGCGTTCGCGGCTGTTGCACGCGTTCCTGGCCCGACCGCTGGCGGTGAAGGATGCCGTCAAGCCGCTGCTTCCCGCACCCGTCCGCCACCGGCTGCGTGCGAAGCTGATGAATGGGAATATCGTACCCGATCGATCGAGCATCTCTCGGGATACTCGCCAGGCCCTGGTGGCACTCTACCGCGAAGATATTCTAAAGCTGCAGGCCTTGATCAATCGCGACCTGTGCCATTGGCTCGAGTCATGATCGCATGACCTTACCCAACTTCGTTCTCATCGGCGCCGCCAAATCGGGCACGTCCTCGCTGTTCGCCTATCTGGGCCAGCACCCAGACGTGTTCATCAGTCCTACCAAGGAGCCCAACTTCTTCGCGCTGGCCGGCCAGCAGGTCACGTACCGCGGCCCCGGGGACGTGATCATCAATCAGGCGTCGGTCACCAGGCTGGCGGACTATCAGGCGCTGTTCAAGGGCGTGAAGCGGGAAGCTGCCGTCGGGGAGGCGTCGAACCTCTACTTGTACCTGCCTGCCGCCCCCGAGGCGATCGCGCACCATCTTCCCGACGTCAGGCTCATTGCCATCCTGCGGGATCCCGCGGAGCGCGCGTATTCGAGCTACCTTCACATGCGGCGGGACGGGCGCGAGCCATGCGACTCCTTCGAAGCCGCGCTGGAAGAGGAGGCGGCTCGCGTGTCCCAGAACTGGGAGCCGCTCTGGCATTATACCGGGCTCGGCTTCTATCACGCGCAGTTGAGGGAGTACTACGGGCGCTTCCCACGGGAGAGGATCGCCGTCTACCTGTACGACGACTTCGAGGCCGATCCGCAGCGCGTGGTCCGGGAGCTGTTCACCTTCCTGGGCGTCGATCCCAGCTTCGAACCCGATATGTCCGTGAGACACAAGGTGTCCGGCACCCCACGCTCGAGGGCGTTACACGCGATCCTCACCCGACCGAATCCGGCCAAGGCGTTGGCCAAACGGCTGATGCCGACCGGACTTCGGGGGCAGCTCTACGGGGCGGTGATGCAGCGGAACATTCGGGAGGAGCGCCACGGACTGCGGGACGATACCAGGCGTACCCTGCAGCGGCTCTACCAGGCGGATGTCCAGCGCCTCTCCCAGCTGATCGGGCGGGACCTGTCGCGCTGGCTCGCCAATGGCAGGCCACAACCATGAGCCGACGCGCGGGCGTCGGCATTCAGGTTCAGAGCATCGCGACCAGGTGTATGGTGGTACCCACCTTTGTCGGGATCGGCGTGCCTCGCGCGGGGACGACCTGGCTCCATGAGCTGCTCGCATCCCACCGTGAAGTGTACATGCCGATGCGCCGTAAGGAGCTGAGCTTTTTCGATCTGCACTATGATCGCGGGGCGGTCTGGTATCGGAAGTTCTTTCCGTCCGAGCGGGACGTGAGCCGATATCGGGCCCTCGGAGAAATCACTCCCTATTATTTCTACTGTCCCGACTGTCCTCAGCGCATCGCCAGCCTGGGGGTCCAAAAACTAGTGCTCGTCCTGCGCAACCCGGTCGACCGGGCGTGGTCATATTATGCGCAGAAGATCCGCAACGGCATGTACCGAGGCAGCTTCGAAGACTTCCTCGGCCAATCGAGGTGGCCGGTCATCGATCAAGGGCACTATAGCAGGTACCTGCGACGGTATCTCGAGCACTTTGATCAGCGTCAGATTCTGGTGCTCGTGTTCGAGCGAGCATTGGCGGACGTCGAGGGGACCAAGCAGACACTCGCCAGGTTCCTGGGAATCAGCGATGCCGGATTCGCCAGGGACGTCCAGGAGCCGGTGAACTCGAGTTACGTACCCCGGACACCTCGCCTGTACGGCTTGGCCTTTCGTGCCAGCAAGGTATTGCGGCACCACGATCTGGACTGGGTGGTCAATCTGGCGAAGCGAATCGGCGTGCGACAGGCATTCGGCGCGATCGGAAAGGTACCACCGATGCGCCCTGACACGCGCTCGCGCCTGGAGGAGATGTTCCAGGCGGAGATCTTGGAGCTGGAGAACCTCCTGCAGGTTACACTCGATCCCTGGAAGACGCGCGCCGTAGCGCAGCAGGACGCGAGCAGTTGACGGCTCCGCTCGAGAAAGCCTCGGAGCACCGGCGCCTCGGGCATGGGACGGGGCGACCGTCCTGATGACCGGCGGAGCACGGCCCCGCGTCCTGGTATTCGCCTACGCCTGCGAACCTGACCGCGGGTCGGAGCCGGGGGCTGGGTGGGGGCTGGTCCGCAGTGTGTCCGAGTTCGCGGACTGTGTGGTGCTGGTCGGCCCAGAGCATGGACCCGGCCTCCGCAGCCAGCGGATTACCCGCGCCGCTTCACCGCCACAGTTCATCGAGGTCCCGGAGCCGATCGGGGCAGCGTCGGCCAAGATGCATCGAGTGACCTGGTTCCTGTTGTACCTCGCCTGGCTCCGGCGCGCCAACGCGGTCGGCCGCCGGCTACATGCCCAGATTCCGTTCGACCTGATTTTCCACGCCACATACTCCACCTACTGGCTCCCGACCCCCGCGGTCCAATACGACGTGCCCTGCGTCTGGGGACCGGTGGGAGGTGCCGTGGTCACCCCGTTCAGCCTCTGGCCTGCCTTGGGCGTCCGTGGTGTCTGCGGAGAGCTGCTCGACATGAGTCTGGTGACCCTCATGAGCTGGCTGCCCGCGACCCGCCGCACCTGGCGCCATGCCGCCGTCCACCTGGTTCAGAATGAGAGGACCCGGTCACGCTTGCCGCAGCCCATCCAGGCCTCGGCGCGCGTGCTCAACCACGCCTTCTTCACCGAAGTGCCGCTGATGCCTGCCAGACGACACAGCGGACCCTGCGTGTTCGTCGGGTCCTTGGTGGCTCGAAAGGGGCCGCGTCTGGCGGTGCGTGCGCTGGCCTATGCGCCACGCGAAGTACACCTGCGTATCATGGGGGACGGGCGCGAGCGCCGCCCATTGGAGCGCCTGGTCAAGCGGCTGAAGATTGCTGACCGCGTGCACTTCGAGGGGCAGCTCCCTCGGGCCGTGGTCCTGGCAGGCCTGGCCGAGGCCTCGTGTGTCGTCTTCACCGGCTTGCGCGAAGAGGGCGGGATTGCTCTCGCGGAGGCCTTGCTCCTCGGCGTGCCGGTGATCGTGCTGGCGAACGGTGGCGCCGAGACCATCGCAGCGGCGGCGACCGATGGGGATCGCGTCGCCCTGATTCCCCCGGGCGGCGTTGAAGCCACGGCGCGTCGTATCGGCGAGGCGATGGACCGCTTCCGCCGGGCCGAAGGAACCTCGAACACTCCGCTTCTCGACCAGGGTCGGTGGAAGGCCGAGTTGCGCAGCGTGTTCGAGCAAGCCCTGGCCGGGACCACCCGCCCCGTTCAACCGCACCTGCGGCCGGACGGATCCAGCGCTCCGGTTGACGCATGGGGAATCGGCCCGTAAGATCTAGCCGTGCGGGTGTGGGCTCCGCCGCACCGCCAGGTTGCTTCGAGCCACGTTCCAGACCCGCCGAACCGCGAACAGCTATGACTACTCCTCGCAGTGTGGGCGCCCACCACTCGAGTTTCGGGTCGGCGGCAGTATTGCTGGCTGGGCTTCTCGCATGTCAGGACGAGTCCACGCCGGAACCACTCTCTCCCGAACGGAGCGTCGTTCCATCGGGCGTGGTGACCCTGGCCCCGGGCGCCATGATTCAGGACTCGGTGCGCAAGTACGTCGAGGGCACGGCGTTCGTCATTCAGGCCGGATTGCACCGGATGCAATCCATCACCCCAAAGAGCGGCATGAGTTTCACTGGCGAGCCCGGGACGGTCCTGGCCGGCGCGCGTCAGCTCACGACCTACACCCGGCAAGGCATTTACTGGGTTGCCGGTGGCCAGACCCAGGAAGGCTATCGAACACAGGAGACGCGTGAGGACGGTCAGCGGATCTGCAAGGCGAAGTACCCGCGCTGCACCTATCCCGAAGACCTGTTCATCGATGGCACACGGTTGATCCACGTTTCCAGTCTCAGCCAGGTTAAGGCTGGATCATGGTACTTGGACTATGCCGCCGACAACATCTATATCGCCACCGACCCCACCGGGCGTGACGTAGAGGCCACCGTGACACCCCGGGCATTCCAGGGGACCGCGGCGAATGTCAGTATCTCGGGTTTGACCATCGAGAAGTACGCGACCCCCTTCTCACGAGGGACGATCGAGCCCGGTGGTGCCGGGTGGATCATCCAGGACAACGTGCTCCGTGACGGCCACGGCATCGGCATAGAGACCAGCGACTTTACGGTGGTGCGCCGGAATACGGTCCAGCGCTATCTTCAACTCGGGATGGGCGGCACGGGCTCCGGCGCGGTGATCGAGGATAACGAGGTGGCCTTCAACAACAACCCACAAGTGATCGCCTATGGCTGGGCCGCGGGTGGGACCAAGTGGCACAACACCCAGGATCTGGTCGTGCGGGGGAATTACATCCACCACAACCTGGGCCCGGGCCTCTGGACCGACATCGACAATATCCGGACGCTGATCGAATACAACCAGGTGGACGACAACTCCCGGCTCGGCATCTATCGGGAGATCAGCTACGACGCCGTGATCCGATTCAACAGTGCGAGCCGCAACGGGTTTGCCATGCCCAAGACGCAGCCGGTGCGAGGCGGCGGCATCGCCATCCGCTCCAGCTCGAACGTCGAGATCTACGGGAATACGCTGACCGACAATAAGGCGGGCATCGACATCAATCAGAACGTCACCCGGACCGGGCTCTACGGCGCGTACGGGGTGGTGAATCTGTACGTGCACGATAACACCGTTACCATGAGGACCGGACTGTCGGGCCTTACCGTGGGCAGCGGTGATGCCTCATTCTTCAGTGACAAAAACAACCGGTTCGAGAACAACACCTACAACCTGGGCACTCAGACCAGGCCCTTCTGGTGGTGGAACTCCGAGACCGCACGGCCGGACTCACTCACGGTGGAGGAATGGCAGGCCGCGGGCCAGGATGTGACCGGCACGTTCAGCCGCCCGTGATCACCCCCCAGGCGCGAACGGGCGCATGGCCGCTGTCGTCGGCCTGCCGGGTGGCGCTCCTGCTGCTGGTCACCGGTTGCAATGAGGCGCCAACCGAGGGTACCCGCCCCTCCGCGGCGAGCCAGGCGCTCGCGGCGACACCTTCCATCGCGCCGGGTGGCCGGATCCAGGATTCAGTCGCGAAGTACCCTAGTGGAACCACCTTCATCCTCAAGGCAGGCGTTCATCGGCTGGAGGAGGTGACACCGAAAAGCGGCATGAGCTTCCTGGGCGAGCCTGGCACGGTCCTCTCGGGTGCCCGGCTGCTCACGACGTTCACCCAGCGCGGCGCGTACTGGGTTGCCACCGGTCAAACCCAGCAGGGGCAGCGCACCAGCACCACGACGGCCGGCGGCAAGCCCATCTGCCTGCCACGGATTCCGCGGTGCACCTACCCGGAGGAGCTCTTCAACGACGATGTACGCCAGCGGGAGGTCGCGAGCCTCGGCCAAGTAACCTCCGGCACCTGGTTCTTCGATTACGACGCCGACGAGATCTACCTCGGCAGCAATCCAGGCGGCCACACGGTGGAAACCAGCGTCACACCCCGAGCCTTCAGGTCGACCTCCGGCAACGTCACGATCAATGGCCTCGTCATCGAGAAATATGCCACTCCGTTCACCAGTGGAACCGTCCAGGCCGATGGGAGCAATTGGCTGATCGAGAACAACGAGGTGCGCTACAACCACGGGATTGGAATCGAAACGGGTGCCGGCACGGTGGCTCGCACCAACCACGTGCACCACAATCTCCAGATGGGTATGGGCGGGGCGGGCAACGGTGCGGTCGTGGAGGACAATGAGATCGCGTACAGCAACAACCCGCAGGTCATCGGCTACGGCTGGGCAGCCGGCGGTACCAAGTGGCACAACACCCAGAACCTGACGCTCCGGGGAAACTTCGTTCACCACAACAAGGGGCCGGGGCTGTGGACCGACATCGACAACATCTACACCCTGATCGAACACAACCGGGTGGAGAACAACTCGCGGTTCGGGATCTACCGGGAAGTCAGCTACGACGCGGTCATCCGCTACAACACGGCCAGCAGTAACGGCTTCACCCTTCCGGATACGGAGCCGGTGCGGGGCGGGGGAATCGCCATCCGGTCGAGCTCGAACATCGAGATTTACAGCAACACGCTGGCCGGCAACAAGGCCGGCATCGATATCAATCAGAACGTGACCCGCGCGGGAGCGTATGGTCCCTACGGGGTGGTGAACCTCTACGTGCACGACAACACGGTGACGATGCCGAAGGGCTTGTCGGGTCTCACGGTGGGCGACGGCGACCCGGCGTTCTTCACCAGCAAGAACAACCGGTTCGTGCACAATACCTATAACCTGGGCACACAGACGAGGCCGTTCTGGTGGTGGAACGCCGCCACGTCACGCCAGGATTCACTGACCATCGCGCAATGGCAGGCGGCCGGCCAGGACGTGACCGGCACCTTCAATCGTCCCTAGCGCTGGGTGCGCCGAGCGGAAAGAAACAGGGTCCGGCCTCGAAGCGAGGCCGGACCCTTGCAGCTGTCTGCCACGTTCTAGAAGAACGTCCCGTTCACGTCATTGTTATAGTGCTGCCACTCGGTCTTGGTGCAGCGCTGGCCCATCCAGGTGAATGGCTTGCTGTCGGAGCCCATGTCGTAGGAGTCGCTCACGTAGCGGTTGTTGCGGCTGGTGTAGGTCAGATTGCCGGTGCCGCTCGCGATACCGGACACCCCGCCGGAGGGCACCCGCACAGTGTTGTCGTGGACGTACATGTTCTTGAGGTTGCTGGAATAGTCCACGCCATTGTGCACCCGATTCTGTTGGATGCCCACGATGCCCTGCTTGTTGTCCTGGACGGTATTGCCGTACACGGTGACGTTGTCCGATGCCGAGATGAGAATTCCCGCGCCAGTCACCCAGTCCCTGGTAAATCCATTGCCACGGGCCGTATTGTTGCGAATGATGGCGCTGTGGCTGATTTCGTGAAGGATCCCGGCACCCGAGTTGTTGGTCAGAATGTTGTTCTCGTACAGGACGTTGATATTTTCGATGTCGGTCCAGAGTCCTTGCCCCTGATTGTCGTGCACCTTGTTCCCTCGAACGATGAGCCAGCGGGTGTTGACGAACTTGGCGCCGCCGAGCACGTTCCCGAAGGGGTAGATCTTGAGGTAGTTGTTGTAGGAAATCTCGTTGCCTTCCACCAGCACCGAGTCACCGCTTCCGGAAATGCCGATCTGCTTGTTGTGATGGATGTAGTTGTTCAGAACCTTGGTCTTGTTCCCGATCCGAATGCCCCCCGTCTCGTTGTTCCGAATCTCATTCTGCTCGATGACCCAGCCGGTCGTATTCTGCGTCTTGTTTCCACCCGCCAGGATCGCGCCGTACTGCTGGGGAGGCGCGTAATGCTGGATGATCATCCCCTTGATATGAACGTTGCTGGGGAACGGGCTTCCGCCTCGATCGAAGGCGTACGGAGTCGCGCCCTGACCGTCGAGGATGGTGCCCGCTTCCCCGACGAACGTATCCCCGGACTTCGGCACGATTCTCTGTTTGTAGTAGGTGCCC
>JBJMOX010000379.1:0-7977 GCA_045803515.1 Gemmatimonadales bacterium
GCCGCAAGATCCAGCCAGGGAGCGTTCACGCTCTCGATCAAGCGGATGCGCCGCTCCCGGGTCCACGCCTTGATCGCCTTCTCACGCGCGATGGCTGCCAGCACATCTGGCGTCGTCTCGAAGTAAACCAGGCGGCTTACAGAGTAACGCTTGCTGAATCCTGGAAGCACGCCCGTTTTGTGCTGGTACACCCGCCGATGGAGGTCATTGGTCACGCCGGTGTACAGCACCCGCGATCGGCTGGCGAGGATGTACACGTAGTAGCACCGGTCCGGGCACATCCGGACAAGATCCCTCGCTGCGCTCGGGATGACAGATCATTGTTGTGCGATGATGAGCGCGACGCCGCGGTACCCGGTCAGCCTCTCCCTACTCCAGCGACAACCCCCCATCCACCACGACCGTCTGCCCCGTGATGTGCCGCGCCGACTCCGAGCAGAGAAACGAAATGACGTGCGCCACGTCGTCCGGCTCGGCGACCCGGCCGAGCACCGAGCTCTTCTGCGCGCGCTCGATCACTTCGGACGGGAGCATCGCCATCCGCTCGGTGCGGATGAAGCCAGGAGCGACGGCGTTCACGTTCACGTTGGCCGGACCGAGCTCGACTGCCGCCGCGCGGGTGAGGCCCAGCAGCGCGGCCTTGCTGGCGGCGTAATTGGCGACACCGAAGCCGGGGCGCGTCGCCTGGTGGGCGCTCACGCTCACGATCTTCCCGTAGTGCTGCCCGCGGAAGATCGGCGCCACCGCCCGGATGCAGTTGAAGGAGCCGGTCACGTTGGTGTCCAGCACCTCGTCCCAGGCGTCCTCACTCAGCCGCCAGAGCGCGCCGTCGCTCGCGATGCCGGCGTTGTTGATCAGGAAATGGACCCCACCGAGCCGCTCGTTGGTGTTGCGGACGAAGAGCTCGACCGCCTCGCGGTCGCGCACGTCGCAGCGGCAGGCGAGCACGTTGACGCCCATAGCCATGAGGGCAGTTTCGGTCAGGAGCGCCTGCTCGCTCACGTCGCGTCCCGGCATGTTGACGAAGCAGAACGAGACGTGACAGCCGAGCTTGCCGAACTCCATGGCGATGGCGCGGCCGAGCCCGGTGGCGCCCCCGGTCACGATCGCGACCTTTCCCCGCCATCCTTTGCGGATCGGCTGGGGTTGAGGCTCTTCGAGCACGGCTCCGCTCACCTCCTGGGACTCGTGCTCCCAGGACGGCCGATGGCCGAAGCCGAATGATGGCAATGGCATGCGCTTCGAAGGTACGGCGCCCCCTGGGGAAGGGCAAGCAGCCCGGCGGCTTCCCGCGCGGTTTACCTTTCCGTCCTCCCGCTGTTTAATTCCGGCATGCCCTCACGATTGGCGTGGACGCTCGTCGCCCTCGTAGGCGCGGCCGGTTGGGGGGTGCTCGCCCTCCACCGCGGGGAGACCATCAGCGCCGCCTGGCTGATCCTGGCCGCCGTCGGCACCTACCTCGTCGCCTTCCGGTTCTACAGCCGCTTCCTCGCCGACCGCGTCTTCGAGCTGAACGACCGCCGCGCCACCCCGGCCGAGCGCCTGGCCAATGGCCGGGACTTCGTGCCGACCTCGCGCTGGGTCCTCTTCGGCCACCATTTCGCGGCGATCGCCGGCGCGGGGCCGCTGGTGGGCCCGGTGCTCGCCGCCCAGTTCGGCTACCTGCCGGGCACCATCTGGATCGTCTTCGGCGTGGTGCTCGCGGGCGCGGTGCAGGATTTCGTGATCCTGTTCGGCTCCATGCGCCGGGACGGCAAGTCGCTGGGCCAGATGGCCAAGGAGGAGACCGGGCCGGTGACCGGCGTGCTCGCAATGGTCGCCGTGCTCGCGATCATGGTCATCCTGCTGGCCGTGCTCGCGCTGGTGGTGGTCAATGCGCTCAAGGACAGTCCCTGGGGCGTCTTCACCATCCTTTGCACCATCCCGATCGCCATCCTGATGGGCTTCTGGATGAAGGTGTGGCGCCCCGGCCGGACCATCGAAGCCTCGCTGGGCGGGGTGATCCTCCTGCTGCTGGCGCTGGTGGGCGGCAGGTACGTGGCCGACTCGGCCACGCTGGCGCCGTACTTCACCCACTCGGGGCTCACCATCGCGTACGGCATCATTCTCTACGGGTTCATCGCCAGCGTGCTGCCGGTGTGGATGCTCCTCTGTCCCCGCGATTACCTCTCCACCTTCATGAAGATCGGCACCATCCTGCTGCTGGCGCTCGGCATCCTGCTGGTGCTTCCTCCGCTCAAGCTTCCCGCCCTGACCCGGTTCGTCGACGGCACCGGGCCGGTGTTCGCGGGCAAGCTCTTTCCGTTCGCGTTCATCACCATCGCCTGCGGGGCGATCAGCGGGTTCCACGCCCTGGTCTCGTCGGGCACCACCCCCAAGATGCTCCTCCGGGAAAGCGACGCGCGCTTCATCGGATACGGCGGCATGCTGATGGAGTCGTTCGTCGCCGTCATGGCACTGACCGCGGCCGCCCTGCTCGACCCCGGGATCTATTTTGCCATCAACGCGCCGCTCACCACGCTGGGTGGCACGGCCCAGACCGCGGCGGAGGTGATTCGCGGCTGGGGCTTTACGGTCACCCCTGAGCAGATCACCGGGCTCGCCGCGGAGGTGGGCGAAAAGACGTTGCTCGGTCGGTCGGGTGGGGCGCCCTCACTGGCCGTGGGAATGGCGCACATCCTGAGCGGCGCGTTCGGGCGCTCGCTCATGGCGCTCTGGTATCACTTCGCCATCATGTTCGAGGCGTTGTTCATTCTGACCACGGTCGACACCGGCACCCGGGTCGGCCGCTTCATGTTCCAGGAGCTGGCCGGCCACCTCTGGGCGCCCCTGGGACGCACGTCATGGTACCCGAGCAGCATCGCGGCCTCGGCGGTGATCGTGGCCGCCTGGGGCTACTTCCTGGTGCAAGGGGTGCTCGATCCGCTGGGCGGGATCAACTCGCTGTGGCCGCTCTTCGGCATCAGCAACCAGTTGCTCGCGGCGGTGGCGCTCTGCGTCGGCACCACCATCCTGATCAAGGGCGGGAAGGCGAGGTATGCCTGGGTCACGGTCCTGCCGCTGGCCTGGGTCCTGGCCGTGACCCTGACCGCCGGCTGGCAGAAGGTCTTCGCGGCCGATCCGCGGCTGGGCTTCCTCTCGCAGGCCGCGCTCTACGCGGGCCAGGTCGCGGGCGGCAGCCTGGAGGCGGTCCGTGGCGGGCGACTCATCTTCAACGCCCGGCTGGACGCCACCGTCACGCTCGTGTTCATGGGGGCGACCGTGCTCGTCATGCTGGCCTCCGCGCGCGAATGGGTCCTGGTGCTCACCCACCGGCGAGCCGTCGCAGCGAAAGAATCCCCCTTCGTCGAGACGGCCTATGCGGGCTGACCTCCGCGCGTTCGTCCGCGCCGTGCGCCGGGTGATGGGGATGCCGGATTATCCGGCGCACCTCGAGCACCTGCGCCGCTGCCATCCGGACCGTCCCCTGCCCACCGAGCGGGAGTTTTTCGACGAGTTCGTGCGGACCCGCTATGGCGACGGGCCGACCCGCTGCTGCTGATCTCGTGAGCCCGATCATTCGCATCCCCGAAGCGCTGCTCCAGCCCCAGACCTTGGTCGGCGCGGTGATGTACGCCGTGCTGCTGCTGGTGCTGGCGAGCTTCCTCGCGCGCGCGCTCCGCACCACGGTCGACCGGGTGCTCGCCCGGGACGAGCACGGCCATATCGACCGCACCGTGGCGAGCTTCCTGACCCAGCTCGGGCAGATCGCCATCTTCATCGTGGCGTTCACGGTGTATGCCCACATCATTCCGGAGCTGCAGCGGGTCGGCACGGCGCTGCTGGCGGGAGTGAGCATCGCGTCGGTGGTGATCGGCCTCGCGGCCCAGAATACGTTGGGGAACCTCATCGCCGGGCTCTCGCTCCTGCTCTACCGGCCGATTCGGCTGGATGATCTCGTGCAGGTGGCGACGCCCGACGGGCCCGAGATCGGCATCGTCGAGCAGCTGACGCTAGGCTACACCCTGCTCCGCACCGCCGACGACCGGCGGATCGTGGTGCCCAACAGCACCATGGCCAGCCAGGTGACGGTGAACCTCAACACCTGGAACCTCCAGGCGATGGCGATCGTCCCGGTGGGCATCGGCGCGGACCAGGATGCCGACGCGGTTCGCCACTCGCTGCTCTCGATCGGCGCGGCGCATCCCCGGGTGGACCGGGTGATCGACTGCCCCATCCGGCCCCACGGTGAGTCGGGCGTAGTGCTGAGTCTCCGGGTCTGGTGCAGGGACGGCGAGACCGCCAATCAGGTGCGCCGCGAGCTCGCCGACCAGATCCGCGCGCAGCTCGGCGCCCAGGGCGTGCCGGCCACGATCTTCAGCCCGCCGCGGGAGCCGGCCCGACCCGCCGCCTGAACGAGCCTGTTAACCCTTGTCCAGCGCGAAGGTACTGCGCACGCCCTGCTCAAAGGCGCCGGCAGGAAGAAACCATCGCAAGCCGTTGACGAGCTTCCCTTGCCGTCCCGTCACATAGCGCAGTCGCGGGGCCTTGCTGGAAAGAATCTCGAGTACTGTCTGCGCGATCAGCTCCGGGCCGGGTCCCTTGTCTTCATGGTCGCGGATCGCATTGAACGCGCGTTGCCGCCAGGGAGCGTACGCCTCGATGGCTTTCGCGGCGACTTGCCGCCGATCCGTGATGCCCGTCTTGAGGAAGCCCGGCTCGATCTGCGACACATGAATGCCGAAGGGCTTGAGCTCCTGGCGCAGCGCTTCCGTATACCCTTCGAGGGCGAACTTGCTGGCAGAGTAGATGCCCATGAACGGTATAGGGCTGATACCGGATAACGAGCTGACGTTGACGATCTGCCCACGCTTCTGTTGCCGCATGATCGGCAGCACCGCCTTCACCATCCTGAAGACGCCGAAGAAATTGGTCTCGAACTGGGCTTTGGCCTCCTCCAGCGAGAGTTCTTCCAGCGCTCCGGCCAGCTCATAGCCGGCATTGTTGACCAGTACATCCAGCCGACTGGCCCGATCGATGACTGCTTTCACGCACGCTCCCACCGAATCATCTGAGCGCACGTCCAGAGGCAACGTCTCGACATTTGGGATGACGGCACTCGCGGGATTTCGGCTCGTGCCGAAGACCTTGTAGCCGTTCTCTGAAAGCAGGCGAGCCGTAGACTGCCCGATGCCAGACGATACCCCGGTGACCAGGACTACTCTCTGAGTAGACATGCTGAACCTCCCGAAGACTTGCCATCCACTCCAAGGTGAACCGCCGCTCGGCTCAGGAACACTTCCCCCCGATGCCGCTCACCGGGCAGGGTCGGCTTTCGTCGTATCGGTTGCCCCACTGACCCGAGCCGCCGAGGAATCGCCCAGCACCGAGACCCATTCCGTGAGCCACTTCCCGGTCCGCGAGATGACCGACGAGCTGTCGTTCGCCAGGAAGTCGTATCCTCCCCGGGACAGGCTCGGGTCGGCGTAGACCCCGCTGGCCCGCGCCCGTTCCCGCGCCTTCAGCAGCGCCTCGAGACTCGCGCCCGTACCGATCCACAAGAGGCCGTCCGACGCGCGGATGGCATATCGCTTGGGCACGCGGAAGCTGTCGGGGGCCGCGTAGACCTGGGCGAGGAGCGGGATCAGCCTGGGATCGGTGAAGTAGGAGAGCAAGGTCAGGTAGCGCACCCGGAACTCCTCGGAATCGGCGGCGCGGAAGCGGGCCGCCACCGAGTCCGCCGCTCCCGCGGCCAGCCGGCCCAGCACCCAGGCGTCGCCGTGGTCGTACTTCTTGGAGGGAATGCGAGCGAGGATGTCGGCCAGCACCGCCGAGTCGCCGAGAGTCGCCCGGCGGCGTTCCAGAATGATCGCCTGCAGCGAAGGCTCCAGGTCCTCCGCCGTCATCCCCGGGTTCTCCGGAAACGGCGGCCCTTGGGCCTGCTCGAGCCGTCGCCTGAGCCGAGCCGCACTGTCGGCATAGGCTCGGCTCCGGAGCTCCGCGAGGCGGGTGAGCGCGACCAGGCCGACGTTCCAGTCCTCGGTGCCCCGGGCCGCCGCGCGCAGGTGACGCCAGAGCGGACCGGGGGCCTTGGCCCGCATGATCGCGAGCACCGAGTCGGCCGCGGGAGTGCCTTCCCGTAGCGCCTCGTGCAGCTCGGAGTACGTCGCCCGGCCCGGCTGGCCCACGCGGACCTGTATCTGCGCGAGCCCGCTCGCCGGCAGAAAGGCGAGCGCAGCCGGCACAGCGACGAGAAGAACGGTGGTACGCATCACGGGCAAACCTATCACGGCCGACGGCAACCTCATCAGGGGCGACCTTCCAGGGGAGGGAGCGAGACCAGGAGCCAGCCGAGCACGGCCGCCAGCATGCCGGCGGCAGAGATCCACAGCGCCCGAGGCCCGCCGAGCACTTGATACAGCGCGCCGAACGCCAGGCCGGCCGGCAGCGCGACCAGGCCGGTGAGCGCATGATATGCGCCGAATCCCCGCCCGGTCCGAAGCGGGGCCAGCCGCGCCACCAGGGCCCGCTCCGCCGATTCGGTGAGCCCGGCCACGAGGCCGAGAGTGAGGAACGCCAGCACGGCCATGGCCGGACCGATCGCCACCCCGAGCACCACCGCAACGCCCGCGAAGACAACGCCGCCGGCAGCCACCGCCCCGCGCGGCCCGAGCCGGTCGGAGATCCAGCCGCCCGGATAGGAGCTCGCGCTTCGCACCACATGCAGCCCGGCCCAGACCAGCGGCACCAGTGCTACCGCCACGCCGCGTTGTTGCAGGCGGAGCAGGAGCAGGGTCTCCGGAAGCCGGAAGAAGGTAAGAGCCGCCAGCGCCGTCACCGGGGCCCAGAAGACCGCGCCGGATGCGTCCACTTCGGGCCATTCCGGCCTCGCCGTGGCCATGCGCGCCGCCGATGTCCGACGCAGCACGACCGCGAGAATCACAAACGCCGCCAGTCCCGGCGCGACACTCCACGCGATCACCCGCGGGACCTGAGCGCCGCGGCTGAGCAGGTACCATGCGGCCAGCGAGCCGAGCACGGCGCCGAAGTGGTCCGCCCCGCGGTGAAATCCGTATGCCCGGCCCCGCTGGGCCTCCGGGGTGACCGCGGAGATCAACGCGTCCCGCGGCGGCGTGCGGATGCCCTTGCCCACCCGGTCGATCACCCGGAACCCAACCACCTGCCAGGCGGCACCCGCCACGGCGATGAGCGGGCGGACCAGCACGGCCGTCGCGTATCCGAAGAGGATGAGCGGCCGGCGCCATCCGGGCCGGTCGGCGAGGCGGCCGCTGATCACCTTGAGTGCGGCCGAGGTCAGGTCCGCGGCGCCGTCCATCAAGCCGAGAGTCAGCGCCCCGCCACCGAGGGTGCCGACCACGAACGCCGGCAGCAGCGGGTACACCATCTCGCTCGCGACATCGTTGAACAGCGAGACCGCCGAGAGCCCCTTGACGGTCGGCGGGATGACAGATTCGGACTCGCCGGAGCCTGATGCGACGCGCTGGGGCATGGCTGGAAGCTAGCAAGCATTTGTCCTGGCGGGCCCCGCATCGGCGAGGTATGGTTGGGAACAGGCTGTACGTCGTCAACCCTGACGGCAGAGACCTCCATCCGGTCAGCGAGATTGGGAGCGTGTGTTGTCCGGCCTGGCGCCCGTGAACCAGCCGTCCGCGTATGTTACCCCCCATGACTGCCGAGCCCGCCCGCTTTCACGAATCGAACCTCTGGTCGACCCCCATCCGGGATCTCGGCCTCACCATCGAGGGCACGCGCCTGGAGCCAGTTCTGGAGGAGTTCCAGCGGGAGCTCGACCGTATCGGCCTCACCCGGGTCCGGCCTCGATTCTACCTCTCGACCGAGTGGGGCGTTGCTTTCGAGACCGTGGCCATCGCGATCCCCTTCTACCTCGCCCGCCCCGATCTCACCGCCCTGCACGCCGAGCGGGTCGGTCATGTCGAGGGGTTCGACCGCACCGACCTCCTGCGATATCTGCGGCAC
>JBJMOX010000380.1:0-3835 GCA_045803515.1 Gemmatimonadales bacterium
CGTGACGGGAAATTGGCAGCAGAATCAAGAGGTCGACATAGCTATCCCGAGTGGCATCGCGAGAGCCGTGCCCATCCATTTGATCCGAGCCGTAATCGAGGATTTCAAAGCACGCACAGCTGAAAAAGTGGGACCCCTGCGCCAAGTGAATCCTTAGGGGACATTATGACAATCTTTATGACAATGCCCACCAGTGCTGGTCAGCGCCAGCGAGCGATGAGAACCCGAATCTCAGGGAGAATCAGCGCCAGCTGGCGGCGGCTGGCGGGGTGGCCTGCGCTCCGGAGCAAGAGGTCGCGCGTTCGAGTCGCGCCGGGCCCATGCTCTCATCTCTCTGCCCCGCTTGCACTTTAGTGTGAGCGGGGTTCTCGCTGCGCGACACTTCCGCTGATTTTGTGACGATCATTGTGCCAGAACGCAGCCGGATGAGCTGATCGCCGAGCCGTTCATAACGCTGCTCGACCCGGTACTCCACCATCTCCGAGCGATGCCGCACGGTGCCCAGATGGGAGTAGACCCTGCGCACCATCTCCTCGCTCCCGTGGCCCAGCTCCAGGAGCCCCGGTGGTACGCCCCCCAGCCGGGCATCGAAGGCAGTTCCAGCCTATCTGCCAGTGACCAGCGGCAGCAATCTTCAGCGGCGCTACTCTCCCGGTCCCGCAGGATCCCGGCACATGAAGGACCATACCCCGTTCACCACGCCGTTGGGTCGAAACTGTGAGTCCTTGCGGGCCTCTCCCCCGGGTGCCACAATAAGGATGCCGACTCGGCACGCTAGCTAATGCTCGGCGAAGCGGCTCAGTGCTCCCCTGCGTTCCAAAGGGTCCAGCTCGAGCTCGGCGTCCTCGCGTCGGTGTCACCGTCCAAGCCCGGGGCCCGCCATGTGCCTACCCACCGCGCCCAACGTGTCAACCGCGCGCCTTCACACTACGGCCCTATTTGGTACGGCACTGCACCGAGCGGATCTCTTCGTTCCGGTGCTCCTTCTCTTGGTGGGGTGTGGCGGGCGCGAAACCGTGGGGCCCGACGGCAGTCAGCCGCCCGAGGCGGTGCCGCAGGTGCCGAGCTTCTTCAGGTCCACTTGGGTGGGCAAGGCCGCCATGCCGACCGCGCGGAACGGGCTCGCCGCCGGCGTGGTGAACGGAGTGCTCTACGCGGTGGGGGGCAGTAGCGGTACCGCCTACCTCGCGGCCAACGAAGCGTACGCGCCCGCTACCAACAGCTGGTCGACTAAGGCCGCGCTGCCTCAAGCGCGACACCTGCTGAACGGCACCGGTGTCATCAACGGGGTACTCTATGTGGCGGGAGGGCTCAACACCCTCGGTCAGGAAACCAAGACGCTCTACGGCTACACCGCTGCGAGCAACACTTGGGCGACGAAAGCGGCGATGCCGGCCGCCGGCGCCTGCGGGGGCAGCGGCGTCATCGGCGGCAAGCTTTACGTCTACAGCGGGTGCGGCGTAGGTACGTTTCAGCGGTACGACCCGGCGACGAACAGCTGGGTAGCGCGTGCCGCCCCCAGCAGCGTCCATCAATACCCTGCGGTCGGCGTGGTCGGAGGGAAGTTCTACCTGGCCGGCGGACGGGATGGGAGCGGCTTCCCGATCCAAACGCTGGAGATTTACACTCCCGCTACCAACAGCTGGTCGACCAAGGCCGCATTGCCGACGGCACGGGAGCTCGCCACAGGCGCCGTGTACAACGGGCTTCTCTATGTGGTCGGGGGGTCACCGGACGCGGACTCCGACCCGATGGAGGTCTATGACCCAGTGACCAACAGCTGGCATACGACATCCACCATGCTCACCCCACGGTGGGCTCTCGCCGCGGGAGTCATAAACGGGAAGATCTACGCTGTAGGCGGCTACAACGGGGCGTACCTCGCCACCAATGAGGTCTACACCGAGGGCGACTTTTGGACGACGAGGATGGCGATGCCCGACGCGCGCGCTCACCTTGCGGCCGGAGTAGTGGGCGCCAAACTCTATGCTCTTGGAGGCGAGGACGGACTGACGCTCTCCCGGACCAACCAGGCGTACAATCCCACCACCAACAGCTGGACAACTCTGGCGCCACTGCCGGCAGCCCGAGAGATCCCCAACGGCACCGGCACGATCAACGGGGTGCTCTACGTGCCCGGGGGCCTCGACAGCACCGCTGATTATTCGGCGACGCTCTATGCATACAGCGCCTCAAACAATACGTGGAGCACCAAGGCGCACATGCCCCAGGAGGGCGGCTGTGGGGTCAGCGGTGTCATCGGGGGCAAGCTCTATGTCTACAGCGGATGCCAGAACCCCTCGCCGAGTCCGGGCAACCGTCTGGATCGTTACGACCCGGCGACTAACAGCTGGAGCACGCTCGCCTCTGCGCTGTTCCGTCATGGCTTACCAGTGGCCGGGGTGATTAATGGGAAGTTCTACGTAGCCGGGGGCGCCGATGGTGCAGACAACATCTTCGCGGCGCTCGAGGTCTACGACCCTGCCCTCAACAAGTGGTCGAGCAAGGCTCCCATGCCGGCGCCTCGGTATTACGGCGCCGGGGTAGTGATCAATGGGCTCCTCTACGCAATCGGCGGGCAAGACGACCTTGGGCAGCTCATTACACGGATTGACGTCTACAACCCGGTGACGGACAGCTGGGGCGCGACCACGCTCGCCCCGATGCCCACTGCGAGGGAAGCCCTAGGCGCGGGAGCGATCAACGGCGTGCTCTACGCCGTAGGAGGAAGAAACGTAAACACGTTCTACAAGAAGACTGAGGCGTACACGCCGTAACACGCGTCTGTGAACAGGGCTATTCCATGCGGCGCTTGGCGATGTGGGTGCTACGCAGCGAGGCCTGAACCATGACGGCTCCCCGCCGTTCGCCGTGATGGGGGCTTCGGCGCGTGGTCAGAAACGACGGGACAGCCCCAGTAATCTTCCTCCGGCATCAACCGAGCCTCAACGCTGGGCCCGTGTGCCACCGGGAAAAGCCTGGCTGCCGGGGTATGTCTGGCTGTATACGGCCGGAAAGCCGCAGCACGTCGCCGCGCACCTGCTGGAGTTCACCGAGGACCCGCGGTGACCCCGGCCGAGATCACTATCCTGCGGTCGCTCGCCGAGGTCGACGTGGTGACCTTCATGCCCGAAGGCCACACCCCGGCGGCGCTGGCCAGGTTCGAGGCCACCCTGGAGAGCCTACGTGAGATGCAGAAGGCCGGCTGGGTCGAGCTCGAGCTGGCGGAGGACCGGAAACGGGTGCGCGGTCGCCACCGGCAGCAGGTGAAGGGAGCTGCGGCGCGGTGCACAGCCGCCGGGCGAGAGGCGGTGCGGCTGCTGGGCGAGGCCTAGTTCCCACCCTCTGTGCACAAGCTCCACAGGGGACAACGGCCAGCAATGGGCCAATTCGGCCATTTCGCATTCCAGGCCGGCGCATCATCTGTGGTTGGTGAGAGGGAAGGCGAGGTGAGGGATGAGTCATCCGCCGGGGCGGCAGGCGCGACTCAGGCCAGAGTTCGCCCACTTGTACCCTTCGATCGCAGCGGACCGCTGGGACTTGGCCGCCGTGATGGCCGACCGGGTCGTGGCCTGGCTGCTGCGGCGTCCGAACCCTGGTTGGGTCGCCACGGACCGTATCCTACCACCTGAACACTTCGAGTTTCGGGGCGAGTCTCCACGACCAGACACCCCGGAGGGCCCCAAGACTCGCCACGGTGATGCCCCCGGTTGAACAGCACGCTTACGGTCGTGCCGGGCCCACTTGGGAAGTTCATCCCCCGCTGAGACTCCGGTACCAGCGGGGCTTTCCTTCTCGAGCAGCTGCTCTCCGCCGGTAACGTTCCCGGTAACAG
>JBJMOX010000381.1:0-10103 GCA_045803515.1 Gemmatimonadales bacterium
CGTGATCCACCCGTGCGACGGAACGTCGCCGACATAAAGCACTCCGCCCTGAGCGAAGGCGACCCGTCGCCCGTCACTCGACCAGGAGATCCACGGCTTGAGGGCGGTACCCCAGCGCTTCATGGCCAGGCTCGGCCCTCCAAATGGCTTTGCCTCCGATCCAAGATCCAGCGTGTCCACTCTGGTGCTATCGTATCTCCGCTCGATCGGTAAACCGACCTCATACAGTGTATTGCCGATCGTGATCAGCGCTCGCCGGCCGTTGGGCGAAAACACCCCATCGAAAAACCATGCCTCTTGCACCGTGCGCACGATGCCGTCCTGTCCTCTCAGGACCAACGCAGGGGGGTGATTCGATCCGTCCCACCCCCATGACCACAGTCCGATGTGAACGCCTGTCCAATCAGCAGTTGGATAGATCTGCTTCACCACGTCCGCCAGCGCATAGTCACCCCCCGCTGGAAGTGACGCGATCATGCGAGCGGTGCCCCCGCGTTGGCTGGGTACCCAGATGAGCGTTGGCTCGAGCAAGTGCCGGGGAACGAATCGGCCCGGGATTGGAACGACATGATCAGGAAGGTCAACACGCGCGGCCACGACACGAGCACCGTCCAACGAGACAGCCGTGTCAAAATACAGTGCGCTGTCGGACGTAAGCCGCTCGGATGCCAGGGGGTGGGACAGGCAATCGGGTGCGGTACGCACCCGTCGGATTGCGCCGCCTACGCCGTCGAGCCAAGTGCTGTAGGCAAGCGATTCCCCATCAGGCGACCACGCAGGATAGAACTCACCTTCCACCGAGTCTGCAGTCGCGCGACACGACGCCCCGGTGGAGCGTCCGTCATGCGGCAGATCCAGCAGCCAGATCCGATCCAAGACGCTGAAGGCCACTCGTTTGCCGGTTGGTGATAGCGCTACCTGAAGCACGCCTTGCGGGGGTGTGGCGGTATCGACGATCGCAAACTGGTGCACGGTCCGTTTTCCCAACGTGCGCTCCACGTCGGCCACGAAGGGGATGACCGCTGTCCGCCCAGTCGCTACATCAACCCGATGAATGTGCCCCCCGTACGCCACTACGACCGACCTCGAGTCTGGCGTAAATGCATACCCGGGTAACAGATCACGCGGCTCGAAATGCTCTTGCCCCGACGGGTCGTCCAGACGCTCCCACACCAGCCAGCGTTCCTTCTTCGTGCCGAGATGGCGTATCCGAAGCCCGATGTGCGACCCGCTGCTCGAGCCGTAGAGCAGCCACCGTCCGTCGGCACTCACCACAGGACGCATTCCCACGCGGCCAACGCTGCCACCCATCTCCGGCAGGAGCCGGCCCGTCGCGAGATCTAGGCGGCCTACCAGCCAGTGCCCGAGACCGGCCCCCGTGTTGACGGAATCCAGGTGCATCGCGACATACAGGGCCTGTCCTCGCTGAGCGAGGAACGGGTCGAGCACGGACCGTGCTCGAGCCGCTGCTGTGTCACTCAACCACCGCCGCCTCCCCGTCTTGACATCATAGGCTGCCAGCAGCCACATGAATTGTCGAGGGTCATCATCGCGAAGGCCTTGCGACGCCCCGAGTCGTTCCGCTGCAACAATGCGACGACCGTCTGGCGACCACGCAGGAGACGTGACGGCGCCGACCGGATCGTAGCCTCGGAGTTCGGATATCTGGCGTGCGTGTCGCCCTTGGCGGTCGGCGATCCACACGTTTTCGCTGCCGCCGCGATCGCTGACAAACACGAGCTGGCAGCCGTCAGGCGAGAAACGGGGTTGGCGGTTGATCGCAGTGCCGGACGTGAGTTGGCGTGCAGTGCCACCGCGAATCGGAAGTGTGTAGAGGTTGCCGAGAAGATCAAAGACGATCGTCCTACCATCTGGCGAGACGTCGAGCGACATCCACGTGCCTTCCGTCACCCGGAACCGGACTGTGCGTTCGGGAACCAGGGGGAGACCACCACTGACGAGCGTCGCATCCAGGCCCCGCGTCCCGTGCTGTGCCGTGGCGAGGCCCGGGAGCACCACAAGCATGGTTGTTAGCCCAACTCTCCTGAACAGCCAGAGGCGCTGAGCCTTGCCGCTGGCGACAGCAGGAGCAGCGTCGGTTGGCATGGTCGACGTCCGCCTAGTAGCTGGCGTGCATGCCAATCATTGTACTCCGACCGATTATTGGAACGCTGTTGAGACCTTCGTAGGCTTCGTTGTTGGTCAGGTTATCCACCGACATAAAGGCCTCGAATTGTCGGGCGAGCCGTTGGGTAAATGTCGCGTTGAGCTTCGCAAACCCAGGATAGCTCACGATGTAGTCGCGACTTGTTGAAAGGCAGGGCCCCGTGCCGCCGAAGCAGCGGAACTTGGCAAGGTTGTCCACCTGGCGAAAACCGCCGACGTACGTCAGACCCGCGGTCAGGGTGGTTCCTGGCCGCGCTGCGACTGTCAGGGCCGCCCCGGCTGTATGTGCCGGCGTGCTCAGCGGCTGGTCTCCGACCTGAAGATCCGCGCCTAGGAGTACATCAGGGCCCAGATCTTGAATGCGAGAGTGCACGTATCCATACTGGGCGTTGAGCTGCACGGCCCGAAAGACGAGTGATCCCTCGATCTCGAAGCCCTTATTCTCGACACGGCCGATGTTCTGGTACTGGAAGGTAGGCAGCGGGGTACTGGCTACCTGCAGAAAGGCGATCAGGTCCTTTGCGATCTGGTTGTAGCCCGTCAAGCTCAACGACCCGCGGTTGCCGAACACGAGGTCAAGACCGACATCCCACCCCTGCTGCTGCTCAGGTCCTAGCAGCGGGTTGGCCAGTGTGATCTGAAAGGAACTGATCGATCCAATGCCGAATCCCGGCAGCGGTGCTCGCATCGCACGGCCATATGCACCGCGCACTTTGACGGTCGCCGGTCCCAGCTGACGCACCAGCGAAAGCCCGAAGCGAGGCAGCACGGGGGTGCCGCGGTCCGCGCCGAAGGTCGAGTTGTCTTCGGCACGCAGGCCTCCCGTAACGAAGACCGCGTCGCGCACATTCACCTGAGCTTGGGCGAAGTAGCCGGTGTTGGTCACGTTGCTCCGGTCGGCAAAGATCAATCCGGAGGGTGACGTCGCCAGGCTGCCCTGCGTGCTAACGGCCTGAACTGCAAAGAAGTCGTTAGCATCGTGAGTGTAGTGGTCGACCCCCGCCGTCAACGAGCCAGCCAGGCCGGGATGCAAAGATCCGGTGACGGAGGCATTGAAGCCGACGGAAACTCTTCGAGAACTGATGTCGCCCACAAAGAACAATGTGTCGTCTGGCGTGGTGAGCCGAGGCTGCGTCTGTATCGGCTGCAGGTTGTAGCGATCAACACCCAAGGTCGCTTGACTCTGCCACCAGCCGGTTGGTGAAACAACAATCCGGACACCGTATGTCTCGTTGGTCCAGTGGTCCGTTGTGTAGTTGGCCCGCGCAAAAGGGAGGAACCCACTCGACATCAGATCAGGATTGAAGGCTTCGGGGAGCTTGTTGGCGTAGTACCGCGCGGACAGGTCTGCCGTAATGATGCCGCGAGCGACATGCATGCCGCCGTGAACGCTGGGCGTGGACTGACGGGAGATATCACCATTCGGCAAATAGTCCGCCAGGCGCGTGTAGCTGCCGCCAAAGTTATAGCCCACGTCCCCAGAGCCGCCGCGAACCGAACCGCTGTATTGTTGGCGCAGCACGCCACCGTAGGCGGGGTAAGGTGTCTGCACAATCCCGAGCGCGCCTTGCAGGTCCACCTGCGGGCGGACCAGGTTCGGGTCTCCGCGCTTGGTGAAGATCTGAACTACGCCCGCTGCGGCGTCGGCACCGTAGATGGTCGCTGCCTCGGGGCCTCGAAGTACCTCGATTCGTTCGATGCTCCCAGGGTCAACGGCAGAGACGCCGAAGCCTGAAGCTTCGATCCCGTCCACGTAAATCTTCATCAGGGAGCCAACGCTGAGGGAGCTGACCCCGCGTACAGAGAAGGCAGTCTGCAGAGGCTGATCTGGACTGTCGAATGCCACGGCCGTCGGAATGGCCTGCCGGATCACCTGCGCAATTGAATGCGGATGGCGCTCCTCGATCTTGTCACCATCAATCACGGTGATTGGCGTGGGCAGAGCCTTCACTTCCGTGGGCAGAATCGTCCCGGTGGTCACGATCTGCTCCAGCTGCTGAGCGGACCTTTCCAGCGGGAAGTCAACGGTCGCTTCTTGCTCTGCCTCTACCATGGCCGATGCCGCCAACGGCTTGTATCCGATGTACCGCGCCCTCACCGTGTACTTACCGGGCTTCAAATTGTCCAGCCGGTAGCGACCATCCGTGCCAGTGGTCGCGTTCTGGCGAGTCGGGTCGAGCTCTAGTGTGGCGCCAACGATCGGCTCGCCCCGGGGTTTATCTGTGACCCTCCCGATGATCGACCCCTTCTGGACGCCAGGTAGGCGCAGCTCTGAGCGTGTAAGCCACACATGGCCTGTCCGCGTAAGCACTACATCCACGCCCGTACCGGCCAAGATCGCGCCAAGAGCCGCGGCAACTGTGATCGACTCGGCTTCGAGCGTGACCGGCCGAGTAGCAGGAAAATGAGGATCATACGCGAACGTGAGCCCGGTCTGCCGCTGGATGTCCCTGAGCAAGGTTCCAATCGAGGTGCGTGCCGCGTGCAGCGACACAACGCGGCCGAGCACCGCATTGTGGTCAGCGTCGATCTCCACCGGCTGGACCGCATTCGACGGCGCGAAGAAGAACCGAGGTGTCCACGACGCAAGCGTGAGCTGCTGGCCGACTGCAGGGAGGGACCGGCCCGCAAGTGTCCCGAGAACGGCAAGCCACGGCATCACGCGCTGCACTCGCATCGTTTTGCTCCCCTGCAGTGTGGATAGGAAGGGGTGTGCTACTTCGGGCGCAACGTATACGTCCTGGAACCTGTCTGGACGACATCGAGGTGCAGTCCCGTCCCGATCACCCCCAGGATTGCGGACGTGGACTCATCCCCGAACGACGTCGTGAACTGCCGCTCTCCGATGTCGGGCGGCGCCAGGTGGATTTCGACATCGCGCCAGCGTTCGATCTGCCTCACCGCCTCGCGGAGGGGTGTGTTCGCGAAGACGAGGCGGCCCTCGGTCCAGGCGAACCAGGCGGCCGTGTCCGCTAGCTCCACGGTCGGCTCCCCATGGCCGCCCAATCGGCCGAGCTGCCCGGGCGCCACCACCCGCTCGGCCGCACCCATCGCGCTCGCCGCCGCACGGATGGCCACCCTTCCCTCTCGCACCACCACGCGCGCGCCAGCGTCCTCAGGATACGCCCGCACGGTGAACTCAGTGCCGAGATCCTGCGCAATCAGGTCGGCCGCGCGCACCACGAACGCTCTGCGGTGGTCATGCGCCACCTCGAAGTACCCCTCGCCTTGGAGCGACACGCGCCGTAACGCCCTACTGAAGTCGGATGGATACCGCAGGGTGCTTGCGACCCCGAGCACCACTTGGGTTCCGTCCGGCAGCCGGAACCTCGCGCGCTGCCCGGGCGGTGTGGTGACGACCCGCATCGCCTCTTCCGGCACCGGCGACCCCGACCGGAACAGCAGCATTCCGAGCGCGGATCCCCCAATCACGACAAGGAACAGCGCCGCCGCGAGCGGCAGGCGAGTGAACCAAGGACGTCGAGACGCAGGAGCGAAATTCCGCGGCGCGCCTCGTAGCCTGCGCCCTAGTGCCCCTGCGCCCACGCCCGCTGCCCGGCGCACCTCCCTTTCCAGCCGCGCCCAGACCTCCGCCTTTGCCTCCTCCACCGCTGACTCGCTCAGCGCCGACTTGGTGAGCGCCTCGCGCAACGCAGCGAACTGGGCCCAATGCTCGGGGTCCTCCGCGAGCCAGGCTTCGACGCGCTCGCGATCCTCGGAGCTCGCCTCACCGGACAGATACCGGTCCACCAGTTCCCAATCCATCTCGCTCATCGGAGTATGCGCTCGCCACCAGTGGCTGTCGTGTAGACCTGCTCACAGATGAATCGTTTGAGGGCGGGGAAATACCTAGTGCGGGAGTATGCGGGGCTAACGAACTTGGGCGAGGAGCTCCCGCAGGCGCTGGATGGCCTTGCCGATGTGGATGGCGACGGTCTTGGGGGAGATGCTGAGGGTCTCCGCGATCTCGTCATAGCTCGCCTGCTGCTGCCAGCGGAGCAGGAGCACCTGGCGCTGGCGACGCGGCAACGCATCTACCGCCTGCTGAATCGCGGCCGCGGTCTCCCGGGCGGCGAACTCCTGGTCTGGATCGGCAGCCAGCGCCGCGCCCCGATCGTCTACGAGCGGAGCGACGTACTCCCGCCGCCACCGCTCCTCGACCCGCCGGTGTCGGAGCTGGTCGAGGGCCTGATACCGCACGATTGTATAGAGATAGCTGCGAGCGGCGGGGCCGTCGAGGTGCACCTGCGAACGCTGCCGCCAGAGCCGGAGAAACGCCTCGTGCACCAGGTCCTTGGCCGTCTCCACCGATTGGACGTAGCGGTACGCGAAACGATAGAGCTCCTCGAAGTGCAGCTCGAAGAGACCCTGGAAGGCGATTGCCGCCGAAGCCTCGAGACCGTCCGCGACGTCGCTGCCTGGGGGTTCGCGATTCTCCATGATCCCTCGCCTACGACGTACGACGACGTGACCATGAGCGGTATATGCTACCCGCGACGGTGGTCAGCAAGGCTCGAGTGGGTGCCTGCGGCGTGATGTGTATACACTGCCACTTTATATACTGGCTATAAATAGTCTGTAGATCAATAGGGTGGGAGATTGCAGTCTTCTACCCATGGCCTCCATTAAGGCGAGGTTTGGGCGGACCGTACGAGGCCTGCGCTCCAAGGCGGGGTACTCGCAGGAGAGTTTCGCCGATGCCATCCACGTCCATCGCACTACTATGGGAACCATTGAGCGGGGAGCTGGGAATCCAGGCCTGGAAATGATCGTAAAGATCGCGCGGGGGCTCGACATCAGCCTCAGTGAGCTGTTCGTGGCCGTGGAGAAGGACACCGGTTAGGCAGTGATGAACTGTATGTAGTGCCACTGTTTATGCTGTCGCCAATTAATCCGGCAGCTTCCATGCTTCTCTCATGGCTTCCCTACCCCAGCTGCTCGACCGCCTCGGCCAGGTCATCCGTACCCTGCGCACGGAAGCCGGATACTCTCAGGAGCGATTCGGCTTTGCCATCGGTGTGCACCGCACCTACATGGGTCATCTCGAACGGGGCACCGCCAACCCCACCATGAACACCCTGTACCTCGTTGCCGAAGGGCTCGGCCTGAGCATAGCTGATCTGCTCGCATCGGCCAGCATGGAAATTAATGGAGAGACTCGGCCGGCTGACGCCGCTCGACCCCGTCAAGACTCGAAACGCCCCTCAATAAGAGGGCGGCGGGCACGGGCCGGGGTCCACCCCGACCGCACGACAGGACAGCGAGCCCAAGAGCGGGGTGGAAAGCGGGGCGCGGAAGAGAGGTAAGGGGTACTCCCATCACGATCTGACCATACTGCCGGAGACTCAACGCAGAATCAACGCCCGACCTCGGGCTGCGCGCCCGGACGGGCACGCTCCTGCCACACCCTGCGATCTCACTGCGGAGCTGGCCCAGGGCGCTCAGCCAGGCGGTCTTGCCCCCGGCCGCGACGCCTGACCACGACGCCGTCCCGCCGCGCCTGGGCGACAATGCCCCGGAGCAGCGTCAGCAGCGCCTCGAGCTCGCCAGCCGGGACCACCAGCGATACCTCGGGAACATCCGGCGCCCCGTCCGGCGTCGGACCCTCGCGCTCGATAACTATGAGCGCCGACTGATCGCCGGTCATGGCGACCGCCATGGTGGCCACCCAACGACTCTCTTGGCTGACCGCTACCCACCCGGTGACCTGACGCTCGCTATGGCCAGCCTCATATTCCGCCGCGCCGCCGACGCTCGGACCGATGCCGGGACCGCTCGGTGGCAGCACGTTGTCGGCGACGATAAAAGCGTAGGAGACGGACATGGAGCCCCACGATACAGGTAGAAATCCGAGAATACTTTCGCCGCCACACGGTACGCCTAACCGCACAGCCCATCAAGAGCGAAATTACGCGTGACTCCGAATTCATCTGGCAAACCGCTCTGGGTAATTCGGGGTATATTCGGATTGCTTGCTTGTACGCTATCCCGTACACATGTGCGTGCCCATCTACCTGCGTCTTCGCGAGCTTCGCCTTGCGCTCGGCCTCACCCAGGCGGAGCTCGCGGCCCAGGCAGGCGTCCGCCGGGCGACGGTCAGTCGGCTGGAGAACACGCGGGTAAGCGCGATCGATCTGGAAGTGCTGGAAAAGCTGGCAAACCTGCTGCGGATTGAGCCCGGGTTCCTGCTCTCTCGAACCCCACCGCGCGAGCCAGCGCGCCGAGCCCGTGCCGGTCGCGGTTGATGCATTCTCAGGCAGGACAGTAGCGCCACGGCGTACCCCTTAGCCGCGGCTTCTCAGGGAGTGACCCTCCGCTGCCGCCGCCGGGGAAACCGGAGACCACCCTGCAGCGGGACTGCGGCTCGCGCCGGACCGGCGAGCGGAAGCAGCGCGTCGCGCAGCTCCCGGAAACCGAACGGCTTCGCCAGCACCGGGATCTCGGGGTGCGCCGCGATCAGGGCCGCGGCCTGTCCGATCGGCGCATAGTCGGCAATCCACGCCATTCGAATGCCGGGCTCCTCCCCCCTGACCCCCTCCACGAACGCGGCGCCATCCATATCCGGCAGCTGGATGTTGGCCAGGACCAGATCGAACAGCGCCCGATAGTTATGCAGCAGCCAGAGCGCCTGCTCCCCGCTGCGAGCCCCGCGGACCTCGTAGCCTAGCATGCCCACCCGCCGGGCGGTCGGCGAGCGTGAGGGCGGCCGATCCTCGACCAGGAGGACGATCGGTGGGCGGAAGAGCGCCAGCGGAAGGTCGTGTGGAGACATGCGTGGCTCCGGACCGGGGTTGCGCGGTCAAGGAACCCTCTCCACGACGAGGGGGGGATCGATAACAGAACGCCGGAACGGAAGGCCCGCAAGGGGTGACCTCGCTCGAGCCCACCTGGGGAGTAAAGCTCCCATTCGGGAACGGTTGAACCTGGTCGGCAATTCAGTATGCATTCATCCGGCGCGCCGACACCGCGATCAGGATGGCGGACACGGCGCACGACGACCAACCAAGGAGACCAGACAGTGAAGACCATGACCAAGAATCTTCCGCCGGTCGTATCCCAGGCGGAGTGGCAGGCCGCCCGCGACAAGCTGCTCCTCAAGGAGAAGGCCGCGACCCACGCGCGAGACGCGCTGGCCGCGGAGCGCCGCCGACTGCCGATGGTCCAGATCGACAAGGAGTACGTCTTCGAGGGGCCGACCGGCAAGGCGAGCCTGCTCGATCTCTTCGACGGCCGCCGGCAGCTCATCCTCTATCATTTCATGTTCGGCCCCGGGGTCCCCGGCTGGCCCACGGCCGGCTGCCCCGGCTGCTCGATGGTGGTGGACAACATGGGTCACCCGGCCCACCTGCACGCCCGCGACACCTCGCTGGTCCTGGTCTCCATCGCGCCCCTGGCGCAGATCGAGCCCTACCGGAAGCGCATGGGTTGGACCCTGCCCTGGTTCTCCTCGTTCGGCAGCGACTTCAACGGCGACTTCGGGGTCACGACCAAGCAGGGCGAGACCTTTGGCCTGAGCGTTCTTCTCCGCGACGGCGACAGCGTCTTCCGCACCTACTTCACCGCCGGACGTGGCGTCGAGCCACTGATGAGTACCTGGAACTTCCTCGACCTGACGCCGTTCGGCCGGCAGGAGGACTGGGAGGACTCGCCGGAGGGCTGGCCGCAGACGCCGCGATACGAGTGGTGGCACCGGCACGACGAATACGCGTAGCCGATGGTACCCGGGCAGCCCGGTCATTGCCGCTGTCACTTACACTCGACTGTCACCTTGTCGAAGGACGCGGTCAGCCTGCCGTTTGCGTTCACGGTGAAGTGGGCCACTTCATGCGTCAGGGCGTTATTGCCGGCCTTCTGGCCGATGATGCGGAAATTATTGACGAACGTAAAGGTCGTGCCGACATGGCCATAATGGGTGAGATCCTGGGTTGCCCCGGTGC
>JBJMOX010000382.1:0-12774 GCA_045803515.1 Gemmatimonadales bacterium
CCAACGAGGAGCTCGCGGTCTACCACCGCCACCCCCTCTGCAGTGCAGAGCTTCTCGCTCCACTCGAGCTCCCCTGGGATGTCACCGCGATGATCCGCGGACACCAGGAGCGTTCGGATGGCTCCGGTTACCCGTTCGGACTGCGTGGGGACCAGATACCGATGGAGGCGCGGATCATCGGAATCGTAGACTATTACGACTCCCGGACAAACACGGTCTCATCTCACGACGCCCAGTCGACTGCCGAGGTTCTCGGTGAACTGGAGTCACTCCGGCGCTGGTGGGGTGCTGAGGTCTGCAATGCGTTCTATCACTCGCTTGCGCACTCGCTCGCGGCATGAAGGACCGGGTGCTCCCCGACGGCGCTTGCCTGCCGCGCTGCTGCTGGTGATCGCGTCCACCGGTTGAGCTCAGAAACTGGACCCGATCGAGAAGTGCAGGTGAAAGCGGCGGGAGGAGGAGGTGGGCGCCGCTTCGATCGAGGTTCCGCTCCTGAGCGCGTCCAGCACGTCCTGCGGCGAGCGGAGGTCGAGGGGCGAGGGGTTGAGCTTGTAGCCCAGGGCCACCTGGATTGCGCCGACTACCGTCTCGTAGCCGATGCCGATACCCACCGATTGATAGATCTTGTCCTCGTCCAGGACGCCGGCATTCAGGGCGAATCGGTTGTCCGGCGTCCAGATCTTCCCGGCATCGTAGAACAGGTACGGCTGGAACGCCTCGCTCAGGAGCGGCATGGGGAAGTGCAGCTCGACGCTGCCCAGCAGGCGGGCGAGGCCGCCCACCGGCGTGTAGCGCTTGGCGACGCTCACCGTCGTGTCGCCGCTGGACTCGAGCTCGACCTGCGGGAGCTTGGGACCGACCAGTAGCGTCCCCCACCCGCGGACGTCGCGGGTGCCGCCGGCGGTGAAGCTGACTTCCCGCAGGCGCAGCAGGGAGACGAACGGAGACTCGCTGCCCAGCGAAGCCGTGCTGTTCCCGAACGGGTAGATGCGACCCCCACCCGCCTTGAGCGTGAACCCCACGGTCTTGCTCAGCGGCACGAACGCGGTGGCGCCCAGATCCACCAGGACGTATTCGCTGGTGTTGAGCCAGGGAGTGGTGACTTCCAACCGCGGCCGGATGACGTAGCCCTTCCGTGGGTTGGCGATCCGGTCGAGCCTGCCGTAGCTCCCCTCGAGCGTGATGGCGCTCCGGTTGCGCTTGGACTCCAGGGTGCCGGCGGCGGCGGAATCGGCCAGCCCGAGCAGGGGGAGGTACTGCTCAGGCGCCAGGTTGTTGCCGAAGCCGTAGTCGTAGACCCGGCGATGGGAGATCGAGTACCCCAGCGACACCGAGCGGAGCGGCTGCGGGGCCCAGATCAGTGCGCCCTCGAACCCGGTCGCCCAGCTTCGATCCCGCAGGTCGTTGCGGTACTCGATGAAGGGCCCACCTGCGACCGAGATGCGCCGGTCCCCGACGTAGGGCTCGAAGGCAGTGACGGTGAACCGGTAGAGTCGCTGGGCGGGGTTCTCCAGCGCGGCCACGCCGCTCTGTGCCGTGGCCGCCACGGTGAAGGTCCGCAGCCCGCGGAGCCAGCTCCTGTCGGTCCACTCAAGCTGGCTGGTGAGCCCGCCGGCCGAGACGAAACCGGCCTGTCCCTTGACCACGTGCTCCGGGTTCTGGGTCGTGTGGAGCAGCACCACCACGCTCGAGTCGTCGGCGGAATCGCGGGGGACCTCCACCGAGGTGAGGCGCATGATGTCCATCTGGGTGAGCTTCTGGCGGCCTTCCTCCAGGGCCCGGCCATCGTACCAGCGGTGGAGATCGGTGGGGAGCTGACGCACGATCTCACGTTGCGGGATCGTCGTGTTGCCGGTCACCGCGATCTTTCGGATACGGGACCGGTTGCCGGGCCGCACCTGCACCGTCACGGCGGCGACATTGGCCGTGCTGTCCACCCGGGCCGTGACCTTCGCCCCGGCAAAGGGGTAGCCATGAGCCCGGAACCAGCGCACGGTGCTGTCGGCGAGCGCCTGCTGTTCGTCCTCTCCGTAGCGGTCCTCCTGCCTCTCCGCCCTTCGGGTGAACCGGCGCCAGGTCCGGTCGAGATCCCGGGGGATCTCGAGCGGCTCCCCCAGACCGGCGAACGCGACGCTGTCTATCCGTAGCGGCGGGCCTTCCGCGATCCGATAGGTGACGTCCACCTGGTCGGGCTTGGCGCGGTACCGCACGCGGTACTCCACGTCGGCGTTGGGGAAGCCGGAGCGCTGATAGAAGTTCCTGAGCCGAATGACGTCCCGCTCCATCTCGACCGGATCGAACGGATGGGAACCCACGGGAGGCACGAACGGAAGAAATCCGAAGATGCGCCGGAGCCCGACGAGGCTGCCCTGCCCCGTGAGCGCGATCTTGCCCCGCAGCACCGCTTCATCCAGCGCCTGCTTGCCCACCACCTGGAACTGGACCGAGCGGACGGTGGTCCCGGCACCGACCCGGCTCAGCGCGTCCTGGGCAGCGAGCGGAGCAGCCGCGAGGAGCGGGAGGAGTCCCAGGGCCCAGCGGGCGCGGGGACTAGTACGCATGGTGACTCTTGAGGAGGAGCCCGGGCGAGAGGCTGCCTCCCTGCAGATTGGCCCGCAACCAGCGGCGCAGGGTGTATTCCAGCTGGAAGCCGGGTCCAAGGTTGGAGCCCGTCACCTGCTGAGCCTGGCTGCCTAGCTGGAGCGGAAGCTCGAGATCGAGGAAGAGGCGTGAGCCAAGGTAGCGCCCGGCGGTCAGCGTGAGCCCGCGGGTGGCCTCCTGGCGAATCTGGAACACGTCGAAGCCGAGCCCCTTCCCGGCTGTGGTCGAGATGGCACCAGCCAGGGTGCTCAGCGCCATCTCCTGCCCGGCGCCGGCGCCACCTCCCCCGGCCTGGCGCTCGAACAGTGGATTGTCCGAGGCCGGGCGACCCGTGATGATGTAGGACAGGATGTCGTCCTGATTCAGCGGCGGGTCGGCGGTGAAGGTCAGCCCCAGGCTGTCCAGACGACCCTTGGCGTTCACGCTGATGAGGACGCCTTCGTTGTCCCCGCCGCTCTGGGTCGGCACTTGGTACTCGGCGTCCACGTCGAGCTTGGTGGAGTCCACTGGGCCGGCGAGGTTGATGTCACCCTCGGTCAGCCGGAACTGCCGTCCGCTCAGCTCCAGGGCGCTCCGCCCCGGCACCGGCTCCACGTGCCCGAAGAATCGCATCTCCTGTCCCGGCGCCTGAGTGAGCCGAATCTGACCGCTAAGCTCGATGTCGGTCTTGGGGCTGCTGGTTCGCCTGATCCACACCCGCCTCGGCAGCTGGATGGCCACGTCGAGCTTGGCCCGGTCCATCAGGCTGGGCGCCTTGCTGGCCTGTCGCAGCACCGCGGGTCCGAAGTCGCGCGCCAGCTGCCGCAGCTCTTCAGGCGACGGCTCCACCTTCTCCACCTTGGCCTTGGCCGCGGCCACGCCGACGAAAAAATTGGTGCGGTCGAGCCGAAGGGCGCCGCCCACGGTTGGATGGAGCAGCGTTCCACCCAGCTGCAGCTTCCCGGAGGCTGCCGTCTGGAGCTGGTCCGAGTTGACCAGACGGAAATGTTGCAGCGTGGCGTTGAGATCCAGCCCGGGCTCGTTCAGCGGCCGAAGCCGGACGGCGCCAGTGGCGGTGAGCTCCTGCTTCTTGCCGGTCAGAAGCCGGAGCCGGTCGACCGTGAGCGTGTCGCCCCGGAGGCGTCCTGTCAGCTCGCCCTTCTGGTAGGCGACCTTGATGGCGGTGAGCTCCACCGCCGCTCGGGTGAGGCTGAGGGTGCCGGCTGCGGCGGGGGCGTGGATCGAGCCGCCAACCCGGGCGTCGATGTGCAGCAGACCGTGGAGACCGGCAGCCGCATCGGGTGGAAGCAGCGGCTCGAACAGCGCGAGATCGAAGCTGTCGGCCCGCACCGCGAGGGCCACGGTGTCGGCCGGGTTCCGCTCGAAGCCGACCGTGGTCGCCGTGTCGCGTGGCGCCAAGGTCAAGCGGTACGGCAGGCTGCCGTCCACCCTGAGCGCGCCACCGACCCTCGGTGTGGCCGTGGCGTGGAGTGTGAGGCCGCGCTGGGTCCAGTCGAGATTGGTGCCGAGGACGCCGAGTCTCCGGCCACCCTTGGTGATGATCGTGAGGTTCACGCTCCCATCGACCCGCGGCGTCGCGGCGCGCCCGGCCAGATGGAGATGCCCGTCCAGCTGCCCGCCGGCGGGCACGAGACCGACCGCGCGGAGCATCGCCAGATCGAGTCCGGCGATGCGCAGGGTCACATCGCTCGAGTCGTGCCGGTCGAACAGGCCGTTGACCGTGATGCTGCGCTGGCCCGCCCGGAGAGTGAGGTCTGCGACTTCGACGCGGGGGCCGAGGACGAGGCGCGCCGGCCGCTCGAGCGCCCACGTCCGGCCGCCTTCCGCAAGCGTGAGCTGCTGGAGCGCCGCGCGCACCGTGTCACCCGACACGGTACCCCGGAGCCTGGTGGCAATCCGAAGACTGTCGGCGACGTTCACACTCGCGTCGAGCGCGAGAGTGGAGTCGTATTTGCCGGAGGCGGTGAGGCTGCGCACCATGACCCGTCCGTAGACGGCGTCATTCACCGTGAGTCCGCCGGTGATCCCGCTCACCCTGGTGCTGTCGAGCGTGGCCGCCGCCGTCAGTTTCAGGCGGTTGACGAGGTTCCCGGCGAAGGTCAGCCCCTTCGCGTCGGCGCCTCCTTCGAGCCGCCAGTGCCAGGCCGGCCCCGCGACGGTGAGGTTTACTCGCGCCGAGTCGTAGTCGACGGTGTCCGAGCCCGCCAGCGCCGCCACCGGCCCTAAGTCGCCGAGCCGACCGAGGACCTTGAGCGTGCCGGTGTCCGCGCCGGCTCGGAGCGCGAGGCGTCCACTCCCGTCGAGCACGCCCGCGCTGGAGCGGAGCAGCAAGGTGTCGAGATGGAGTTGTCCTTCGGCTGGACTCATCACCAGGTGGAACGCGGGTACTTTCACTCCGCCGAGCGCGCCGATCGCGTCCACCGTGCCGCCCACGGTGCTGAGCCCCGCGGTGTCGCCCTCCGTCTGGAGTGTGAAGCGCGACTCCACCCGGCCGTCGGCGCGGCGCCGCCCGGTCCAGCGCGCGAGATGCTCGACCCGGAGCATGCCGTCCGCCTTGAGGGAAGTCCGCCCCGCCCCCGACGTGCCGGAGAGGGCGGTCTCGAGCGCCGCGTCCTCTCCTCCCACCCGCAGCTTCGCCTCCATGCTGCGTCCCTGCACCTGCGCCTGAAGCGAGCCATCGCTCAACTCCGCCTGGTTGACCCGCGACGGCAGCAGCGCCATCTCGAGCCTTGCCCGCAGATTGTCGGCCGACCCGGCGGTCACCTCGGCGGTGAAGGTGGTGTTGAGGTCGGTACGCAGATCGGGCCGGCCGAGCAGGGTACCGAGGTCGAGGTCGGTGAGCCGGCCCTGGCTGATCCGGTAGGTGGGGGTGGTCGCCGTGGGAGTTCCATCGCCCGCGAGTGACAGCGCTCCCCCGCTGGTGTTGAGCGACGCGTCGTAGCTGAGGCGCTGCCCGGCGAGCCGGATGTTCGCCCCGCCGCTGGACACACTGACGCGGCCGAGCCGGGACGGGTCGATCGTGAGCTTTGCCTGGGCCTCCGTGTTGTCCTTCCCTCTGCGGCCCTGACCGGTGACGCGGAGCGTCACCGGACCGGCAAGATCGGGGCGGCCGAGGAAGGTGCCCAGATCGGCCCGCTCGAGCGCGGCGCTTCGAAGCTCGTAGGTGGCGGTGGAGTCGAAGGGACGACCGAGCGCCTCCAGGGTGAGGCGGCCGCCCTGGAGGCCGGCGTTGCCCTCGAGACGCAGCCGGCCGCGGTCGAGCCGGGCTACGGCGTCCAGGCCATCCAGCCGCCGCTCGCCGTAGCGCAGCTCGTCGAAGTGGAGCCGTGCCTCAGCCTTGGCTTGGGTAGGGGTGGTGCCGCGACCGGCCAGTGTAAAGTGGCCGGAAAGAGGCGCGCTCAGGGTATCGCCGGAGAGCCTGCCCAGATCCACCCGATCGATGCGGCCCTGGGTGAGCGCGTAACTCATGGTGTCGCCGAGGGTCACCCGGCCGACCGCGCTGATGGTGCCTCCACCGGCGAGGAGCTCGGGCCGGAGGTTCAGGCGGCCACCGGCGAGCCGAAGCGTGGCATGTCCCAGCTCGACCCGGGCGCCGCCGTCGCGGAGCGCGGTGAGATTCACCCGCCCTTCGACCCGTGCCGAGTCGGCGGACTTTCCTTGCCCGGCAAGATGAAAGGCGACCAGGAGGTCCGGGTCCCCGGTTCGCCCCGCTAGCGCGCGCGCCAGCGCCGCCGTTCCCGGCATTTGGAGAGCCGTCCCGGAAAAGCGGTAGGTCGGGATCGAGTCGAACGGCCGCGCCCGCCCGCGTACGCGGACCGTACCGGTGTCGAGCGCACCCGCCAGGGTGAAATCGGCCATGCCCCGGGTGACCATGGCCTCGAGATCGAGCCGACGCACCAAGGTCCCGCCAATCCGCGAGCGCCCGAGCCGAATCCGGGCCCTCCCGTCGGCCTCGGCGGGCGCGCCATCCAGGTCCGCATCGAGCTCGGCATTGACGCTCCCCGCGGGTGCGGACCGACTGAGCCGTGACGGATCGAGACGACTGATCACGCCGTGGGCGCGATACGACGCCGCCCGGCCCCGGACGATCCGGGTACCGCCGTCGAGCGCGAGCGTCGCCCGATCCAGGGTTGCCGCCAGGTGGGCGGTCACCAGGTCGCCGTCGCCACCAGCGGTGGCCTCGAGCTGCAGCTGCCCTTCGGGAGGAACCGAAGGCGCGAGCGGTGCCACATCCGCCAAATCGAGCGGGCGGCCGACGAGGCGGACGTCGAGCCGGTCCACCAGCCGGGCCTCAGTGAAGCTTCGAGGGACGACGGCGCGCCCCGAGAGATTGCTCAGCTCGGTATGGATTCGAAACGGGTCCAGCCGGAGCTCCTCGGCCGTCAACGCGCCTCGGGTGGTGACCACGTACCAGCGATCACTGGCGGGCGGCTGCACCAGGAATCCGAGCGAGTCGATCGCCACGAGCGTCGTGCGGGCCAGGACCAGGTTGCGGGCGACCAGCTCCAGGTTCCGCGCCCGCACCACCGAATCGGGCGCGAGCTCGGCGGCGATCCGGGCGTCCCGCACGCTGAGCCGGGTGATCGCGATCTCCCCGGTTCCGGTGGTGTCGGCCGACTTGCGCAGCACCGCGAGCAGGTCCCAACCTCCCGCCTGCCGATGCGCCCCGATGTCGGCCCCGTCCACCTCCAGGTCGTCGAGGCGGCTGGCCGGTGGACGGAGCCGGGGCAGGTGGTATGCGACGCGAAGGTGGCGGATCCGGGCCAGCTCCCGCCCCGACTGCCGCAGCCGCACGTCTTCGAGGGTGAGGCCGGCGAAGAAATTTCCGGACACCCGGCCGACCTCGAGCCGATTGCCGGGATTGAGCGGCGCCAGCGTGAGCAGCTTGCGGACGACGAGCGTCGCGACCGGCGGGAGTTGAAGCAGGGCGACGAGAGCGGTGGCCAGGGCCACCAGCACGACGATTCCCATCCCTGCGCGCCTGAGCCATCGCCGGGGGCGTCGATCGGGAGGGTCGGGCGTCTCGGACTCCGAGAGAGGCATTGCGCTCCGGCGAGAGATCGGGTGGGCCCCGGAGGGTGCGGCCAGGGGTCAAGTCTGCCGATTCCCTGCGGGCGCCACTATGTCGGGCGTCACAGCGGCGGCTCGAGGGTCGCGGCTTGGCAATTGCCACCGGAAAGGATCAGGACGGTGGTCCGCCTTGCCGGACTACGGTCTTCCCGATCTGATCGCCGCTCGCACCATCGGCCGTAACTGGTCCTCCAATGGAGGATTACCCGGCCAGTCGGAGGTGCGCCGCATTGCTCCGCTCCGACTCAGGAGGTTGACCGGTGGACATAGATTCTCGCCTCACTGTGGCGCGGTGGCCTCAGGGCGCCACCGTACTCATCGTGGACGACGACCCCGGCGCGCGCGCGGCGGCCCGCCGGGCGCTGCTCCCACGAGGCTTTCAGGTCCGGGAGGCGAGCGACGGCGCGTCGGCCCTGAGGATTCTGCAGCAGCACCCCCGGGAGATATGGCTGGTGCTTACCGAGCTGATGATGGCGGGGATGAGTGGCGGGGAGCTGGCTCTGCGGGTGCTCGCGGCGCCGAGCCACCCGCAGGTTCTCCTGATGTCGGCTCGGGCCGACCTCGACAGGCTGGGGCCCGCCGGTGCCCAGCTTCCGTACCTGCGGAAGCCGTTCGCGCCCGAGCAGCTCGCCTCGCGGGTTCAGGAACTGCTGGCACGGTCCTACTAGCCTTCGCCCACCGGCGGATGGGCAGGAGAGTCTTCACCAAGCCGAAGCTTTGACAAGCTGCGCGATCCACTCCCTCGCGGCGCGCACCTCAGTGTCGGTCAGCGCGTGCCCGCCGGATTCCCAATGCATTGACACCCTCGCGCCGGCCTCGCGCAGAAGCTCGGCCAGCCGTTCAGCCTGGGCCGGAGGGGCGATACGGTCCGCACGCCCGGCTCCGATGAATACGGCGGCTCCGGTCAGGTCGGGAACGGAAGGAGGCTCGAAAGGAACCATGGGGCTCAGGAGCACCGCCCCTCGAAGCAGGCCGGGGCGCCGCAGCAATATGCTTGCGGCAATGTTGGCTCCGTTCGAAAATCCAACGGCCACGATGCCGTTCGGATCGAGATTGTAGGTCTTCGCGGCCCCCTCGACAAAGTCCGCCAGCTCTTCGGTCCGCCGGGCCAGATCCTCCTGATCGAAGACACCCTCCCGGAGGCGACGGAAGAAGCGGGGTGCTCCACCTTCGAGCACCTTGCCCCGTGGGCTCAGCATCCCGGCGCCCTGAAGAAGCGCGCGTCCCAGCGGGAGAAGATCCTCTTCGTCCCCGCCGGTGCCATGCAGGAGGAGCAGCGTCGTGCTTCCCGCCAGCTCGGCGCCCGCGGCCGGGGGGATGTAGCGATGGACGAAGCCCAGCGCGTCGCCGCTCACGTCCTCGGGCCCGGTGGTGGATGCGAAGAATGAGGCATCGGAGGGAGGGACCGGCAGGTGAATCTGAGGGAGAACGGCCTCGATCTCCGCCCGATGAGGCTCGTACTGCGCCGGCAGCATCAAGCGCTCGCCGAGGCGCTCCAGCGGCTCGTCGATGGTGAATCCGGGAGGCCTGGTCGCCAACTCGAAGAGCACCCCGCCCGGCTCGCGGAAGTAGACCGAGTGGAAGTAGCTCCGGTCGATGACCGGAGTCGGGCTCAATCCGGCCTTGTCCACCAGGTCGCGAACCACGAGCTGCTCCCCGTCGTCCGCCACGCTCCACGCCACGTGATGCACGGTGCCGGCGCCAGCGGCGCCGCGCACGAACCCGCCGGTCACTCGCAGGTCTACCAAGGTGCCGGGGCCGCCATCCCCCACGGCGAATCGCCTGGTCGAGCCCTCCTCGCCCACCGGGCGGAAGCCGAGCGTGTCCACCAGGATCTTCTCGGTCGGCTCACCGGTCTCGACCCAGAGCGCGACGCTATGGAAGCCATGAATGGCCTGGTCGCGAGAGATGCCCGGGGCGTCCGCCCATGCCGGGCGAGCCTCGGCTTCCGGGTGGGCGACGAGCTCGAGCATCAGCCCGTCATGGTCCCTGAACGCGATGACCTGCTCCGCCCGGGCCGCCGACGCCCCGCGCTTCGTGGGACACTCGTACCTGATCCCATGCCGTACCAGCCGCTCGATCCAGAACCCGAGCGCGCCGGGGAGTATCGCGAAGGAGGTGACGGCAACCTGGCCCGGACCCTGTCGCCCGCTTCGAGCCCCGGGCCACGGAAAGAAGGTCAGGATGCTGCCGGGGGTGCCGACCTCGTCGCCGAAGTAGAAGTGGTAGGTCTCGGGGTCGTCGAAGTTGACCGTGCGCTTGACCAACCGGAGGCCGAGCAGGCCGGCGTAGAAGTCCAGGTTGCGTTGCGGATCGCTGGCGATGGCGGTGACGTGATGCAGGCCGAGAATGCCGGTCACGATGCCTCCTGGTAATTCAGCCTCAACGAAAAACAGCCGGCCCGCCTGGAAGGCGGGCCGGCCGTCACCGTGCCATGGGGCGTCCGGTGTTCGGGCTACTGCAGCTTGACGACGTTCTCGGCCGCGGGGCCCTTCTGGCCCTGGACGACGTCGAACTCAACCCGCTCGCCTTCGGCCAGGCTCTTGAAGCCCTGGGCCTGGATCGCCGAATGATGGACGAAGCAGTCCTTCTGACCGTCCTCGGGGGTGATGAAGCCGAAGCCCTTGGCGTCATTGAACCACTTGACCGTGCCGGTGGTGCGTGCCATTTCCTACTCCTTGAACTGATGTAATCGGAGTGGGGACATGCCGCACGGCCGACTACGGTTGATTGAAACGACATGAAAAAAGGGGCTGGCTCAACGCCAGCCCCTGCCTGATCACGTCGATATCGGTTCCGCAAACGCGTTCCGACACACTAAGATAGCCGCGCGGCCACGAATGGGCAAGGCCCATTCCCCCATGGATGACGGGCTATTGCTCCGCCTGCCGTACCTGACCGGCGGTTGCGTCTCGGAAGTGACGCAGCGGCGAGAGCTCGTGGTCGAGCAGCATCCAATCCATCCACGGCTCGCCCGGCTCCTCGTGCCACGTGTGGTAGAGCTCGTCGTCCAATCCGATGGCGAATACCTCGACGCCGGCGGTGTAGCCCGCTTGCGCGGCGATGCTCCTGGCCTTGCGTCCGAGGTCCGTCCATGGGTCCCACACACCGAACGGTTTCGGCTGCGAACGATAGCGAACCACGTCATCGAGGCCGGTCGTGACCAGCACCAGACCTCCCTGCGGAGATTTGGTCACCGTGAAGGTCTTGACGGCTCCGCCAAGCGGCTCCCAGGGGTGCCAGCGCCCGAACGGTAGATCCTGCCAGCGGTGGTACACCGCGTCGTCGCCACCGATCGCGAACACCACCAACCCGCCGTGGGCGATGCTGGTGACCCGGAGCGCCTTGGCACCGCCGGCAGGGGCCTCAAGGCCGTTCCAGGGGTGCCAGCGCGAGAAGGGTCGGTCCTGCCAGGTATGGAATACCTTTCCGCCGCTGATGCCGAAGACTGCGAGCCCCCCGCCGCGAATCCGATCCGCGTCGATGCCGGCGACCGTGCCGTCGAGAGCTTCCCACTCGCTCCAGGACGAGGATGGAGTGCGCTTCCAGGCGTGCCATACCCGGTCCCCGGCCGTGGCGAACAGGGCCGGGGTGCCTTTCGCGGTGTGGGTCGCGACCAGCTCGGTTGCGCGGAAGTCCCAGGTGAACCAGGAGCCCCTGGGTCTCCTTTGAAGGGCGGACACGCGGTCATCCAGGCCGATCCGTGCGATCACGTTACCGCCGTGCACCAGGCGCTTCGCGTTCGCGCCGGTGTTCTGCCACGCCCCCCACAATCCATTCAGGCGCCGCTGGATGCAGCGCACCTGATCGATCATGCCAAGGGCGTACACACTGTCGGTGTTGACGGCGACCTGCAGGGCTTTCATAGGGAATTCTCCGGCGGCCAAAGGTATCGAACCGGGGCGCGGACGCCCAATATTCTCCTTAGTCTACCGGGCTGATAGAGTATACGCAAATCCGGCAGTGTCCGGTTTTGAGTGTAACAGCTTTCGGGTAGTACGTGAACAGGGGTGGCAAGGGGCCACCCCTGTTCCGCTCCTCTAGTGCGTCCGTGGTCAGAGCAGCGTCAGCCTGACCTGCTCCACGTCGAACTTCAACGTGCCATCCGGCAGAATGAGCACCCGAGCCGTGCCCAGCACGCGGGCTTGCCCGCCGCTCGTCAGGTCTATGATGCCTTGTACCGTAGCGTGGACGGCGGTGACCCCAGGGCCAGTGACCTCGAAATTGATGGTGTACTTCCCGGAGCCGGTCCCCAGGATCGGCGCCCCGACCAACTGGCAAATGTCCGTGACAATCCCCTCGCCGAACTCATACACAACCAGACTCACGTCGCGAGCGGAGACGTGCACGATGAGTCCACCAGGTGGGGTGAAAATGCCCTGCCCCTGCGCGTTCGGGTCTACGTGCTCACCATTGTCGGGGCATATATCTTCGGCCGTGAGCCCCGCCTCGAAGCCGGCTTGGACTGCGACCGGATTACTGGGGTCACCCCCGAGAAGGACGGGCGAGAGGACGGGAACCCGCTCAGCACGCAGTGAGGGCGTGAGCGGGTCGGTGGGAGCAGTGGGTGACTGCTGGTCGGCGCAGCCGAGAGTCACGGCGAGCCCGGCGGTCGGGAGCAGAAGCGAGCGACGCATGGGGACCTCCAGGGGGGTGAGAGCGGGCGTGTGTCGGTGTCCGAATGAATGACGGACGCAGCGCTCCCCTTCGTCAACTCGGCGGTCTTGGGGTCCTTCGCGGCCGTCAGCACCGTGGCGCGCGGAGGACTAATTTGTCCCGGCCTGCTTCCCCCCGCCCTTTCGGCCGCCAGCCTTTTGGCACGCCCGCCCGCTTAGCCACCGATGGGCGTGAGCTTGATCTCGCCGTTCGTGTGGCGGAATTCAGAGCGACTGCGGTGCGAAGCTGAGCAAGCCGCTCCTAGCATCGCTCCTCGGCCGACGCCTCAACTCAAGAGCGCGCAGACATCGATCAGCTGCCTGCTGCCTTGCAGCGGCTTATCGCGCTGTACGGGGTCTGTCAAGCGACCAGTCCCGCGCGGCTCGGTGCGGGTCTCCTCGGGTCACATCTATCCCACCTTCCATTCCGGGCCATGATTAGTTCGCC
>JBJMOX010000383.1:0-6443 GCA_045803515.1 Gemmatimonadales bacterium
GGCCTCTTTACCCTTCTCGCTCTTCTCCTCTTTTGCGCTTTCTACCTTTTCTTCCGTGATCGCGGTGCCCTTCACGGCCACGGTATGACCGACATGCTCGCCGAGCGCCACGGACTTGCTCAGGAGCTCATACTTCTTGCCCGCCTTGTCGGTAATGACGAATTCGTTCGTCTCGTCTCCCTTTTGCAGACACCCGGTCACCTTGACCGGTTTCGATAGAATTCGTGACGGCCGGGATCAAGCGGAGTGGAGCCGAGTCGCCGCCCCGGTCAGCGCCCGCGCTATCGCGGCAATGCCCCTGCTGAAGTCGTGCTTCGGATAGTGTAGCGTGAATATCCCTCCGCTCTGCAGCTCCAGCATCTCGTCGGCATGGGCGAACATTCCCGCGACCCGAGCGCCGTAGGTCGACTCCACCTGCAGGCACAGGGCCTCCCGGTCGAGCCACGGCGCGTGCTTGTTCACCACCAGCAGGAGCTCCGGGACGCCGAGCCGTCGCGCCACCTCCGCCGTCACCGCGGTGCCCTGGAAGTCCTGCTGGTCGGGCCGGAGGACCAGGAACAGCACGTCGGAGACCGCGATCGAGAGCAGGGTCTCATCGTTGAGCCCGGGATGGGTATCGATGAGAAGATGGTCGAGCCCCAGCCGCTCGATCAGCGCGTGAAATCCCTCGTTGAGCTTGCCCACGTCGTACCCCTCCCGCAGTACTCGCGCGATCTCACCCGCCTTGATGCTCGAGGGCACCAGCAGCACGCACCCGCCGGCCGCGCGCACTGCCTCGGGCGACACATCATGCGCCGCGGCCTCGATGGCGCAGCGACCCCAGAGGTAGTCGTTGAGGGCGGGGCTCATCCGCTCCTCCGACAGGCCGAAGAGGATGTGGATGCCGGGCGACTGGATGTCGGTGTCCACCACCGCGACGCGCCTGCCCTCGAGCGCGAGCGCGACGGCGAGATTGGCGGAGATGTTGGACTTGCCGGTGCCCCCGCGGAAGGAATGGACGGAGATGATCCTGGCCATGGCAGGACGGTCTGTCTCAGCGCGGCTGCAGAGGCCGGCGGAGCTCCGCGGCCCTCCGCTGCAGGTCCTGGAAGTAGTCCGTCTCCACGATCTCCGACACGGCCCGGGACTTCTTCGCGTCGTCGATCTCGATGCGGAGCTGCGCCACCTGGGCAGTGAGCCGGAGCTCGCGGGTCCGGACCTCCCGTGCCACGTCGCGGAACACCCGCGCCAGGTTCCCCAGCGTGTCGGGCCGCCTCGCCACCTCCTCGATGGTGGCGTCGTCGAAGGTGCTCGTCTGGAGCGTGGCGGCCGCGGCGGTGAGCAGCCGCACGTGCCGGAGGTAGGCGAGCTCCTGGTCGCGCAGGCGCTTCTTTTTCAAGCAGGCGCCGATCCGCGTGCGGAGCAGCACCGGATCCACTCCCTTGGGCAGGTAGTCGTCCGCGCCGATCTCGAGGCAGCGCACCACGGCGTCCTGCTCGTCGAGGGCGGAGATCATCAGGACCGGCAGATTGTCGTGGCGCGGGTCGGCCCTGAGCCGGCGAAGCACTTCGTCGCCATCCATGCCGGGCATCATCACGTCGAGCAGCACCAGGTCAGGGCCATCCGAGTCGAGGAGCGCGAGTGCCTGGGGCCCGTCCGCTGCAAAGACGACCAGGTGACCCTCTCGCTCGAGCCGCCGGGCGAGGAGCTCGCGGTTGGCCGGGTCGTCGTCTACCACGAGGATACGAGCGGATGGTGTCCTCCCGATTGGGTCGTCGAGCCGGTCTGCCCGCGGGGCAGGCGGCCTGACCGCCTCGGCGGTCGTTCCGACCGCCACGCGGTGGTCGGCCAGACGGAGGAGCACGCCCGCGGCATCGGTGATGCGCTGGAGATCGGCCCCCTCGCCGGGACCGAGGGGTGCTCCGGCATGCCGCAGCTCGTCGAGCTCCACCAGCACGCGATACGCGGGGTCGCGAAGCGCCGCGCCCAGGCGCTCGAAGGTGGTCGGCACCGCGTCGATGAGCTGGATCATCTCGCGGGCCGTCTCGCGGATCCGGGTGAGAGCGCCGAGCCGGTCCATCCGGCCGGAGGCCTCCGCGTCCTCGATGAGCATCTCGCCATACCCGAGGATGTGGTTCACTGGGGTCCGGAGATCGTGCCGGAGACGCGCCGCAGGCGAGGCCACCGGAGCCGCGGCCGGAGCGCTCACGACCGGCTCGCGAGGAGCGACTGCATCTTCGCCAGCAGGCGGGGCAGCTCGATGGGCTTGGTGTCGTAATCGTCGCAGCCGGCCGCCTGCGCCTCTTCCCGATCGCCGTCCATCGCGTGCGCGGTGAGCGCGATGATGGGCACGCCGCGCTCGGTCTGCTCTCGCCGGATGCGGCGCGCCGCCTCCCAGCCGTCGATCAGCGGCAGGCTCATGTCCAACAGGATCAGGTCGGGGTGTTCCGAGGCCGCCATCGCCACCCCCTGTTCTCCGTCCACTGCCATGACCACGTCGTAGCCGTGGCGGGCGAGCCGGCGCGAGAGCATGTCGCGGTTCATCTCGTTGTCCTCGATCAGAAGGATCCTGGGCACGGTGCCGGCGCCGCCCGACTATGAGGCGCCGGCCGGCGCGGCGCACCGCTGGCCACGCACGGCCCGCAACAGCTCGTCGCGGTCGATCGGCTTGACCAGGTAGTCGGAGGCACCGAGCGAAAAGGCCAGCGGGCGTTCATCCAGGATCGACGCCATGATCACCGGGGTATCCGCGAGGACCGGATCGCCCTTGAGGGCGCGAAGCACCTGCCAGCCGTCCTGGCCGGGCATCACCACGTCGAGCGTGATCACGGCCGGGCGGATAGCGTGCGCGGCGGCGATCCCTTCGGCGCCGCTGACGGCACCGAGCACCGAGAATCCGTCGCGCGTGAGCGTCCGGTGGACCAGCTCGTGAACCGTGGGATCGTCGTCGATCACCAGCACCGTCGTTGCTCCCGGCCCGAGCAGCGCCGCGTGCTCAGCCGTCATGCCGGTCGGGCGCTCGCCGGTATCGCTCTCCTCGGGCTCCGCCACCTCGGCCGGCAGCCGCACCCGGAAGCAGGAGCCTTTGCCCGGCTGGCTTTCCACCGCGATGGTGCCGCCCATCATCCGGCAGAAGCGCCGGGAGATGGCGAGGCCCAGGCCGGTCCCGCCGTACTTCCGGGTGGTGGAGTCGTCCGCCTGGACGAAGGGCTGAAACAGCCGGCCGATCTGCTCGGCGGTCATCCCGATCCCGGTGTCGCGCACCTCGAAGACCAGCCAGTCTCTCCCCCGGTCGACCACCCGCGTCGCGGCCAGGCCGATGTGGCCCAGATCGGTGAATTTCGAGGCGTTGGCGATGAGGTTGAGCAGAATCTGCCGCACCTTCACCACGTCGGCGCGCATGTCCCCGAGCCTCGGCGGGCAGACCACTTCCAGCCTGTTGCCGCGCTGCCCGACGAGCGGTTGCACGCTGCTCACGACGTCCGCCATCATCTCCCCGACGTCGAACGGCTCGAGATGAAGCCGCATGCGCCCGGCCTCGATTTTCGAGAGATCGAGCACGTCATTGATGAGCGAGAGCAGGTGCGTTCCGGCTCGGCGGATCCTGGCGAGATCGGCGGCGAGGGTGGGAAGCTGGTGCTCGAGGGCCTCCTCCTCCAGCATCTCGCTGTACCCGATGATCGCGTTGAGGGGCGTGCGGAGCTCGTGGCTCATGTTGGCCAGAAAGGCGCTCTTGGTCTCGCTCGCCACTTCCGCCGCCTCGCAGGCGCGCTCGAGAGCGGCATTGGCGGCTTCGAGCTCGCCGGCCCGTACCCGGAGGGCGCCCATGGAGCGGACCAGCAGCGCCGCCGCCGGCAGTGCGACAGCCAGGGCCACGGCAGCCAGCAGATCGGCGCCGACCATCAGGAGCCGGCCCGGCGTGCCGCGTCGCGGAGACCGGTGGCGCGGTGGGGACCGTTCAGCACGTGCAGGTCGTAACCGCGCGCGAGCTCGCGGCAGACGCTCACGCCGCGGATGCTGTTGCCGGACGAATCGAGCAGCGGCGAGTAGACGCCGATGCCTCCCTGGCCCGGCACCACCACGAGTACCCCGCCGCTCACGCCGCTCTTGGCCGGGAGCCCCACCTCGAAAGCCCACTGGCCGGCCGAGTCGTACATGCCACAGCTGTACATGACCGAGAGGACGTGGCGCACGTTGTCGGCGGCGATCGCCATCTCGCCGGTGAGCGGGTTGACCCCGCTGTTGGCGAGCGTCGCCGCCATCGTGGCGAGGTCGCGGCTGGTCACCAGCACCGAGCATTGCTGGAAATAGAGGTCCAGCGTCTCCTCGATGCGCGGTGAGAGGCTGCCGAAATTGCGCAGGAGGTGGGCGATGGCGCGGTTGCGGTGGCCCGTCTCCCGCTCCGAGGTGAAGACCGCCCCATCGATCTGCACCTCCCGGCCGGCGTAGCGGCGGAAGGCGTCGAGCAGCACGTGCAGCCGCTCGGTGGGACCGGCGCCGGGCACCAGGTCGGTCGTCGCGATCGCGCCGGCGTTCACCATGGGATTGTGCGGGCGGCAGGAGAGCTCATCCACCGCCACCCTATTGAAGGGGTCGCCGGTCGGCTCCACTCCCACCCGTCGCAAGACGTCGAACACGCCGTGATGGTCCAGGGCAAGCCCATAGACGAAGGGCTTGGAAACCGACTGGATCGTGAACGGCTGGGCGCTGTCGCCCACCTCGCAGATCTGCCCGTCGAGCGTCACCACGCTGATGCCGAACCAGTCCGGGTCGGCCAGGGCGAGCTCGGGGATGTACCGGGCGATGGAGCCGTCGGTGACCGGCTGAAACCTCGCGTGCAGCTCACGCAGCTGCTGGCGGAGCGGCGAGGCCACCGACTGGAAACGCGAGATCAGCCGATCGAAGTGGCTATCGACGTCATTGGTGGCCACCACAGGCATCTCCGGACCGAAGGGAGCTCGAGCAGCTGGACGATCGGCACCGGGTCACCGGCGGTTTCCCATGGACGCGTACTGAACGACGCAAGGTGCAGAATGTGCACTACGCCGCGGTGAATTGGCCTATGAATCCTCGTTTTCTGTAATTCTGCGATGTGATTTGTGCAATATATGCACAGATGCGATCCCGGCAAGGACTACGACCGGGGCCCACCTACTCGGATTTGAGCGTTCGGGCCGGATCGATCGCGGTCGCTCGGCGGGCCGGGAGAATCGTCGCGAGCAGGGCGATGCCGGCCAGCACCACCGCGGCCAGCACGAAGGTGATTGGATCGGTTGCGCTGGTGTCGTACAGCTCGGACCTGAGCCATCGCGTCGTTGCAACCGCGCCCGCGGCTCCGAGCAGCACGCCGACCGCCGCGAGCCGCATTCCCTCCCGCAGCACCAGCGCGAGCACGTCCCGGCGTTGCGCGCCCAGCGCCATGCGGATCCCGATCTCCCGCCCGCGCTGCGCCACCAAGTAGGCCACCACCCCGTATATCCCCAGCGCCGCGAGTAGCAGGGCGGGCAATGCGAACGCGCCGAGCAGGCCGGTGATGAACCGGCGATAGGCCAGCGACTGCCGGAGCGCCGTCGGGAGGTCATACACCCGTTTGCCGAACGACGCCCCCTCGAGGGGGAGATCGGGCTCGACGGCGTGGACCGCGCGAGCAACAGTCGGGACCATCGCCGCGGGATCGCCGGCGGTCCGCACGACGAGCGACATCCACCCCCAGACCGTGACCGTATAGGGCAGGTAGACCTCCGGGACGAAGTCGGTGTCGAGCGAATAGTGCCGCACGTTGCCCACTACACCCACGATCGTTGCGTGCACCGGTTCCCCGAACTCGGGCCGCCCCTGCGCGGACTTGCGAACGGTGACCCGCTTGCCCAGGACGTCGCCGCCGGGCCAGTAGCGCGCGGCGAGCGCCTGGTTGACCAGCACTGCGTCGCCCGGGTGCGCCAGGTCATCGGCGGTGAAGGCGCGGCCGCGCACAATCGGGATGCCCGCCGTGCGGAAGTAGGCGGTGTCCACCTCGCGGAACAGTGCCTCATCGCTCTCACCCGCGGCGGCGCCCTCCACCTCGAGCGGGGTATTGATCCAAGCGCCGCTCAGCGGCACGTGGTTGGTGAGCGCCACCGAGCGGACGCCGGGGAGCGCGGCTACGGCGGCGGCGACGTCGCGGTAGAGCTGGAGCGCGCCCTCGGGGCTGGCGTACTTCGACGAAGTGGGCATGATCGGCACGGCCAGCAGGCGGTCCTCGTCGAAGCCGGTGCGCACGCGCTGGAGTCGCTCGAGGCTCCGCACCAGGAGCCCCGCACCGGTGAGCAGCACCAGCGCGAGCGCGATCTCGCCCACGACCAGCGAGGCCCGGAGCCGTCGCCGCACCGGTCCCCGGCTGGCCCCCGCGCCTTCCCGGAGCGCGCCACTCAGCGCGCCCGAGCTCCGGAGCGCCGGCAGCAGGCCGAGTCCCACCACGAGGGCGA
>JBJMOX010000042.1:0-3659 GCA_045803515.1 Gemmatimonadales bacterium
CGAGCGACTGGTCATTCTCTCCCCGACCACGCGGGTGCCGAAAGTGGAGTGGCGTCGCGACAAGATTTCGGTTCACCCAGCGGAGGGGTGGCGGCGCGACCGGGTGTACCGGGTCGAGCTGCTTCCCGGCGTCACCGACCTGCGCCGGAACCGGAGCGCGACGGGACGGGTCGTCACCTTCAGCACCGGCGCCCCGCTGCCCAAGGCCAAGCTCGAGGGTCTCGTGGTCGACTGGAGTACCGCCCGCCCGGCACCGACCGCGCTGGTCGAAGCGATCCTCCTCCCCGACAGCCTGCCGTACCGGTCCCTCACCGACTCGAGCGGTAAGTTCACCCTTGGCCCGGTGCCGGACGGAGACTATCTGGTGCGTGGCGTGCTGGACGAGAACCACAACCTTCAGGCCGACGGTCGCGAAGCGTTCGACAGCGTCCGGGTGAAGCGCGGCACCTCCGCGGTGCGCGAGCTCTGGGCCTTCGTGCACGACACGACGCCCCCGCGCATCCGCGGCAGCACCGTCAAGGACAGCATGTCGGCGACGCTCGAGTTCACCCAGATGCTCGACCCACGCCAGCGGTTCGACACCAGCAAGGTGCGGATCCGGATCCTGCCGGATTCGACGCCGATACGTGTCGTCTCTCTGCTGCCCCAGCGGCTGGACGACTCGCTCCACGCGCCAGCCCGCACGGCGCGCGACTCGACCGGCCGGGACACCACCGGCCGCGACACCCTCCGCGCCGATACCACGGCGCGCCGGCGGCCGCCCAGCGATACCACCGAGCGGAGTCGCGCCGGGCGACGGCAGCTCGAGCAGGCCGCGGGCAAGCTTCGGGGCCAGGCAGCCGCGGCCGCGCCGCTCACCTCCCGCCCGCCGCTGTTCGACAATCTCGTCGTCCGGGTCGCCCAGCCGTGGAAGCCGGAGGCCAAGTACGATGTGGAGATCGTCAACCTGCGGAACGTGACTGGTGTGGCCGGCTCCGCTCATGCCGCGCTCACCGTGCCCAAACGCGCCGCGGCGGACTCGCTCCGGCAGGCGGGCGACAGTACCAAGCGCAAGCCCCCACCCAAGAAGAAGAAGTGACCGACGCCCGGCGTCAGCTCCCCTCGGTGGACCGGCTCCTGCAAGAGCCTGCCGTCGAGGCGCTCCTCCGGGTGGCGCCGCGGAGCGCCGTGGTGGAAGCCGTCCGCGATTCGCTCGCCGCGGCCCGGACCCGGCGGGCCGGTCCACCCGAGGACTGGGGAAGCGAGATCGCGGACCGGCTGGAGCAGCGCACCCGGCCGGGCCTTCGCCCGGTGCTCAACGCCACCGGCGTCATCCTCCATACCAACCTCGGCCGGGCGCCGCTCGCGGACGCGGCAGTCCGAGCGGTGATCGCCATCGCGGGCGGGTACAGCAATCTGGAGTTCGATCTCTCCTCCGGCACCCGCGGCAGCCGGACCGACCACTGCCGGCTCCTGCTTCGCCGGGTCACCGGGGCCGAGGACGCGCTTGTGGTGAACAACGCCGCCGGGGCCCTGGTGCTCGCGCTCAACGCGCATGCGGCCGGCCGCGAGGTGCTCATTTCCAGGGGCGAGCTCATCGAGATCGGCGGCTCCTTCCGGATTCCCGACATCCTGGCGCGGAGCGGGGCCCACCTGCGGGAGATCGGCACCACCAACCGCACGCATCTCGAGGACTATCGCCGGGCACTGGACCAGAATGTCGGTGCCATCCTCACCGTCCACCGCTCGAACTTCGAGCAGCGCGGGTTCGTGGCCTCGCCCGAGCCGGACGCGCTGGCCGGTCTCGCGGAGGAGGCCGGCGTTCCCTACCTCTATGACGTGGGGAGCGGGCTCCTGGCCGACCTTGCGCCCTGGGGGCTCACGTCGGAGCCGCGCGTGGCCGACGCTCTCGCGGCGGGCGCGGGGCTGGTGCTCTTCAGTGGTGACAAGCTGCTGGGTGGACCGCAGGCCGGATGCATGGTGGGGCGCGCGCCGCTGGTGGCCCACTGCCGCGCGAACCCATTCGCGCGCGCGCTCCGTGCCGACAAGCTGACTCTGGCCGCGCTCGAGGCCACGCTCGCCCTCTATCAGGAGCCGGACGCGGCCATCCGGTCGATTCCGGTGCTCCGGATGCTGACCCTCGACGCCAGCGAGCTCATGGCCAGGGCGGCGCGGCTCGCGGCACTTTGCCCCGCATCGCTCCACGCGCAGATCCAGCCGGGGCAGTCCGCGGTTGGCGGGGGAGCGTTCCCCGGTGCCGTGCTGCCCACCACCGTGGTCGCGCTCGATGCGGGTGAGATGGGGCCGGACAGTCTGGCCCTCCGGCTCCGGGTAGCGGAGCCGCCGGTAGTCACCCGGGTGGCTGGTGACCGGGTGCTGCTCGACCCGCGCACCTTGCCGGAAGATTCCTTCCCCACGGTAGCCCAGGCGCTGGAGCAGGCGCTGCTCGCGTGAGCGGGAGGCGCGCGGCGTTCCTCGACCGCGACGGCACCCTGATCGAGGATCTCCACTATCTCCGTGAGCCTTCGGCCGTGCGACTCCTGCCAGGCGTCGCCCCGGCGCTGCGTGCGCTCAACGAGGCCGGCATCCTCGCGGTGGTGGCGACCAACCAGTCGGGGATCGCGCGCGGAAAGCTCACCGAGGCGGAGTACCAGGCGATCAGGCGCCGGCTGGACGAGCTGCTGGCCGGCGAGGGGGCTCGGCTCGACGCACACTATCACTGTCCCCATCTCCCCGAGATCACCGGGCCCTGCGACTGCCGGAAGCCCGGGCCCGGACTCTATCGCGAGGCCGCTCGCGATCTCGACATCGACCTGGCCGCGAGCTGGTGGGTCGGCGACCGGCTGCGGGACCTGACCGCCGCCCGGGCGTTCGGCGGCAAGGGCGTGTTGCTGCTCACCGGGTCGGGCCGGGAAGAGGCACTGCTTCCGGAGGCGCGATCCTGGCTGATCGTTCCCGATCTGGAGGCCGCGGTTCGCCACGTGCTCGCGGCCTAGGCGGGTCGCCCCCCGTGCCATTACCTTCTTCGGCCATGACGATGCGCGTCGCCGTGGCCGTCTCGGGGCGCGGCAGCAATCTCCAGGCGCTGCTCCGCGCGCTCGGGCCGGGTGCCCCGGCGCGAGTCGTGCTGGCGCTGTCCGACCGCCCGGATGCCGCCGCGCTGGACCTCGCCCGAGAATACGGGGTGCCCGCCGAGGTACTCTCCGATCCTGCCGATGCCGCCGAGTGGCTGGCGCGGCTGGAACGACACGGGACCGAGCTCGTCGTCCTCGCCGGATATCTGAAGCTGGTTCCGGCCCCCGTCATCGTCCGCTTCCGCAATCGCATCCTGAACATTCACCCGGCCCTGCTTCCCGCCTTCGGCGGGAAGGGCATGTACGGGCACCGGGTGCACGAGGCCGTCCTGGCGAGCGGGGCGCGGGAGAGCGGAGCCACGGTGCACCTGGTGGATGAGGCGTACGACCGGGGGCCGGTGCTGGGCCAGGCGCGGGTCCCGGTGCTGCCCGACGACACGCCTGACCGCCTCGCCGCGCGGGTACTCGAGGTCGAGCATCGTCTGCTTCCGGCCGTCGTGCTCGCCGCCGCCGCCGCGGGCCGCCCCGTGCCCATTCCCCAACCGATGGAGTCCGTTCCGTGATCCGGTCGACATGCCGCGCGCACTGATCTCGGTCAGCGACAAA
>JBJMOX010000384.1:0-8258 GCA_045803515.1 Gemmatimonadales bacterium
AGCACCGGATCGCTGAAGGCGTCGAACGAGAATCGCTCGTCTTCGGCGGTGACCGGTGGGCCATCCTGCCAGTGCGCCCCGGGCCGGAGATGGAATCGCCAGGTCAGTGAGTCAAGCCGCTCCCAGCTCGCGGCCAGGCCGGGCCGGTACGCCGCGGTGTCCGCCGGAGGCCGTCCGGCCGTGAGATCGGCCAGCCGCTCGTAGACCAGGTCGCCGATGTCCCGGCCGATGGTCTCGTACACCAGCGGCGGCACCAGCGCGCTGGGCTCTCCCACCGCGGCGACCACGACGGTCGACTGGCACTCCGCGCAGCGAGCGGCGGGTCGGGCGCACGCCACGGACAGGGCGATAAGCGCGGTGAGCCCCAGGGCGTGCCGGGGCGCTGACTGGAGAAGCTCGGCGAACTCGGCCGGCGCCTCTGGCGCTGGACGCTCTACCCCGGAGCCTCCCACGCGTTGAACGGGCGCTTGGGCCATGTGGCGACTTCCTGCCTTTCCAGGCGATCTGCGGGGGGCGAGGGCTTCGCATGGGTCACAACCGCCGCGGCGTGGCGGTTCTGGGGCGGAAGGGCAAGCCGCATACCACCTGTCACGGATCCGGGCGCCTCTCGCGGGTTCGGACTTCTCCGCATTCCGCGGCCGGACGCGTGGATGCTCACCATGCAGGGCACTGCACACGGGACCCACAACTGGGCCGGGAGCGGCTCGCCGCGGCGAGCCAGCGGTGGTGTGAGCTCGGGGGCGTTGGCCGCACGGCCAGCACACCGCTAGGTTTCGCGATCCCTTTCAAGCCAGACACCCCACGTCCCCTCCATTGCCGCCCATCGATCACCTCGTCTGGGGCGGACGCGACCTGGAACAGGAGATCGATCGTCTCCAGGCGCTCACTGGTGTTCGGGCCGCGCTTGGGGGGCGCCACATCGGTCAGGGGACGCGGAACGCTTTGATCGGGCTCGGACCGGCGATGTACCTGGAGCTCCTCGCCCCGGACTTCTCGCAACCGACTCCCGCCGGCCCGCGCTGGTTCGGGTTGGACGATCTCGCCAACCCGCGCCTCATCACCTGGGCTGCCAAAGGCGAGGATCTCGAGCACCGAGCGGACCTGGCCCGCCAGGCCGGGCTGGAGCTGGGCGAGGTGCGTCGCGGCCAACGCCAGCAGGACAATGGGCAGACGCTCTGCTGGCGACTCACGGACCCCGACATGCGGCAGGGCGACGGACTGGTGCCTTTCCTGATCGATTGGGGCCGGAGCCCACATCCAGCCGACCACGCGCCCGGTGGAGCGGAGCTGGTGGAGCTGCGGGCGGAGCATCCTGATCCGGTGATGATCGGTCGTCTGCTACGGCACCTTGGCATCGAGCTTCCAGTCTCGCGGGGGCCCACCCCAGCGCTCATCGCCGCGCTGGAGACGCCGCGTGGGCGCGTTGAGCTGCGGTAGCCGCGTGACATGATACGCCGCACCGATCACTTCGATGGCCACCGGTTCTTCAATCCGAGCGGCGCGAACGGCCAACCGCTGTGGATGGTACCGCGGCTGCTGCTCACGCCCTGGACCCGGTGGCCGTCGGGCGTTCGGGTCAAGCCGCGGCGGCCGCCTACCCCCGGGCCGGACCAGGTGGTCGTCACGTTCGTCGGTCATGCCTCGTTTCTCATTCAGGTCGCTGACGTCGGCGTGCTGACTGATCCGGTGTACTCCAGGCGCGCGAGTCCGGTCTCCTTCGCGGGGCCACGTCAGGTTCGGGAGCCCGGCGTACACTTCGATGACCTGCCCCCGATCTCGCTCGTTCTTCTGAGCCACAATCACTACGATCACTGCGATCTCAGCACCCTGCGGCGAATCGAGCACCGCTTTCATCCAGCGTTCGTGACCCCGCTCAGGAATGGCCGGCTGCTTCGACCGGCGGGCATCCGCCAGGTCGAGGAGATCGACTGGTGGGAGACCGCGGGCGGCACACCCCTCCCCATCACGCTCACGCCCGCTCAGCACTTCTCGGCGCGAACCATGTTCGATCGGAACCGCGCGCTGTGGGGCGGGTTCCTGATCCAGGCCGGTGGGTACCGGATACTGTTCGCCGGCGATACCGGCTATGGCCCACACCTCCGGGAGATCGGCGCTCGGCTGGGCCCCATCGATCTGGCGCTGCTCCCCATCGGAGCGTACCAGCCGCGCTGGTTCATGAAGGACATCCACATGAATCCGGCGGAAGCAGTACAGGCGCACCTCGATCTCGGGGTGCGCCGGAGCATCGCCATGCACTTCGGCAGGTTCCAACTGACGCCGGAGGGAATCGACGAGCCGGTTCACGAATTGGCGAAGGCGTTGCGGGACCGCGGGGTGCCGGCGGAGCGGTTTCGGACGATGGAAGTCGGGGAGTCGGTGTGGCTCGGCGGTGCCGCCACGTAATCCGCCTGATTCTGTTCAATGATCGCGCTGCGGACGCGCTGAGGTTGGCACCCGCCCGAGCTCCGCGCTCTACTCTCTGACCCTAGTCCACCCGGAACTGCTGCACCATCCCGTGCGCCAGGTGCGACCGTCCGTCCGATGCATCCGAAGCGAAGCAGACCAGGACGTAATCGCCCGGGGTGAACGTGGCAGTCATCAGGTTGACCCCGCCTGGGGCAATGACGGTTGTGCCGCCATTCGGCATGACTGGCGGAGCACCCTTGGGCCCTTTGGACCAGGTCCAGAGGTCTGTCATCGTCTTGCCCGGAATGAGCCGCACAATGACAACCTCGTGAGCCTGGGCGGCCGCATTCTCGACCCGCAAGGTGTGCCGGCCCGCCCCAATGTCTGGAGAAACGTCGAACGCATAATCCGTCAGCACGATGCGTCCATCCGCCGCTGGCTCCCGGCGCTGCGCGGCGCCGCCTGAGCCCAGGACGACGAGCGGCCGGATCATGCCCTTGGCGTAATGAGCGGTCCGGTCGGCATCGGATGCGATGAGACAGAGCATGGCGTACAGCCCCGCCGGGAGGTCGAGCACGACCTTCGCGTCGACGCCGGAAGACGAGGCGTTGGGGCCGCCCACGGGCGTGACCCATGACGGAAACGGCTTCCCCTTCGCGGCACTCTCCCGAAACTCCTCGAAGCTGTGCCCCTGGCGGATCCGGACCAGTTGCACGTGGTGCACCTCGGCGCCGTCGTTCACCAGGTGCACCGACACCATCCCGGCGGGGATGGTGTCCGCCGCACGGAAGGAATACTCCGCCGCCCTGATGACCAGCTCGCGCGGAGCATCCGGCCGCTCGGTGGAGCCGGCGATGGAGCAGGCGCCCGCCTGAATCCCGAGCAGCGCCACGGCGACGATCGCGAATAGAGTGTTCATTGGGCCGGCTGGGGCTCGCCATACAGGAAGTCGTCGACCACCACCAGGTCCAGGGTGCCGCCGGCGCTCACGTCGCTGATCCCCGCGCCCAGCGCGCCTTGGCCGAGGGTGATACGCACCCGGGCCACAGCGACCGAGTCGTACTTCACGCCCACGAACGACAACCCCGTCGCGTCGCTCCGCACGGGCACGTCGTAGCGCCCCAGGAGCCGGCCGTCGTTGGCGTAGTATTTGACGTAGCTCGCGGTGGGCGTGTCCACGTCCGAGAAGACCGCGCCGAAGCCGTTCGACAGCGCGGGAGTGGTCGTGCCCGGCACCCGGAAGGTGACATCGAGCTGATTGCTCCCTACCGGAGCGAAGATCTTGTTCGCGCTGAAGAAGTTGAACTCCGCGCTGTACGAAGGATCCACCCCTGCGAAGAGGCTGCTGTCGTTCCGGAACCCGGTGCCCGATGTGGTGAGAATGGCGCCGAGCTTGGCACTGGTGTTGAAGAAGTCGCCGGGGAACAGGTTGTCGCCGTTGTTGAAGTTGGCCGGCACCCCGTCCCACCCGATCTCGCGGCGCCCGGCGGCCTGCGGCGGCGTGGTGCCGCCGTTCTTCGGATCGCCCAGGAGCGCGCGGTACTCGTTGACCTTGGCGGTGATGTCGCCCGTCGCGGAAATGGCCGTCGCGATCGGCCCGGCCGGCGGCGCGTTGATGTCGCCGCCGTTGTTGTCATCGCAGCCCGCGGCGGCGCCCAGCAGAGCGAGAATCCCGATCGTTCGAGTGACCTGACGCATATGCTGCCTCACTTTCTGGGAGGAATGGCGGCGGAGTCCGGAGATCGTACTCCGCCGGAGCGATGCTTCCGCTCTGTGCGCAAGACTAGGATTTCTGCTGCTGCCGCGGGCGTGCGCCCGGCGTCCGGACCCACGCCCCACCGAGCGCGAGTCCGCACACCGCGCCCGGTGCCCTCGTACTTGCATCCGGCTCTCCTTGCACGTCGCTCGTGCACGTGGTGGTGTGATCGGGATGCAAGCTACGGAGCGGCGCGGGCCCGGCCCATCGGCGCGACGCCGATGCCGGGCTCGTCCTTCGAACTGCGGATGTGTCGGTTGGAGACCTACAGGAGGGTGACGGAGTCCTACCCGATGAGACCGTGCGCGTTGGCCGCGTCGGCGAGCAGCATGCGTATCAGGGCGCCCATCCCGGAATGGAGTGCCCGGAGAGCGGGACCCGCACCGCCACGTGGGTGCCGCGGCCCGGCGTGCCCTCGATGAAGAGCATGCCGCCGCAGGCGATCGCCCGCTCGCGCAGGCCTACCAGGCCCAGGGAGCGGCCGCCCGCGATCTCCGCCGGCGTGATGCCCCGCCCGTCGTCGCGCACGTGGAGGGTCATGTCGACGTCGCCGACAGTGAGATCGATGTCCACCCGGGTGGCGTGGGCATGGCGGGCGACGTTGGTCAGCGTCTCCTGCAGCATCCGGAAGACGGCCGTGGCCAGGATGTCGTCGACGGTGATCTCGGGCTGGCTCACCCGGACCGCGGTGGTCACACTGGTTCGCCGCTGGAACTCCTGGGCCTGCCACTCGATGGCGGCCACCAGGCCGAGATGGTCGAGAATGCTGGGCCGGAGGTCGGTGGCGATCCGCCGGACCGAATCGATGGTGCCGTCGATGCGCTGCACGATGGACTGGACCCACTCGGCGAGCTCGCCCCGGTCGTCTACCTGTTGCTTGAGCCAGGCCAGGTCGAGCTTGAGGCCGGTCAGCGCCTGCCCCAGCTCGTCGTGGATCTCTCGAGCGATCCGGGTGCGCTCCTCTTCCCGCACCAGCAGCAGACGCCCGGCCAGGGCGCGGAGCTCCGCGCGCGACCGGCGCGCCTTTTCCTCGGCGTCCTTCCGGTCGGTGATGTCGGTCGCCACGGACAGGAGGCAGGGCTCGCCGCCGACGTCGATCACTTCCGCGGAGATGGAGGTGGTCTGCACCCGCCCACCGCGCAGCTGTCCGGCGAACTCGTAGTCCCGCACCAGGCCGTTCCGCCGCACCGTCTCCACGAATTTCCGGCGCTGGGTCGGCTCGGCCCACAGTCCCAGCTCGGGCGAGGTGCGGCCGATCACCTGCTCCCGGGTGAAGCCGTGGTCCCGGAGGAAGGTCTCGTTCACCTCGACGAACCGGCCCTCGTTGAGGGTGCTGATGCTCACCCGGAGCGGAGAGCTCTGGAAGGCCTTGGCGAACTTGTCCTCGGAAAAGCGCAGCGCCTCTTCCGCCCGCTTCCGCTCGGTGATGTCCCGCTGGATCCCGAAGTGGCCCAGGACCCTGCCGTCGGCGTCGTGGAGACAGATGTAGTCTCCCTCGATCCAGATCGGCGTGCCATCGAGCTTCCGCTCATGGGTCTCGACGTGAAGCCGGCCGGCGTCGAACAGCCGGCGCCAGAGCGTCCGCCCGTACTCCAGGTCATAGGCGAACAGGGTGGCCGGGGTCTGGCCGATGAGCTGATCGGCGGTGGCGCCGTACTGGCCCAGCATCGCTTCGTTGATCTTGGTGATCCGCTCGTGGGCGAAGACGTAATCCAGCACCGCCTCGTCGTCTTCGCGGGCGCCCCAGCGGACCGGTTCGTCCAGCATCATGAAGAAGAACCCATCGAGCGACTGCTCGAAGAAGAGCTCGAGCAGTTGGCGGCTCTCCAGCAGCGCTTCCTGCCCCCGCCGGGCCTCGGTCACGTCGCGGAAACTCCACACCCGTCCGACCGCCTTCCCCTCGATGTGCTGCGGCCGGGAATAGCGCTCGAAGATCCGGCCATCCTTGAATCGAATCTCATCGTAGCTGGACTCCTCGGGTGCGGCGTAGAGTTGCCCGATGCGGGCGACGAACGCCTCCCGATCGCGGACCTGGTCCAGGGCGAAGGCCAGCAGGTCGTCATCCCGGCCGGAAGCGGCCACGTCCTCGGGGATCCGCCACAGCTCGAGGAAGCGTTGATTGTAGCTGGCGATGCGCCCCTCGCGGTCGACCACCAGGATCCCATCCGCCGTCGATTCGAGCGTGGCGCGGTGCACCGAGAGGGCATGCGAGTGCTCCGCCTCCGCCTGCCGCTGCCGGGTGATGTCCCGCACCAGGCGATAGGAGTCACCCCGGGCTCCTCCGGCCAGCGGCCCTCCGGAGATCTCCAGCAGGACGGCCGTTCCGTCCGAGCGGCGGCACCAGGTCTCCCCGCGGAGGCCTTTCTCCTCCTCCATGAGGCCCACCAGCTCGATGAAGCGCTGGTCGAGGCACTCTTCCCGCGTCCGGCCGGCCAGTCGTGCCAACTCGCCGTTGGCCCAGCGGACCCAGCCTTCCGGGCCCAGGATCGCGAGCCCGATCGGGACGATGTCCAGGACCGCGAGACGGTCGATCGAAACGGCAAGCGGGAGACTCATGGCCTGATCGGTAGAGTCCTCGAGCGAGGGTCTTCGGGAATGGCCTCCACATTATTCGTTTCGCCGCCGCCGGTCAAACGTCCGCCATGCAAACCATGATGCATGGGATCGACGTGCCTTCCCATCGGCGATGGGCGAACGTGGTGACAGGACATTGCCTCACGGGCGTGTAGGTCGGAGGACTACCGGTAGCTCCTGCCCCGCTGGGTGCGCGCCACCACCAGGGCCATTTTGCCACGGGAGGCTTGCTGCCGGGACAGATTGGCTCGCCCAGCCGTATCCCACGCGGGCGCGCCACTGGTCCGATACCTGCAAGTCGCCTCCTCGTCCGGCGCCCGAGGTTCGGCTCCGGGTTCACACGCTTTCGAGGAGGCAGCACATGTTTCGCAGATACTCCGCGGCGATCACGGCCTTACTGGTCCTGGCCGTGACGTCGCTCGCCAGCGCACAGCAGGCAGCCAGCGACAGTGGCCGCGTGGTCCCCGGCCGGATCCGTGCTCGTGACGAACGCGCCGTCACTGCCGATACGATCAAGCTGAATCGCGAGACCGCCGTTCGGGACTCGGCGCGCGCCGCCCTGGGGCGCGATCACGCGCAGACTCAGGCGGAGGAAGCCCGCATCGACACCCTGCAAGCGGCGCTCAAGAAGGACCGGCAGGCCACCCCGCGTGACACCACGGCGATCAACCGGGACCTCGCGACCCTGACGCGCATGCGGAAGAAGCTCGACAGCGATCTGGATCGCGACCACCGCGAGAAGACGCGGCTGGAGGGGCTCGAGAAGAAGGTCCAGAAGGAGTCTGATGCCGCCATCGAGGCGCATCACGACATCCGGCAGGACCGGCCGGTACGGCCAGCGCACCGGGATACCACGGCCCATCACTGAGAAGGAGGTCGGTTCCCCGCACTACGGCAGGACCCGAGTCGCCCGCTGCGTGATGCCCATGGTGGAATCGGGCAGCAGCGAGCGGCGAGGGTGGCGGGCGTCTATCCCTCCTCCGGCCTCCCGAACATGAGCTGCACCACCGGCCGGTCCTCCGGTCGCGCCAGCACGTATACATGGTCCCCCGGCCGGAGCACCGTCGATCCCCGCGCCGGGAGCAACTGGTTCCCCCGCACGATCAGCGCAACCGCCGCTCCCTCCGGAAAATCCAGCTCACTCAGCGACAGCCCCGACACCAGCACCGCCTCGTCGATATAGAAGGAGAGGAGCTCACCCTCCAGCGGCAGCCGCGACTCGATGGTCAGGACCGCCGGGGGCGCCGGCGGCTCCGCCGCCTGGAGACCGAGCCGGCGGGTCACCCAGGCCACCGTGCCGCCCGGCACCAGGGCATTCACCACCACGATGAAGAACACCAGGTCGAAGATCCGCGCGGCGCCCGGCGCTCCCGCCAGCACCGGAAACGTGGCCAGCACGATCGGCACCGCGCCCCGAAGCCCGACCCAGCCGATGTAGAGCGTCTCCCGCGCTGGGTAGCGGAACGGCAGGAGACAGAGGGCCACGACCAGCGGGCGTACCACGAACGCCAGCAGCACCGCG
>JBJMOX010000385.1:0-7360 GCA_045803515.1 Gemmatimonadales bacterium
GAATGCCGTGGGATCCAGCTCGATGCCCCGCCGCGCTTCCTCGGCCGCGAGCTCGGGTTGCCGGCTCCAAGCCAGGGCGAGCGCGAGCTGCGCGCGGGCGTGCGCGCTCAGCGGGTCGGCCTCGACCACCGCGCGCAGCTCGGGGATCGCTGCCTGGTACTCCCCTCGCACGTAGCACAGATCGAAGAGCGCCCCAAGGGCGCGCGCCTCCAGGCTCGCAGGATCCAGCTCGATCGCGCGAGCCCACGCGGCGGCGGCCTTCTCCCGATCGAAGTCTCCCATGAGCGAAAGGAGGCCCAACGCGAGCTGAGCCGCCACCAGATTCGCATCGAGCGCCAGCGCACGGCCGGTCGCCGCCGCGGCACGGGCGTGCACCTCAGCCGGGTGGACCATCCCGTAGAGCGCCAGCAGCAACAGCGCCTCCGCCAGCTCGGCATGCGCCGGGGCAAAGGCTCCATCGAGCGCGATCGCCCGATCGAAGCACTCGACGGCGCGGAGCAAGGCGGGCCCGCGCTGCCGGGCCAAGCCGCGCCCTTTGAGAAACTGGTCGTAGGCCTCGAGGTTCTCCGTCGGCGGCCGCACCAGGCCTTCGCCGACGCCCAGCGTCACCTTGAGCTTGCCGGCGATCGCCGTCGCGATCTCATCCTGAATGGCGAACACATCGGTCAGCTCGCGATCGTAGCGCTCGGACCAGAGGTGGTAGCCGTCCGCCACGTTGACGAGCTGGGCCGTGATGCGCAGGCGGCCACCGGCCTTCCGCACGCTGCCTTCGAGCACGGTACCGACGCGCAACTGCTCGCCCACCGTGCGCAGGTCGGCGTTTCGTCCCTTGAAGGAGAAGCTCGAGGTGCGCGCGGCGACGCGGAGGCGGGGCAGTTGCGACAGGGCGTTGATGATCTCTTCGGAGATACCGTCCGAGAAGTACTCGTTCTCCGGATCTCCGCTCATGTTGGTGAACGGCAGCACCGCGATCGAGCGCTCGCGCCCTTCGGCCTCGGCGGGCCTCGCCTTTGCGACCAGAGCCTGGGCGAAGCGCTCGACCGTCGCGAAGCGCTCCTCCGGGGCGCGCGCCATGGCGGTGTACAGCGCCGCGTCGATGCCGGGCGCGATGTGGGGCACCCTGGTGCTCACCCGCGGAGGCGGCCGGGTGAAACGCTGCACCAGGATGGCGTCGAGCGTGGGTCCGGTGAATGGCGGCTCCCCCGCCAGCATCTCGTAGAGGACGCAGGCCAGGGCATAGAGATCACTCCGGCCGTCCACGTCCCGTTCGCCGGCCGCCTGCTCCGGACTCATGTACGTGGGCGTGCCAACCGCGAGGCCGGTCATGGTGATCCGCTCCGAGCCCGCGGCCGACACGGCTCGGGCGATGCCGAAGTCGGCCACGACCGCATGCCCCGACTGAAGCAGAATGTTCTCGGGTTTGATATCCCGGTGGATGACGTCGTGGGCATGAGCGTAGACCAGGGCGTCCGCAACTTCAGTGGCGACGCGGACCGCGTCGTCCACCGCGAGGTGCTTGTCCCGCGTCAGACGATCCCGCAGGGACTCGCCGTCCACGAACGGCATCACGTAGTACAGGAGCGTGGTCTGGCCCGGTCCGTCGGTCAGCACCTCGCCTGAATCGTACAAGGCCAGGATGTGCGGGTGATTGAGCTTTGCGGTCGTCCTGATCTCGCTCAGAAATCGCTCGACGCCAAGACTGGCTGCGAGGTCGGGACGGAGGACCTTGAGCGCGACCGGGCGCGCGTGCTTGAGGTCGTGCGCGAGATAGACGGTCGCCATGCCGCCCTGGCCGAGCTCGCGCTCGATCCGATAGCGGTCGCCTAGGGCGCGGGTGAGCTGGTCGAGCACCGGGCTCATGATGCGATCACGGGTGCCGCTGGCGAGTCGGCGATGGCGGCAGTGAGGGCGGAGGTCTCATCGATCGATCGGTCCGCCCGGATCCAGAGCCAGAGGACCGCCCCGACCAGGGCGAACAACGACGCGGTGGCGAGCGCCACGGGCCAGCCTAGGGTCCTGGCCGTGAGCGGGACCAGCAGCGCCGCGACGCCGCCCACCACGTTGCCACCGGTGTTGAGCACTCCGCACGCGGCGGGGGAATGCCGTCCCCCAACCGAGATGGAGGCGGCCCAGTAGGCGCTGTCGGTGAACTGCTGGCTGCCGAGGCAGAGGGAGAGATAGACCACGGCGACATAGGGGCTCCCCGCAGCGCCGGCCGCGATGATGAACACACCTGAGAGGGCCAGCCCAACCATCACGACCACACGGCAGCCCACGCGGATGCCGTGGCTCCGGGTGAGCCGGTCGCAGAGCCAGCCCCCCAGAGTCGCGGCGACGGCGCCGGTGATCCAGGGCGCCGCGGCCAGCAGACCACCCTCGAGCTGCTGGAACTTCCGAACATCGACGAGATAGATGTAGAGCCAGTTGAAGAAGAAGTAGAAGACGTAATTGTTGAAGAAATAGCTGGCGGTGATCAGCAGGACCTGGCGGTTCCGAAGCACCAGCTTCCAGGCACCGTGAGGGTCGCTCGCGAGCCCGGCCGGAGGCCGACCGGCGTCGATGACCGCGAGCTCCTCGGCGCTTACGGCGCGGTGCTGCGACGGGTCATCGCGTCCATACCACCACCAGACGGCCGCGGAGAGAAAGGCCAGCGGCGCCGTTAGCGCGAACGACCCGCGCCAGCCGAAGGACAGGATCAGCCAGGCGATCAGCGGGCCGGTGGCCGCGGCTCCCAGGGTGAGCCCCATGTTGGTGAGCGCATTGGGAAAGGCCCAGCCCGACACCGGGAACCACCGCGCGATCGTATGCCCGCTCAGCACCGGGAACACCGGCGCCTGGGCCGCTCCCATGAGAAAGCGCACCGCCGCGAGCGAAATGAGGATGACGACTGGCCCTGTGGCCGAGCTTGCCGGGACCAGGGCGACCAGCAGATTGAGCACTCCCCAGAGCACCGCTATGAGGGTGAGCGCCTTCCGACCACCCAGCCATTCGCCCAGGAGTCCACCCGGGAGCTCGAAAATGGCATAACCCCAGGCAAACGCGGCCAGCACCCAGCCGAGCTGCACCTGGGAGAGGCCCAGGTCTCCCATCATCCGCTCGCCCGCAATGGACATGTTGGTGCGGAGGATGTACGCGACGAAGCTGAGGAGGACCAGGAGGGCGAGGATTTTCCAGCGAACGTGGCTGCGGCGGTACGCCGAACCCAACGCCAACTGCGGTTGGCCGGGCAGATTCATGAGCTTCCAGCCGAGGCCGGAGAAATTGTGAAGGGCTATGTGGGAAAAGGTAACCTGCGGAAACGAAGCACGTAACGGCGCGGACCGGCGCCGCAGGAGGCGACCTACTCCGCCCGCCCCACCTCCGCCGCCGCCTTATCCTCGCGGAGGCCGAGGAAGCGCGGATGCCGGAGCAGCCCCGCCGGCGTCCACTCGGCGAAGCCGATCTGGGCCACCAGCCGCGGAGTCACCCACTGCACCTCGCCCGCGGGCGCCGGACCCGGTGCGAACGGTGAGGTGCGCCGGTGGAGCGGCGTCAACCGGCGATGGAGCAGCTCGAGCGTGAGGCGATCGTAGCCCGTGCCCACCTTGCCGGCGTACTTGAGCACGCCGTTCTCATAGTAGCCCACCAGGAGGGCGCCGAGGTTCTCGCGGGAGCCCTTGGGCGCGGTGTAGCCGCCGATCACGAACTCCTGCTGGTGGACGCACTTGATCTTGAGCCAGTCGAGCGACCTGGTGCTCACGTAGCGGCTGTCCGACCGCTTGGCGAGGATCCCCTCCGCCCCCTTGGCGCACGCCTCCCGCAGCATCGCGCTCGAGCCCGTGGTCTTGAACGGGGTGAACCGGATCGGTGCATCGAACCAGACCACGTCGCGCAGCACCGCCTTCCGGTCGATGAGCGGCAGGCCGGTGAGATCGACGCCTTCGTAGAAGACGCAGTCGAAGAGATAGAGCTCGACGCCCACACCGGTGCGCCGCGCGCGGGTCGCATCCCGGAGCTGCATCCGGCGCTGCAGCCGGGTGAAGCTGCTCAGGCCCGTCGCCGGATCGACCGCGACGACCTCGCCGTCCAGCACCGCATCGCCCCGGACCGACTGGCTGAGCGCGTCCACCAGCTCGGGATACGCGGCGTCGAGCGGCTTCCGGTTCCGGGAGAAAAGCTTGATCGTCCCGCCCTGAGCGTAGACCATCACCCGCACGCCGTCGAGCTTGGGCTCGTACACCCACTCCCCGCCGCGCGGCAGCGTCTCGGACAAAGTCGCGAGCATCGGCGCGATCCAGCCGGGCTGGGCCAGATAGCGCAACCGGTGCCGTCCGTCGCGCGCCAGCGACTCGAGCCGCCGGTTCATCCCGCCCTCCGGCTCATCCCGCCCTCCGGAGTCCGAGCAGCTCGGCCAGGTCCTGCCGCGACTCGAGCATGCCGGCCCAGGGGTCGCCGGCGGCCTCGAGGCGCTCGGGGACAGTGTCGAGAGTGAAGTCGGTGGGGTAGATCTCCTCCAGCTCGTCCCAGCTCACCGGCGTCGACACGGTGGCCGCGGGATGACGACGGGGCGAGTACGGCACCGCCAGCGACTTCCCCCGGCTGTTCTGGTTGTAGTCGAAGAAGATCTTCCCGGTGCGAAGCTTCACGGTCCACTCGGTGGTGACCTCCCGCGGGCGCTCCCGGCGCACGTGCAGCGCGATCGTCTCCGCCACCCGCCGCGCCGCATCGAAGTCCAGGGTGCGCACGATCGGCAGATAGAGATGCAGGCCCGTCCGCCCCGAGGTCTTGATGAAGGTGGTGAGGCCCAGGCCCTCGAGCACCTCGCGGATGTGCAGCGCGAGCCGGCGAGTGCGGACGAAGGCGCGCCGGTGGAGCTCGGGCTCCTCGCCCCGGCCCTCTCGGCCGGAGTAGAGGTACGGATCGAGGTCGAAGACCACGAAGTCGGGATAGTTGAGGATCGAGCGCTCCAGCGCCGCCTCCGAGCCGGTGAAGCGGCGGCTCCTGCCGCGGGCATCCGGCTCCGGGTTGGTGCGCGAGAACCACCCATGCAGCTCGAGCCCGGCCATCTGCCCCAACCAGAGCAGCGTCGCCAGGTTCTCGCAGACGAGGTAGTCGCCGTCGCGGTCGCCGTGGGCGGAATAGATCCGCACGGTGCCGGCGAACTTCGGAGCCGGCTCCCAATGCTTCTGGAAGAAGCTCTTGCCGTTGACGCCGCCGGGAAAACGGGTGACGAAGATCGGCCGGTCCGCGAGATGGGGCAGCATCCACGGCGAGACCCGCGCGAAGTAGCGCAGCAGATCGCGCTTGGTGTGCTGCCTGCCGCGCCCCACCTTGGGCCAGAGCGCCTTGTCGAGATTGGTGACCGGAAGCTCGTGCCCATCGACCGAGAGCGTGAGGCTCGCGGCCGGGTCCGCCAACTGCTCCAGCACCGGCGCCACCGACCGACGGCTCACCCGACCTTCCTCGTGCGCCGCGTGGCCCGGACCGGCTTCCGGGCCCGCGCGGGCGGCTTGGCGGCCTTCCCGCTCTTCCGCGCCGCCTCGACACTCTTCCGGAGAGCATCCGCCAGATCGATGACCTTGGTCTCGCGCGCCGGCGGGGCCTTCACCACCTGGCGACCTTCCAGCTTGGCCTCGATCAGCTGGGCCAGCGCTTCGCGGTAGTTGTCGTGATACTCCCCCGGGTCGAACGGCTTCCGCAGCAGCTCGATCAGGGTGAACGCCATGTCCAGCTCCCGGTCGCTCACCCGCGCCGCCGAGAGGTCCACGCCCGATTCCTTGCGGACCTCGTCCGGATAGAAGAGCGTCTCCAGCATCAGCACCTCGTCGCGCGGACGAAGCGCGCAGAGCTGCTCTTTCTTCCGGATGGTGATCGTCGCCAGCGCGGTGAGCTTCTTCTTCTCCAACGCCCGGAGCAGGAGCGCGTAGGGTTTCTCCGCCCGCTCGTCCGGCGAGAGGTAGTAGCTCTTCTCGTAGAAGACCGGGTCGATCTCCTGCTCCTCGACGAAGCCGCTCAGCTCGATGACGTGCTTGCTGGGCAGCGGGAGCTTCTCGAAGTCTTCGTCGGTGAGCGTGACGTACTGATCCTTGGCGTACTCGTAGCCTCGGACCGTCTCGTTCCAGGGGACCTCCACCTCGTCCGTAGGACACCAGCGGACCTGCTTGAGCCGGGTGCCGCAGGTGGAGTGGAGCTGGTGAAACGAGATGTCCTTGCTCTCGGTGGCCCCGTGAAGCTTGACCGGGATGCTGACCATCCCGAAGCTGATCGACCCGCTCCAGATCGCCCTCGCCATGGCGTCTCCCCGCAACTAGTGGCACGGTGTGGAGAACCGGGCGGTTGTCCACACAGTGCACGGGATATCCACAGACTTGTCAACATAAGTTGTTGATAAATAACAACTTACGTGGATGGATTATGCCGGCGCGATGGAGTCTAAGCGGTGACCCGAGTCACGGGAAGAATCAGGGGGCGGGCGTCTGCGCGGGACGGGTTCCCCCGACCGCTCGGAGGATGCGGCCGAGCGCGACGGAGTCGGCGGCCGACTTGGGCAGGGCCGAGAGCGAGTCACCCTGGGGCAGGTCCGGCACCGAGAGATCCACGTCGGCCGGCGCGGGCTCGATGGCGGGTGTGGAGTCAGGAGCGGCGATCCTGGCCGGGGACACTTCCGGCTTTATCGCCGTGTGCTTGGGTCCGATGGTGGCCGGCGCGAACGCCGGTCCCGGAGCGGAAGTCAAGTTGGAGTTGCTGGTCCCTCGCGTGGTCACCCGGTGCCGCGGGGTCGACGCGGAGGGAATCACAGCTACCGGCGCCGGCGCCGCGCCCTTGATCGACGCAGGCCTCGGCGCGACGAGCGGCTCCGGCGCATCCGGCCGGGCCGAGGCCCGCATGACGACGAAAGTGCAGCCGACGATCACCGAAGCCACTACGACCAGCTGCAGCGGCCGGCGTCCCCCCGCGCGGGCACGCGCAGGTGAGGCGTGCGCTACGGGCTCTTCCGCGGGCGTGACCTCCGGATACGCGAGCTTCTGGAGATGGAGCACCGGAGAGTCCATTGGTGGGGCCGGTGTCGGGGCCGGCGGGGGCGCCTTGGCGATCTCCCACGGCATCAGCACCGGTGCCTTGGGTGTCTCCCACGGCATCGGTGTGGGCGTGACACGGGGAGCCGGGACAGGCGTCGGCCGCGGCGAAGGGGCCAACGTCGGCCGCGGGAAGTGCATCGGCTCAGACACTGGAGTGTGCCTCGGCTCCGGTCGGGGGGCGTGCCTCGGCTCCGGTAATGGAGCGAGAATCGGCGCCGGCAACGGCGCGGCCCCGGCGCCCACCGGCACCGGCTGGGCCATCGCCTTGGGACTGGTCTTGGGCGAGGACGAGAGGGTCTCGA
>JBJMOX010000386.1:0-11780 GCA_045803515.1 Gemmatimonadales bacterium
CCTCAACCAGCACGGAGCCAGCTCCACCGTGGCCCAGGCGATGACGCCTAACGCGCCGGCCGTGGCGCCGACGCTGCCGTTTCAGGAGGCGCTGGACCGGCTCCGGTCGAGCGGACTCCCCGCCCTGCCGGTGGTGGACGCGACCGGGGCGTTGGTGGGGCTGCTCACGCTGGACAACATCACCGATCTGCTGCTGGTGCGGGGGGCGCGGCACTGACGTAGCTCGGCTGGACGGGTTCCGCGTCACCGCCGAAGCCTGTTGTTGGAGCGGTCCACATCCGGTAGCGCGTGGCGCGGATCGACGTCGACCCCTGTCACCCGCTTCTCAGGCCGCACCCGGTACGCGAACGCCGTCCCCAGGTTCCACATCTCCACCGGCAGCCGCACCCGCTCGGTCGACCCATCCGCGTAGGTCAGGTCCATCTCCAGCGGCAGCGTCATCGTCCCCCGGTTGGTGAGGAAGACCTTCTGGGCGCTATCCGCCACTCCCACCGAATCCACCGCCTGGTCCAGCCTCGCGGTCGAAAAAATCCAGTCCCGCCAGAAGAAGTCGAGGTCCATCCCCGACTCGTCCCGCATCAGCCGGAAGAAGTCGGCGGGTGTCGGGTGCTTGAACGCCCAGGTCCTGAGGTATTCCCGGAACGCCGGGTCGAATCGCTCCCGGCCGAGCACTTCGTACCGCAGCGTCTGCATCATGAGGGCGGGCTTCTGATAGCCGGTCCAGAAGAGATCCTTGGACTCCACTGGCCGGGTGCTGAGCGGCTGCTCCTGGCCGGGGACGGCGTGATCGGGGTAGAGGTGCAGCGGGTGCACTTCGATGCTGTCGCCGTAGGCCGTACCGGCGAAATACTTGGCGGCATTGCCGAGATCGATGAACGTGTTGAAGCCTTCGTCCATCCAGGGATAAAGTCGCTCGTTCGATCCCACGATCATGGGCACCCACTGATGTCCCAGCTCGTGCGCCAGCACCCATTGCCGCTCCTCCCGGTTTGGGCTCCGCGGGTCGAAGGTGATCATCGGGTACTCCATTCCCTCGATGGGCCCTTCGATGCTGGTCATGTGCGGGTAGGGATAGGGGTACCACTGCTCGCTGTAGTACTGGAGTCCGGAGCGGACGATCCGGTTGGCTTCCTCCCACTCGGGGGCGGAGGGGCGGTAGAGCGTGTGCACCAGGACACCACGGTAGCCGCTCGCGTCCCAGCGGAAGTTGGGCGCGGCGCCGAACGCGAAATCGCGGACGCTGTCCGCGGTGAAATGCCAGGTCAGGACGCCGGAGGCGGAGGGCCGCGTCCGATCAGGATGGCCGGCTTCCTCCGCCGTGATGACCGCGACCGGCTCCGCCGAGCCACGCGCCCGGGCGAGCCGGGCCCGCTGCTCCCCGGTGAGCACCTGCTCGGGGTTCCGCAGCACGCCGGTGGCACCGACGATGTAGCCGGCAGGCACCGTGAGCGCCACGTCGAACCTGCCGTACTCCAGGTAGAATTCGCCGCCCCCGATATAGGGCTCGTGGTTCCAGCCCCGCACGTCATCGTAGACCGCGACCCGCGGGTACCACTGGCCGATGACGTAGTCCGTGCCGTCGTGGCCCATTCGTCCCGCGCCGTAGGGCGGCACAGTGAAGCGCCAGGTCACTTCGAGGTCCAGGAACGCTCCCGGCGCAAGGGCCCTGGGCAGGTCGACCCGCATCGTGGTGCCGTAGATCACCGGCTTGAGATCCCGCACGCCGAGACGCACACGCTCGAGCCGGAGCCCGCCGGCGAAGCCCTTGCAGGAGAAGTCGAAAATCGAGCCGAGAAAGACCAGCGGGGGCTGGTCCAGCTGCTCGGTGATGCTGGTCGGCCCGCAGATGTTCTGTTCGAGAAAGAGCCACAGATAGGGCAACCGGTCCGGGGAGCGGTTCACGTAGTGAATCGTCTCCCGGCCGCGGATTTCCTGGTGCTCGGGATCGAGCGTGGCGCTGATGCGGTAGTCCACCCGCTGCTGCCAGTAGGTGGAGCCGGGCCGGCCCGCTCCGTTGCGCAGGAGATTCGGCGCCGGCAATTCCAGCTGGCGAAACGGCGAGCGGCTCTCGGCCGGGGCGGCGTCGGGCGGCGCCACCGGACGCTGGGCGGCGGCCGAGGAGACCAGCGTGAGAAGAAGGAGAGCGCTACCTGACAGGCGACCAGACATGCCTACCCCATCGTGGAGGATGGCGACCAACTTACCGCGGCATCGAACCCGGGCAAGTCGCCCCACTGGCAAAACCCAGGGCCCTTGCCCATTCTACAGCCGCGGCACAACCGCCTCACTCAACAGGAGCATCTTTCATGCGTCGCAGGTCCCTTTGCGGGGGCGCGTTCGCCCTCGTGTCGCTCGCAGGCTGTCGATCCGATCGTGCCATACCTGCGGCTGCCGCCGCGGCGCCGCCCGCCCCGGAGAGCCCAGCGCCCTCGTCGCCCAATGTCGTCAGCTTCACCGCCACTGACTACGGCTATGATGGCCCCAAGGAAATTCCGGCCGGCCCGACGGTGTTCCGGCTCTCCAATCACGGCAAGGAGCTGCACCATCTGATCATCGCCAGACTGGACCTCGGCAAGACGTACGACAGTCTGCTGGTCGCGCTCAAGAAGCCGGGGATGCCGCCGGCCTGGGTCCATGCCGTCGGGGGGCCCAATGCCATCGATCCGGGCGGCGAGTCGAACGCCACCGAGAATCTCGCTCCAGGGCATTACGCCGTGCTCTGCTACATTCCCGCTGCCGACGGCGTGCCCCACGTGGCCAAAGGCATGATCAGCAGCCTCGAGGTGACGCCCGGCCCGAGCGCGGCCAAGGTGGAGCTCGCCGATGTCGTCGTCACGCTCAAGGACTACGGATTCGATCTCTCCACCCCGCTCACCTCGGGAAAGCATGTGATCCGAGTGGAGAACAGCGGGCCGCAGCCGCATGAGCTCGCGTTCGCGAAGTTCGCCCCCGGCAAGTCGATGGCCGATCTGGCCACATGGGAACAGAGTGGGGAAAAGGGTCCGCCGCCCGCGAGCTTCCTGGGCGGGTTGTCCCCCATGGAGCGGAGCGAGAGCGGGCAGTTCGCCGTCGATCTGGCCCCAGGCAATTACGTCCTGCTCTGCTTCCTTCCCGATGCCAAGGACGGCAAGCCGCACCTCATGCACGGGATGGTGAAGCCGATCACGATCCAGTGAGGCAGCGGTTGCGGCGGTAGGCGCGGGGGAGGCTGTCGATCCGCCGCGCGCCCAGAGGCCCGCGCGCCGAGCGCGGGCCTCTTTTGCGTGCGGCCGGGGCGTTCGGCATACTTCCACGATGCCAGCCGCTGTGGTCGAGCGCAGTACCACCCTGCCGGTCTCCGCCGAGGCCGCCTTCGCGTGGCACGAGCGGCCCGGGGCATTCGAGCGGCTGCTGCCGCCCTGGGAGCGCGTCACGGTGATCGAGCAGAGCGGCGGCCTCACGGACGGCGCGCGGTTGGTTCTCCGGGTGATGCAGGGCCCGCTGCCGCTCCGTTGGGTGGCGCGCCATCGCGACACGCTCCCGGGCCGGCGCTTCGTCGATGAGCAGGTCGAGGGGCCCTTCTCCCGCTGGGTCCACTTCCATCGCTTCGACCCCGACGGCGCGGCCACCAGCCGGATGACTGACCGGATCGAGTATGCCCTGCGGCTGGGACCGGCCAGCATCCTGACGGAGCCGCTCATTCGCCACCGTCTCGAACGGATGCTCGCCTATCGCCACGCCCTGCTGAGAGACGATCTCGAAGCGCACGGGCGTTTCGGACAGTCCGGCGGCCTCCGGGTGGCCGTGAGCGGCGCCAGCGGTCTCCTGGGCCGGGCGCTGCTCCCGTTTCTCACCACTGGCGGCCATGAGGTGTTGCGCCTCGTCCGGGGACATCACTCACCTCCCCAACCGACCAATGAGGTCTACTGGAACCTGCAGACTGGACGAATCGAGACCGACAAGCTGGAGGGCCTGGACGGGATAGTGCATCTGGCGGGAGAGAACATCGGGGCCCGCTGGACCAAGGACCGCAAGCGACGGATCCGGGACAGCCGCGGCCTCGGCACCCGCTTCCTGTGCGAGGCACTCGCCCGTCTCCGGCGAAAGCCGAAGGTGTTGGTGACCGCCTCGGCGGTCGGAATCTACGGCAACCGGGGTGACGAGCTCCTCACCGAGGGGAGCGCCACCCTGGCACCCCCCGACTTCCTGGTGGAGGTCGGCAGGGAGTGGGAAGCCGCGACCGAGCCGGCGCGGGCCGCCGGCATCCGGGTAGTGATGACCCGGTTCGGGATGATGCTGAGCCCCGCCGGCGGCGTGCTCGCGAAGATGCTTCCGGCGTTCCGAGCCGGGCTCGGAGGCCCGCTCGGCAGTGGAAGCCAATGGATGAGCTGGATCTCGATCGACGATGCCGTCGGCGCGGTGCACCACGCGATCATGACCGAGGAACTCAGCGGGGCGGTCAACACCACGGCGCCCCAGCCGGTCACCAACCGGGAATTCACGGCGACCCTCGGGCGGGTCCTGGGCCGGCCGGCGCTGCTTCCGGTTCCGGCGCCCGGACTGCGTTTCGCCCTGGGCGAGATGGGCAGGGTCGCGGTGCTGGGAAGCGCGCGGGTCGTGCCCGAGCGGCTGATTCAGGCAGGATATCGGTTCCGGCATCCGGCCCTGGAGGGGGCGCTGCGGTTCGTGCTGGGGCGGGAGACGCGCTAGCTTTCGGCTATGTCCAAGCCCAAAGCCGTGGTCCTGCTCAGCGGCGGAGTCGACTCCACCACCACTGCCGCCATCGCTCAGCGGCAGGGCTTCGACGTGCACGCGCTGAGCTTTCACTATGGGCAACGGCACGCGGTGGAGCTGGAGGCGGCGAGGCGGGTGGCAGCCCATCTCGGCATCCGCCGGCATGTGATGCTGGAGATCGATCTCCGTGCCTTCGGAGGCTCAGCGCTCACCAGCGACCTCGCCGTCCCGCTCGATACTCCGATGGATCAGATAGGCGCGCGGATTCCGCCCACCTACGTGCCGGCGCGCAACACGATCTTTCTCTCTTTCTCGCTGGCCTGGGCGGAGACCCTCGACGCGCGCGACATCTTCATCGGGGCCAACGCCCTCGATTACAGCGGCTACCCCGATTGCCGCCCGGAGTACATCGCCGCGTTCGAGCGGATGGCAAATCTGGCGACCCGTGCCGGGGTGGAGGGAGGCGCGCGGATCACCATTCATGCTCCGCTCATCAGCCTCTCGAAGCGGGAGATCATCGCCCAGGGGCGGGCCCTCGGGATCGATTATGGCCTCACCTCGAGCTGCTACGATCCCGCGCCCGACGGCAGCCCCTGCGGCCACTGCGAGGCCTGCCTGCTCCGGCTCAAGGGATTCGAGGAGGCGGGGATGAGCGACCCTTTGATCTATCAGGGCGCCCGCGCATGAGCTACGCGGTCAAAGAGATTTTCTACACCTTGCAGGGTGAGGGTGCCAACACCGGCAGGCCGGCCGTATTCTGCCGGTTTGCCGGCTGCAACCTGTGGACCGGCCGGGAGGCCGACCGGGACACGGCCACCTGCGGCTTCTGCGACACCGATTTCGTGGGAACCGACGGGCCGGGTGGTGGCCGCTTCCCCACCGCCGACCAGCTCGCCGCGGCGGTGGGGGCGTGCTGGCCCGCATCGGAGCCCGCGCCGAAATTCGTGGTCTGCACCGGCGGCGAGCCCCTGCTCCAGCTCGATGCACCACTGCTCGATGCACTCCACGCCCGGGAATTCGAGGTCGCCGTGGAGACCAACGGAACGGTGCCGCCGCCCGCGGGCATCGACTGGCTCTGCGTGAGTCCCAAGGCCGGTGCCCCGCTGGTGGTGGATCGAGGCGACGAGCTCAAGCTGGTCTTCCCTCAGCACGGCGCCGAACCCGAGCGGTTCGCCGGGCTTGGCTTCCGCCATTTCTTCCTGCAGCCGATGGACAGTCCGGCTCGGGAAGCCAACACGGCGGCGGCGGTCCGCTACTGCCTGAGCCATCCGCGCTGGCGACTCAGCCTTCAGACGCATAAGCTTCTCGGCATTCCCTGAGGCGGGTTTTCCGCCCCCCGACTCCCCGCCTCCTCCATCGCGAGCATGCACGGCTACTCCGACCGTATCAATCACGCGTTTGCGTTCGCGGCCAAATACTACGGCGCCGTGGCCCCCGCCGGGGCCGGGATGGATTACCTGGCCCATCCGGCAAATGTCGCCATCATCCTGGCTCGCTATGGCTGCGACCAGATCACCATCGTCGCCGGCATCCTCCACCACGTCCTGGAGGAAACCCCACCGGAAGGCTGGCACCTGCTGGAGCAGAAGATCAACGACAAATTCGGGCCCGTGGCGCTCGCGGTGGCCAAGGACGCGCTGGAGCCCAAATTCAACAGCCGGGGAGGGGAGCGTCCTTGGCAGTCCTGCAAGCAGGAATACCTGAGCCAGCTGGCGACGGCCGAGCCTCGGGCGCTCGATATCATCATCGCGGACGAGATCCATGCCTGCGGCTCCACCATGACGGCCCTCCGGCGTCTCGGCGTGGAGTACCTCAAGACGGTGTCCAGCGCCGGCTCGGAGCAGACGATCTGGTGGTACCGCTCCCTGCTGGAGATCGTCGCCGGGAGGTCCGACTGGCCCCATCGCGAGATGCTGGCCGAGCTCCGGCTGATGAGCGCCGAGATGGTGCGGAGCCTCCGCGAGAGCGAGGACGAGCTGTGAGGCGGCTGGCCCAGGCCGCCGCGCTGCTCGGCCTCGCCGCATGCGTGGGTCGGGCCAAGGCCCCCGAGCCACTCAACCCGGTCCGGTTCCTCTCGATCAACGACGTCTACGTGGCGGACACCATGGCGGATGGCCGCGGCGGCCTCGCCCGGGTGGCCACGGTCCGCCATCGGCTGGCGGACCAGGGACCGGTGCTCTTCGTCCTTGCCGGCGACCTCCTGAGCCCGAGCCTGCTCAGCAAGTTCTACAATGGGCGGCAGATGGTGGAGGCGCTCAATGCGGCCAAACTGGACTACGCCACCTTCGGCAACCACGAGTTCGAGCTCCCGGTCGACACGCTCGAGAGCCGGATCGCGGCCTCCAAGTTCAAGTGGATCTCCAGCAACTGCACTCGGGCCGACGGAACGCCCTTTTCCCACGTTCTTCCCTGGGACACGGTCCGAGTCTCCGGGCACAAGGTGGGACTCCTGGGACTCACCCTGCAGGGTCCTTACCGGCGGCAGGTGCGTTGCGGCAACCCGGACAGCGCGGCTCACGAGGCCATCGCGCGGCTCTCGGCCGATAGCGCGGAGCTCATCGTCGCCATCACCCACCAGAGCATCGGCGCCGATCGAGACCTGCTCTCCCGCGAGCCCCGGCTCGATCTGATCCTCGGCGGGCACGAGCACGAGGCCCACGATTCGGTGGTCTCCGGGCGGCACGTGCTCAAGGCCGACGCCAACTCGCGCACCGCGCAGTTCGTCACCCTCTGGGGCGGGAAAGAAAAATGGCGGCAGGCGGTCGGGCTGGTACCGATCGACTCCCGACTGCCGGACGACACCGCGGTTGCGCCGGTGGTGAAGGCCTGGCGGGACAGCCTCCGCGCCCGGCTGGGGCCCGAGCGCGACCTGGGCCATACCGCCGTGCCCATCGATGCGCGAGACGAGGTCGGGCGCAACGAGGAATCGGTATTGGGAGATCTGGTCACCGATGCCATGCGGCTGGGGACGGGTGCCGACGTTGCGCTCCTCAATGCCGGCACGCTCCGGCTGGACGATGTGATCCGGCCGGGTCCGATCACCAGCTACCAGTTCGAGTCGATCTTCCTGTTCCCCGACGATACCCGGGTGCTCGAATTCCCCATCACCGGAGCCCGGCTTCGGACCATCCTGGAGCATGGGGTCTCCGACAGCGCGCTGGGCAAGGGGGGGTTCCTGCAGGTGTCGGGGGTCTCCTTCACCTACGACCCGGCGGCGCCTTCGGGCCACCGGCTCACCGGTGAGGTCCGGCGGACCGCCGGCGGCGCGATCGGTGGAAACGACACGGTCCGGCTCGCCTTCCCGGTCTATCCGGCCTGCGAGCACGGTGACGGCTACGAGGTCGCGGAGGCCCAGTCCGCCTGTGCTGCACGGCAATCGGCCCCGCGCGCGGCGGACCTGCTGATCAAGTATGTGACCGATTCACTGAAGGGAGAGGTTCGGGCACCGTCGGATGGGCGGATCGTCCGGAAGACAAACACAAATCCCGGCTGAGCCTGAGCTCGCCGGGACCCGCAGCCTTAGCAGATTGATCACCCAGGCTGCAAAGCTGAACTCCCTGGGGCCCCTTAGGGCTATGTCCATCACTGTCTGGGCAGTAACCTAAACCCTTCGCCAGACAGACACAAGCTGCCGTTACACTGCGTTACGTCCTGATGCCGTGCCTGCCAACCACTGTCGGCAGGTCGGGCCGCGAACTTGAGGGACACTGTCGGCGCGGGCTCCTGACCGCGCGACAGGGCCGCGCGTGCTCCCTTCAAACTCTTGGTGAGGGTATTATACGCCATGGCGTCAACCCCCTCGACGGCGCTCAACACCCTCCCCAGTGCCTTCGCCGCCGCGTGCCGACTCTCCCGAACCGAGGGAGAGCTGTTCGAGCGATGCCGGGTCGCGCTGGTCCGCCGGTTTCAGAGCGAGTCGATCTGGTTCTCCCTCATGTCCCCGGGCGAGTCCCTGCCCCGGATCGGTCCTGCCGCCGGGTTCGGAGAAGCCCAGGAGGTTGCCCGCCTGGCGAGCGGGGAGACCGAGGTATTGATCCACGCCGACCCTGGCGTGGCCGGACAGATGCGTGCTGTCGCCATGCCGCTGGCCCTCGGGCTGAGCGTGGTGCTCGAGCTGCGGAGCATCCTGCTCGATCGTCAGGCGGCCCTGGATGACGCGGTCTTCCAGCTCCGGGCGCTGCGGCAGGTGGCGCGGCTCCTCTCCTCGGTGCATTCGACGGAGGAAACCGAGCGACTGATCCTCGACTTCATGGCCGAGGTGTTCTTCGCCTGGTGGGCCTGTCTCTACCGTCCCGAGGGCGACAGCTACGCTCCCAAGGTGTTTCGCTCGCTGAACGACCGGCTCCGCCCCGCCCCGATCGATCGCGCGCGGTTGGACCAGGCGCTTCCCACCGGAAGCGCGTCGACCGGGGCCGACGACGTGGCGGTGGCCGCGCTGGTCGGGCCGGGGGCCGAGCTGGTGGTGCCGCTGGACGCCGGCGCCGAGCGCATGGCGGTGCTGATCCTGGGCTCCCGCATCAGCGACAAGCTCTACGGACGGGCCGAGTTCGAGCTGGCCGGCACGCTGTCGTTCGCCGCCGCGATCGCGCTCAAGAATTCGGAGCTGGTCGAGCAGCTCCACAGCGCGGCGACCACCGACGAGCTGACCGGCCTCTATAATCGACGCGCCCTGGAAGAACGGCTCGCCGCCGAAATCTCCCGCAGTCTCCGTCACCAGCTCCATACCAGCGTCCTCATGATCGACCTCGACCGTTTCAAGGTCGTCAACGACACCCTGGGCCACGCGGCCGGCGACCGCCTGCTGATCCAGGTCGCCAGGGTGCTGCGCCAGCAGTGTCGCGCGCTGGATGTGGTGGGCCGGCTGGGTGGCGACGAGTTTCTGGTGATTCTGCCCATGACCAAGCCGGCCGAGGCCCAGGTCTTCGTCGGCCGGGTGCGGACCAGCCTGCGGGAGATCGAGCAGGCGAACCCCGAGTTCGGCGCCTGCACCTTGAGCATGGGGATCGCGGAATCGCCCCGGCACGGCACCACGGTGAGCAGTGTTCTGGCGGCGGCCGACACAGCGCTCTACACGGCCAAGCGGGCCGGCCGGAACGCCGTCGAGGTCGCGGGCAGCTGACCGATGGCGGTCTCCGAGTTCACGCTGCTGGGCGATGCCCTCTGGCTCGACTTCGTCAACAGCGCCCGGGGACGGACGCTCTCTCCGCCCGATCTGCTTCCCAACGCCACGGCCTACCAGCGATGGGCCCGCATCCAGCACCTCGAGATGGAGCCGGACGCCGACGCCTTCGCCCGCGCCCTCCAGTTCCGGGCCTGGCTCACCGCTCTCGCCGAGGCACTGCATGCCGGACAGCAGCCGCCGGGCGGCGTGATCGAGGCCGTCAATCAGCAGCTCGCCCGGAGCCCGGGCGTCCACCAGCTCACCCGGGAGAGCGGCGAATGGCGGCTGCGCTTCGCGGCTTCCCGGCCGCTCACCGCTCTGGACGCCATCGCCCAGTCGGCCGCCCGGACTTTGGCCGACCCGCTGGTCACGGTGCGCCGCTGCGCCAGCCAGACCTGCTCCGTCTTCTTCACCGATGGCTCCGCGACCCGGAGCCGCCGCTGGTGCGACCCCTCGATCTGCGGTCGGCACACCCGAGTCGAACGCAGGCGCAGCTCGCTCCATTGAGTACCCCGCCGCCGGTCCTCGCCTTCGAGCGTACCCGTGAGGCGCTCGGGCCCCGCTACCGCCTCGAGCGGATTGCCGCCGCCTCGGCCGCCCGGGTGCTGTTCGAGGCTTACGACGAGATCCTCAAGCGTCGGGTCAGCCTCCGGATCAACTTCTACACCGACGAGTCCACCCGGGGCTGGTTCCTCCGGGAAGCGGAGGCGCTGGGCCAGCTCGATCACCCCGCCATCCGCCACGTCTACGACGCGGGGATCATCGGCGATCTCGCCTTCCGGGTGGGAAACTGGCTCGAGGGCGAGGGCCTCCACCAAGCGGTCGAGCGCGGTCCCCGGATGATCCCCACCGTCCTGTCCCTCGCCCGCGACCTGCTGGGGGCCCTGGAGCATGCCCATGTCCAGGGGATCATCGTCCGGCGGATCGTGCCCGCCACGGTACTGGTGGGCCCCAGCGGCGGCGGGACCATCACCGACCTCCGCTACTGCAGCTATACCCTGCCAGCGATCCCTCAGGGCGAGCTCCCGAGCGCGCTCATGTTCATGGCCCCCGAGGTCCGCGGCGGGGCGGTCGGCGACCCCGCCTCGGACGTCTACACCGCCGGCGCGCTGCTCTACTTCGCCGTGACCGGCCAGGAGCCCCCGCTCGATCCCAAGGGGCTCCGCCGGCTCACGGAGCTCCGCCCGACCTGCCCTCGAGCGATCGAGCGGATCGTGATGCGCGCGCTCCAGCGGCAGCCCGAATCGCGCTATCTCACGGCCGGCGAAATGCTGGAGGACCTGGCCTCCGAGGCCGGTACCTTCGAGACTCGCGCGCTGGGCGTCGGTCAGGGGCCAAGGACGGCCCCCGAGGACAAAGCACGCTGGGAGAAGCGTCTCCGGCGGGCTCTGGGGGATGATTACGAGCTGCTCGACCTGCTGGGCACCGGGGGGTTCGGGCGAGTCTACCGAGTGCGGGATCTGCACCTCGAGCGGGAGGTCGCGCTCAAGGTGCTCCATCCGGCGCTGACCCAGGATCCCGAGGTGGTCGAGCGCTTCCGCCGGGAGGCGCAGCTCGCGGCCCGGCTCAGCCACCCGAACATCGTCAACATCTACGATATCGCCGGGCGCTCGGGGCTGATCTGGTACACGATGGAGCTCATCGACGGGCCCAGCCTGGCCCAGCTGGTCGAGCGGGAGGGGCCGCTTTCCCTGGAGCAGGTGCTCCGGATGCTGCGGGAGGCTCTCTCGGCATTGGCCCACGCCCACGGCTCTGGGCTGGTGCATCGGGACATCAAGCCGGAGAACATGCTGATCGACCCGACCGGCAGCCTGCAGATCACCGACTTCGGCCTGGCGCTGGCGCTTCGGGGCAAATTCGGCGGAGCCACCTCGCAGAGCGGCACGCCCCAATTCGCCAGCCCGGA
>JBJMOX010000387.1:0-8359 GCA_045803515.1 Gemmatimonadales bacterium
AGCTGAAGTGCTGCAGCTCTTCAAGGTGAGCAAGGTGGGAACCATCGCCGGATGCATGGTGCGAAGCGGCACCATTCAGCGGACCGGCAAGGCGCGTGTCACCCGGGACGGGGTGGTGGTCTACACCGGCGGGCTCTCCAGCCTCAAGCGCTTCAAGGACGATGTTCGTGAGGTGCGGGAAGGGCTGGAGTGCGGCATCGGGATCGAGAACTTCAACGATCTCAAGGTCGGCGACCGGATCGAGTCGTTCCGCATGGAGGAAGTCAAGCGGACGCTCCAGCCGGCCGCCGGCGGCGCGGTGGGGTGATCGTCGCCGTCCAGACCTGGGAGCTGCACCTGCCCGGCTGTCACTCGCTGAAGGAGAAGCGGGGGGTGCTCAAGCCGCTGACCATCGGGCTCCGGCGCACCCTCAACCTCTCGGTCGCCGAGACCGACCATCAGGATCTCTGGCAGCGGGCGGAGATCGCCTGTGCGGTGGTGGGCACCGACCGGGGCGTGGTGGAAGAGACGCTTCGGGCCGCCGACCGCATGGTGGAGGAGTCGGACGGCGCCCGGATTGTCGATACGGTGACGGAGTGGCGATGAGAAGCTCCTCCAGGCGCGCGTCCCGCCGCGGCGAATCCCGCCGGCCCGAGCAGGTGGCGGAGACGCTGCGCCAGGTCATCACCGAGGCGCTCTTGCGCAAGGTTCGCGACCCGCGCGTCGGCTTCGTCACCTTGACCGCTGTGCTGGTCACCAACGACCTCTCGCACGCGCGGGTGCTGGTGAGCGTGCCGGGCGACGACACCGACAAGGCGCGCGCGCTCGAGGGACTGCAGAGCGGCGCGGGCTTCTTCCGCTCGCTCGCGGCCCGGGCGCTGACCACGCGCACGGTCCCCGAGCTCCACTTCGAGCTGGACAAGGGGCTCGAGCACGCCGCGCGCATCAACGAGCTGCTGGGCGACATCCGCCGGGAGGAGCCCGACTGATCGGCGCGGTGTTGGTGGACAAGCCGGCCGGCATGACGTCGCACGACGTGGTGCAGCGGGTCCGGCGGGTGCTGGGCACCCGGGCGGCCGGGCATACCGGCACGCTGGATCCGTTCGCCACCGGTCTCTTGGTCGTGCTCGTCGGACGGGCCACCCGGCTCGCCCGGTTCGTCGAGGCCCAGGCCAAGACCTACCTGGCCACGGCGCGCCTCGGTATCCGGACCGATACCGACGATCTCACCGGCGCGGTGCTTGGCATCGCGGAGCAGGGAGCTGGCCTCGCCGAGGCCCTGGTGCGCGAGGTGCTCGGAGGATTCGCCGGCGAGCAGCAACAGCGCCCGCCCAGCTATTCCGCCAAGCATGTGGATGGCGAGCGGAGCTACCGGCTGGCGCGGCGTGGCGCTGCCGTCTCACCGGCCCCGGTGACGGTGACGGTCCACCGGATCGAGCTGGTGGAGTATCGGGAGCCCGAGCTGGTGTTCCGCGCCACCGTCAGTCCGGGCACCTATCTCCGCGGCATTGCCCGCGACCTGGGCGAGCGGCTCGGGGTCGGAGCCCATCTCACCGCGCTCCGCCGCGAGGCGATCGGTCCGCTCCGGGTGGAAGACGCCGTGCCGCTCGAGCGGCTGGCGCCGTCGGACCTGCTGGCCGCGCGCGAAGTGCTCCGGCACCTTCCCAGCCGGGAGCTGGATGAGCCTGGCCGTCTCGCGGTGAGCCACGGCCGGGCCGTGCCCTCGGAGCCGGTCGCCGCGGGCGACGTCGCCCTGCTCCACGGGGGCGAGCTGGTGGCGGTGGCTCGGGCGGAAGCAGGATGGCTGAGGCCGTCGGTCGTGCTGGGGGCGTCGTGAGCGGGCTGCCGCTCCTGCCCGGCGGAAGCACGGTGACGGTGGGCTCGTTCGACGGCGTGCACCTGGGCCACCAGGCGGTGCTGCGGGAGATCGCGGCGCGGGCCGAAGCGGCAGGCCGGGCCAGCGTGCTGGTCACCTTCGAGCCGCACCCGCTGGAGGTGGTGAATCCCCAGGCGGCGCCGCCGCTGCTCACGACGGGTCCGGAGCGCCGCGAGATCCTGGCGCAGACGCCGCTGGACTATGCGGTGTTCCTCCGATTCGACCGCCAGCTGGCCGGCTATTCGCCGGAGGAGTTCGTGACCCGGGTGTTGCTCGACCGCTGTGGCACCCGGGAGCTCGTCATCGGGCACGACCACGGATTCGGCCGCGGGCGGAGCGGCGACGTCGAGACTCTGCGGCGGCTGGGCGGCGTGTACGGCTTCGAGGTCGATGTGGTGGGCGCCGTGGACTTCGGCGACCAGCACGTCTCCAGCTCGCGGATCCGGCGGGCTATCGCGGGCGGAGACCTGGTCACCGCGGCCCGGATGCTGGGCCGGCCCTATCAGGTGAGCGGCCTGGTGGGACACGGTGAGCGGCGTGGCCGGTTGCTCGGGGTGCCGACCATCAACTTGACCGGGGTGCCACCCCAGAAGCTGCTGCCGCCTGACGGCGTCTACGCGGTGCGAGTAGAGTGGCGCGGGGGCCGCGCGGGCGGAATGATGAACCAGGGCCCCCGCCCGACGGTGCAGGACTCGCGGCGGTCGCTGGAGGCCCATCTGTTCGATTTCGACGGCGATCTCTACGGCGAATGGGTGCGGGTGGAGTGGGTCGAGCGCCTGCGCGACGTGGAGCGGTTCGCCTCGCTGGAAGCCCTGCAGCAGCAGCTGCAGCGTGATCGTGCCCGGGCGCTGGCGGTGCTGGCGTCCCGGGCCGGACCCTAGCCGCGTGATTCACGCCTGAGTGCCGACCTGACGATGTCAATTCGCACACGCCTCCTCCTGATCGCCGGTTTCATCGTCCTGAGCGTCTACTTCCTCATTCCCCGCGAGATCACCGTGCGGGAGCGGGATCAGCAGACCGGGGTGATGAAGGACCACGTCGAGAAGCGGGTCCCCTTGAAGCTCGGGCTGGATCTCCAGGGCGGCATGCACCTCGCCCTGGAGCTCGACCAGTCCAAGCAGGTCTCCGCCGATCCCAAGCGGGATCTCGACCTCGCGCTCACCGTGCTGCGCAAGCGGATCGACGAGTTCGGGGTCACCGAGCCGCTCATCCAGAAAGTGGGCGACGACCGGATCGTGGTCGAGCTGGCCGGGATCACTGAGCCCGCGCGGGCCAAGGCCATCGTGCAGCGGAGCGCGTTTCTCGAGTTCCGCATCACCGACAAGACCGGCGCGCTGGACAAGGCGCTCCCGGCCATGGACCGCGCCCTCCGCGGCCTCGGCATCAAAGGCGACACCGGGACCGGCAAGCCGTCTGCGGTGGAGCAGCTCCTTGGCGGCGACACCACCAAGAAGGCCGGGAAACCCGGGAAAGCCGGGAAGGCCGACAGCACGGCTCGCGACAGCACCCCGGTGATCAACGGCGTGCTGAGCGGGCTGATCCAGTCGACCGGCGGCGCCGGCGGCGGGGGCGTGCCCGGCGAGTACCAGGTGCAGGAGACCGCCTTTCCCCGGGCCGACAGCCTGCTCAGCATTCCCCAGGTCGCCCGGCAGCTCCCCCGGGGCCTGACCCTTCGGTGGTCGGCCGCGCCGACCAGCGTGGGCGTGCAGTCGGTCCGGATGCTCTACGTCCTGGAAGACCGGCCCATCGTCACCGGCAGCAACCTGGAGGACGCGGCGGCGCAGCTCGATCCGCTGACCAACGGCCCCATTGTCACCTTCCAGCTCGACCGGGCCGGAGGCCGGAAGTTTGGCGAGGAGACCGGGAAGCACGTCGGCGATTACATGGCCATCCTGCTCGACGGCCGGGTGCAAGGCCGCCCGCCGGTGATTCAGAGCCGGATCGGGCGCAACGGGCAGATTACCCTGGGCAACAAGTCGCTCCAGGAGGCCCAGGACCTGGCCCTCACCCTCAAGGCCGGCGCCCTGCCGATTCCGCTCAAGATCGTGGAGGAGCGGCAGGTGGGCGCCAGCCTCGGCAGCGACTCGATCCGGGACGGAGTCAAGGCCGGCGTAGTCGGCACCGCCATGGTCATCCTGATCATGCTGGTCTTCTACCGGATGAGCGGGGTGCTGGCCGTCGCGGCGCTGGCGCTCTACATCCTGTTCACCGTGGGCGGCCTCTCCATGATCGAGGCCACGCTCACCTTGCCCGGCCTGGCGGGGATCGTGCTGTCGGTGGGCATCGCGGTGGATGCCAACGTGCTGATCTTCGAGCGGATCCGGGAGGAGCTCATCCACGGCAAGACGGTCCGCCTGGCGGTGGACGAGGGCTTCAAGCACGCGATGAACGCCATCATTGACTCCAACGTGAGCACCGTGCTCACCGCGCTCTTCCTCTTCCAGTTCGGTACCGGCCCGGTCAAGGGATTCGCGGTGACGCTCATCATGGGCATCGCTGCCTCGATGATCACTGCGGTGTTCGTCACCCGGACCTTCTTCCTCATCTGGCTGGACCGCCGGCCCGCCATGTCCACGCTGAGTATCTGACATGCTGAGACTCTTCGCCAACGCCGCCTACGACTTCATCAAGGTCCGGCGCTACGCCTACGGTGTCACCGCCGCCATCATCCTGCCCGGGCTGCTCCTGCTGCTCATCCGGGGACTCAACTACAGCATCGAGTTCACTGGCGGCACGCTGGTGCAGATCCAGAGTAAGACCCCGGTGAACGTCGCCACGCTCCGGACCGGGCTCGACCGGCAGGGGATTCCCGGCTCGGAGATCCAGAACTTCGGCGCCGCCAACGAGTACGTGATCCGGGCGCGGGTCGTGAAACCGGGTAGCGACGCGAACGACACCCAGAGCGCGGCGCGCGCGGTGAGCCAGGCGCTGGACGCCACGCTCGGGGCGGGGAAGTACACCGTGGTCCGCACCGAGGCGGTGGGCCCCAAGGTCGGTGGCGAGCTCCGGCAGAAGGCGTTCCTGGCGATCTTCCTCTCCTTCTTCGCGGTGCTGGCCTATCTGGCGTATCGCTTCGAGTGGCGCTTCGGGCTCGCGGCCGTGGCCGCCACGGCGCACGACATCCTGGCCACCATCGCCTTCATCGCGGCGCTCCGGCTGGAGGTGAGCCTTACGGTGGTGGCGGCCGTGCTCTCCATGGTGGGTTACTCGCTCAACGACACGATCATCATCTTCGACCGGGTGCGGGAGAATCTCCACAAGTTCAAGAAGGACAGCTTCGAGCAGATCCTCAACCGCTCGATCAACGAGACCCTCCCGCGGAGCGTCCTCACCCACGGGACGACCCTGTCATCGCTCACCGCCCTGGCGATCTTCGGCGGCGAGGTGATCCGCCCCTTCGCCCTGGTCATGTTCTTCGGGGTCTTCACCGGCACCTTCTCCTCGATCTATATCGCTTCGCCGGTGCTCATGGCCATCGAGAAGCGCTGGCCCGGCCAGCTGGCCCGCGGACACCTGGCGGCACCCAAGCCGGCCGGCGTGCCGGTCTCCGGCCGGAAGGCACAGCCGGTCGCCTGACTCGGCCGCCGGCCGAGGCCGTGCTGATCGATACCCACTGCCACCTCGCCGATCCGGCCTACGAGCCGGATCGGGCTGAGGTGCTCGCGCGTGCCTGGGCAGGCGGTGTGGCCCACGTGGTGGTGATCGGCGAATCGCCCGCCGCCGCCGACGGCGCACTCGCTCTCGCCGAAGCCGATTCCCGGCTCTCCGCCACCGCCGGCATCCACCCGCACGATGCCCGGACTTGGAGCGACGATGTGGAGCATTGGCTCCGGGAGCGGCTCCGGAACCCGAGAGTCGTCGCGGCCGGCGAGATGGGACTGGACTACCACTACGACCACTCGCCGCGCGACCAGCAGCGGACGGCCTTCGACGCCCAGCTCCGCCTGGCTCGCGAAACCGGCCAGCCGGCCGTGATCCACGCCCGGGAAGCCGACGACGACGTGGCCGCCCTCCTCCGCGCCCACCCCGACGTGCCGGCCATCCTCCATTCCTTCAGCAGCGGGCCCAGCCTCTTGCGGGCGGGGTTGGACCTCCACCACTATGTGTCGTTCAGCGGAATGGTCACCTTCAAGACCTGGCGGCAGGACGAGGCTATCCTGGAGACCCCGCTGGACCGGCTCCTGCTCGAGACTGACGGCCCCTACCTCGCGCCCGTGCCCCATCGGGGCAAGCGGAACGAGCCGGGGTTCGTCCGCCATGTCGCCGAGCGGATCGCCGCGCTCCGCGGGATGTCGGTCGAGGAGCTGATCGCGACCACCGGTGAGAATGCGGCACGCGTCTTTCGGCTTCCACCCATCAGCGCCCGGAGCGCTCCCTCGTGACGACCAGCGTCCCTTCCGACATCGCGATCGCCCAGGCCGCCAAGCTCCGACCGATCCAGGAGGTCGCCGCCGAGCTCGGGCTGGGCCCCGACGACATCCTCCCCTACGGGCGCCACAAGGCCAAGATCAGCGCCGAGGCCATCCGGGCGCGCACCCCGAAGGGGCGCCTGGTGCTGGTCACCGGCATCAACCCGACGCCGGCCGGCGAGGGGAAGAGTACGGTCACGGTGGGGGTGAGCCAGGCGTTGCGCCTGATGGGCAGGAAGGTGGTGCTCTGCATCCGGGAGCCGTCGCTGGGCCCGGTCTTCGGGATCAAGGGCGGCGCGGCGGGCGGCGGGTACTCGCAGGTGGTGCCGATGGACGAGATCAATCTCCACTTCACCGGCGACTTCCACGCCATCACCTCGGCGCACAACCTGCTCTCGGCGATGCTGGATAATCACCTGCACCAGGGCAACGCGCTCAGTATCGACCCGCGCCGCATCACCTGGCCCCGGACCATCGACATGAACGATCGCGCGCTTCGGTCGATCATCATCAGCCTCGGCGGGATCAACGCCGGACCGGTGCGTGAGGATCGGTTCGTCATCGTGCCGGGCAGCGAGATCATGGCCATTCTCGCCCTGGCAACCGACCTGAGCGATCTGGAGGCACGCGTCAGCCGGATCATCGTCGGGCTCACCCGCGAGCGGAAGCCAGTTACAGCCGGCGAGCTCAAGGCCGGTGGCGCGATGACGCTCCTGCTCAAGGACGCCATGCTGCCGAACCTGGTCCAGACGCTGGAGGGGGGACCCGCGCTGGTGCACGCCGGGCCGTTCGGCAACATCGCACACGGCTGCAACTCGATCGTCGCCACCCGCCTCGGACTCTCGCTGGCCGACATCGTCCTCACCGAGGCAGGATTCGGCGCCGATCTCGGTGGCGAGAAGTTCTTCGATATCAAGTGCCGTTTCGGCGAGCTCAAGCCGGAGGCGGCGGTGGTGGTGGCCACGGTTCGGGCGCTCAAGATGCACGGCGGGGTCAAGAAGGACGCGTTGGGCAGGCCGGACGTCGCTGCGCTCAAGCGCGGCATGGTGAACCTGGAAGGGCACGTGAAGAACGTGCAGAAGTTCGGAGTGCCGGTCATCGTCGCCCTGAACCGGTTCACCTCTGATACCGAGGAGGAGATCCAGGCGGTGCTCGCCGCCGCGGGCACCTGGGGCGCACGCGCCGCGCTGAGCGAGGTCTGGGCCAAAGGCGGCGAAGGGGGAAAGGCCGTGGCCCAGGAGATCCTCGATGCGCTCGCCGAAGGAAAAGCGGCCTTCAAGCCGCTCTACGACTCCGCGCTGCCCATCAAGCAAAAGATCGAGACTATCGCTCGGGAGATCTACGGGGCGGCCGGCGTGGACTACAGCGCCGTCGCCGACAAGGCCATCGCCCAGTGCGAGGGCATGGGCCTCGGCCAGACGCCGGTGTGCATGGCCAAAACCCAGTACAGCTTCAGCGACGACGCCACCAAGCTGGGTCGGCCGCAGGGCTTTCGTCTCACCGTCCGGGACGTCTACCCCAGCGCGGGCGCCGGCTTCGTGGTGGCGCTGGCAGGCGAGATCATGACCATGCCGGGCCTCTCCAAGACGCCGTCGGCCGAGGCCATCCGGGTCCACGCCGACGGCACCATCGAAGGACTCTTCTGATGCCGACCGGCTTCGTTTCCACTCCGGACGCCCCGCGCGCCATCGGCCCCTACAGTCAGGCGACCCGGGCCAACGGCTTTCTCTTCACGGCGGGGCAGGTCGGGTTCGATCCCGCCACCGGCGAGCTGGTCGATGGCGGCATCGGCGAGCAGACCGAGCGCGTCCTGGCCAACCTGGGCGCCATTCTGCGGGCCGCCGGGCTCGAGCTCTCCAGTGTGGTGAAGACCACCGTCTTCCTGGTCGACATGGCGGACTTCGCGCGGATGAACGAAGTGTACGCCCAGGCGTTCGGCGACCACCGGCCCGCGCGCTCGACCGTCGCCGTCGCCTCGCTCCCCCGCGGGGCGCGGGTCGAGATCGAAGCCGTCGCGGTGTTACCTTCCTGACCTGACGGGGGCGGATCGGGCCTGGTGGTCTGGCCGGTCTTCAAAACCGCGATGGAGGCGCCT
>JBJMOX010000388.1:0-4045 GCA_045803515.1 Gemmatimonadales bacterium
CCAGGGCCGCGACCAGCGCCAGCAGGGCGATCGCCATTCGGTACCGGGCAGGGTTCGGCATGTACGCCACTCTAGCGGGACTCGTCCGGTCGCACGGTTCGACCTCAGCTCCTGGACGACGACTTACCGGGACCGTTGACGAGCGTATCTACCAGCCGATCTCGTACGCGTAGAGCATTTACTGTGAGGTCGAAGTATGGCCGACCATCGATGGTCAGGTGCAGCTCGCGCGGCCAGCGGATTCCTGAGGCTTGCACCACACCAGTCAGCCAGGCATCCTGCCATTCCAGCTCACCCGTCTCCGGCCCAGGCACCTGAATGCGGACGTGCGCGAGCCGGCCTTCGTCGTCCACGTACAGCGTGGCTGGCGGCCGGCCTGGCTGTGCAGCCCTGAGCCCGCGATGGCCCAACGAGTCCGGAGGCGCCGCAGTGAGGCTGACTCCGCGGGATTCGAGAGGCACGAGACGGAACAGCTCGTAGAGATAGAACTCGGCCCGCTCGCTCGCGAGCAAGGTTGGCGGCATCGCGCTCATGTGGCCATCATGCACCAGCCACCCCCGTGGCGCCGCCACCACCATGGAGCGGGCGCTGCTCGGACCCCGAGTGACATCGTACGTGGTCACCACGGCCGAATCCGGCGGCTGGACACGCCACAGCCCCGCGATGCGGATGTGGCGGCCGCCGGCATGAACGGTCGCTTCTCCATCCCACTCGAGCGCGCGGGCGCGACGCAACGCCGCGGCCCCGCCTGCCTGCTCCACAGCACGGGCCAGGATGCCCTCGGGCGAGGCGCTGTCGAGGGGCCGCCCTGGCGCACGGGTGCACGCGGCAAGGGCAAGTGCCAGCACGACAACGTGCGCCCGGAGATGGTGAAGACCGCTCACCGTGGATCACCCATCAGCCGGCGGTGTTCTCGAGCCCGAGCCGCCGGACCAGCGGGCCGTAGCGCGGGTCGTCCCGGATCGGATCGAGCCGGGGATGCACTCGCAGCAGGATCATCCCCGCGGCGCGCTCCTCGATCGCGACATCGAACCACAGGAACGCCTCGTCCGCGTCACCCAGGCTGGCGTGCAGCGCGGCGATTCCCCACGCGGAGACCACCCGCCGGGAGCGCGCGTCGATCAATTCGGCGAGGATGCGCCGCGCCTCGCCCAGGTTGCCCGATGCCGCCTCGAGGTGCGCGAGCCCGAATGACGGGCCGGCGACGCCGCCCGAGAGGCGGCGCCCCTCCTCGTATTCCGCCCGCGCCTCGTCGAACCGGCCGAGCGCCTCGAGCGAGCGGGCGAGGTCGGTGTGCGCGCCGTCGAAGCGCGGGTCGAGCTCGAGCGCCATCCGGTAGTGCACCACCGACTTCTCGTATTCGCGGGCGAAGTAGTGAGCGTCTCCGGCCCCGGTCCGGATGAACATCGAGAGAGGATCGAGACTCACGGCCTTGTGCATCGCGGCGATCGCTTCTGCATGCCGCCCATAGGAGTAGAGCACCCGTCCGAGCCGGTCGTGCGCCGCGGCCAGGCCGGGATTGAGCTCGATGGCCTTCTGCAGGGCGCGGAGTCCGCCGGCGAGGTCGCCGGAGTGCGAGCGGATCACGCCCAGTGCCGCGTGCGCGTCGGCGAGCGACGGATCCAGCTCGAGTGCCTTCGTGGCCGCCGCGGTGCCTTCCGCGAACGCCACGGCTGGCGGTGCCATCCCGCGGAGCGCGCGGAAGGCATGGCAATCCGCGAGCGCGGACCAGGCCGGCGCAAAGGCCGGGTCGAGCTCCAGCGCGCGCCGGGCATGACGCAGGCCCACCTCGACCGCCTGGGGCGAGGCGGCGTAATAGGAATGCCGGCTCTTGAGGTACTCGAGATGCGCCTCGGGATTCACCGCATGGCGCTTGGCCAGTCTCGTCGCTTCTACGGGAGTCAGCTTGATCGCAATCTCTCGCGCCACCGTCTCGGCGAGCTCGCTCTGCAGGCCGAGAACGTCTTCCAGCTCACGGTCGTAGCGGCCGGCCCAGAGCGCCTCGTCGTCACGCGCGGAGATCAGCTGCACGCTCAGGCGCACACGGTTGCCCAGCAGCAGCGCGGAGCCCTCGAGCACGGCGTCGACGTTCAGCTCCCGGGCGATCTCGGGCAGCGAGAGCCCGGTCCCCTTGTACTTCATCGCCGAGGTCCGGGAGATCACCCGGAGCGCCCCGATGCGCGCCAGGTCGGAGATGATCGCCTCGGTCATGCCGTCGGCGAAGTACTCCTGCGCGGGATCCTGGGAGACGTTGCGGAACGGGAGGACCGCGATCGCCCGGATGGCGACACTCGCGGGATGGGCGGCGGTGACCACCGGGCCACCGTCGCGAATCCGGCGCAGGGCGTCAGCCACCCGGGCCGCCGAGGTCGGGCGACCCGCCGGATCTTTCCGGAGACACTCGCTGACCAGGCGGTCGAGCTCAGCGGGAGCGTCCGGTCTGATCGAGCGCAGACTCGGCGCCGCCGAATTGATGATCGCAAACATCAGTGCCTCGGCGCGCTCCTTGAAGAAAGGCAGCTGCCCGCTGGCCATCTCGAACAGCATGACCCCGAAGGCGTAGATGTCGGTGCGGGCATCGTCGGCCTCGCCGAACAGCTGTTCCGGCGCCATGTAGGGGAGGGTGCCGACGACCATTCCCCGCTGCGTCATTCTGGCGGTCGCCTGCCCGCCGGCGAGGAGCAGGGCCAGCCCGAAATCGAGGATCTTCGGCTGACCCTCGGCGGTGAGCAGAACGTTTCCCGGCTTCAGGTCGCGATGGAGGATGCCGTTCCGATGGGCATTCTCGAGCGCGTCCGCGATAGCCGCGCCCAGGTGGAGGACGTCGTCGAGCGACAGCAGGCCCGTCTCGAGGCGCGACGCGAGGGTGCCGCCGGGCACGTACTCCATCACCAGGAAGTCGTATCCATCCTGGGCATCGAAATCGAAGACGGTGGCGAACCCGGGTGGGAAAGACGGGAGAGGACCAGCGCCTCACGGCGAAATCGTTCACGCGCAAGAGCGTCGCCCAGGGCGCCGCGGAGGAGCATCTTGATGGCCACGACCCGGTCCAGGTTGGCGTCGTGGGCCTTCCACACCTCGCCCATCCCGCCCTGACCGACCCGCTCCACGAGGCGGTAGCGGCCGAGCACTGTGCCGGGTCCAACAGACCGGCTGTCAGTGGAAGGGTGTGGAGCTTTCGCGGGCACCTGTGGTTCCGGGCTGTGGGGGAGGGGGCGCGGGGGAGTAGCCCCGCGCAAAAGCTACCGTGCTCGGAAGATACGCCGCAACGGGCCCTCGCGAGTCGAGGCGCCGGGAGCCTCGAAGCGGAAGCCGACATCCGATGGGGTGAGCGCGGGGGTGATCTGCTAATTCTCCCGGCGACCCGGGGGCCGATCTCCCTCGCGCGCCTGACTGAGCAGCCGCTCGGCGAAATCGAGGCGCTCCTGCAGCTCGCTGAGCTCGCGCCGCACGTCCCCGGCCTCGTCCCGCAGGGCGGCGATCTCGCCATCGCTCCCCTTGCCGATCGCGCCGGTATCCAACCGGGCCTCCTCGAGCCGAATCCGAGCCTGCGCCCACAGGCCAAACCCCAGGGCGAGACCGGCATGGATCGTCGCATGCCATGGCTCGCCCGGTTGGGCCGCGAACCAGACGGATACCAGATTGCCGGCGGACAACACCACCAGCACCGCATTCCAGACCCGTGTCTTGGATGGCATGGAGGCCCTCACCCAGGTTGCCTAACGGATGGCGCATCAGCCGAAGGACGTCAAGCCGGCGTGCGGACAGACTACGTGCCGCCTCGTCCTAAAGTGACACGCGGCCGTATGTGAGCGGCGACACCACCGCCGAGCGCGGAACTGCCCATGATTGAGCGGAGGTGGGTGCCCACCCGCCTCTTTTTTTGCCGCCCAGACTCGATCAAGGAGCGTTGTGTGACTCACCTCGCACGCTGGCTCTTGCTCGCCCTCCCCCTGGTCGCCACCGTCAGCCTGTCGTGCTCGGATGACGACCTCGCTCCCCCGCCCCCGGAGGAGCCCGAGACCGCGCGGATCGACTCGGTCAC
>JBJMOX010000389.1:0-23460 GCA_045803515.1 Gemmatimonadales bacterium
GCGCAGTCCGTAGGCGACGTTGTCGTAGATCGACTTGGGAAACGGGTTGGGGCGCTGGAACACCATGCCCACCCGCTGCCGCAGCGCCACCAGGTCGGTGCTCGGCGAGAAGACCGAGGTGCCTTCGACCAGAATGTCGCCCTCGTGGCGAACGCCCGGGATCAGGTCGTTGAGCCGGTTGATCGACCGGAGGAAGGTCGATTTGCCGCAGCCAGACGGGCCGATAATGGCGGTGACCGACTTGCGCGGGATCGAGAAGCTCAGGTGCCGGAGGACCTGGCGGGTGCCGTAGGCGAAGCTGAAGTCCCGGATGTCTATCGCCGGGGTGCCCCGCGGGGCGGCCGCCGAGGCCGGCGGACGAGGCGCCAGGGTCGCCCGAGGCGTCGCGATGAACGGCTGCGGGGCGTGCACCGTGGTGCTCATCCAAACCTCCCAGTGATGTAGGCCTCGGTCTGCTCGTTCCGGGGTGCCGTGAAGATCTGCCGGGTGGCGCCGGTCTCGACCATGGTGCCGAGATAGAAGAAGGTCGTCGTGTCGGACACCCGCGCCGCCTGCTGCATGTTGTGCGTCACGATGATGATGGTGAAGTGCTGCTTGAGCTCGAACAGGAGCTCCTCGATCCGCTGGGTGCCCTGGGGGTCCAGCGACGCGGTGGGCTCGTCCAGCAGGATCACCTGGGGCGACGGCGCGATGGTGCGCGCCAGGCAGAGCCGCTGCTGCTGCCCGCCGGAGAGCGCCATGGCGCTGGTCCTGAGCCGGTCCTTCACCTCGTCCCACAACGCGGCCTGCCGGAGCGAACGCTCGACCACCGCGTCGGTCTCGGCCTGCGGAAGGCTGGCGCTCACTCGGAGCCCGGCGGCGACGTTGTCGTAGATCGACATGGTCGGAAACGGGGTGGGCCGCTGGAACACCATGCCGATCCGGCGGCGGAGCTGCATGGCGTTCACCTTGGACGCGTAGATGTCCTCGCCGTCCAGCAGCACTCGCCCGGTGATCCATCCCAGCTCCGAGAGCTCGTGCATCCGGTTGATGGTGCGGAGGAAGGTGGACTTGCCGCAGCCCGAGGGGCCGATGAGGGCGTGCACCCGGTTGGTGTCGAAGGCGAGCGACACCCCCTTCACGGCGGTGAACTTGCCGTACATCGCGGTCAGCTTGTCGGTCTCGACCCGGACCTTCGCCGCCTGGGGCGGGCGCTGGGCGGGCGCCGTGCGGAGCGCGGCTTCAGCCATTGAGGTCGAACCTCCGGCGGATCGCGAGCCGCGCGCCGATGCTCAGGATGAAGACCACGAGGATCAGGACCAGGGCGGCGGCCCAGGCGTTCTGGTGCCACTCCTCGTAGGGGCCGGTGGCGTAGGTGAACACGGTGAGCGGGAGCGCCGCCATCGGCTGGTTCAGATTGAGGCTGAGATACTGGCTTCCCAGCGCCGTGAAGAGCAGCGGCGCGGTCTCCCCCGCGATCCGTGCCACGGCCAGCAGGCTGCCGGTCACGATCCCTGGGAGCGTGGTACGGACCACGATGCTGAGGCTGGTCCGCCATCGGGGATAGCCCAGGGCGAGGGCCGCTTCGCGCAGCGAGTTGGGCACCAGCTTGATCATCTCCTCGCTGGTCCGGAGCACCATCGGCACCATCAGCATGGCCAACGCCGCGCTCCCGGCAAAGGCGGAGAAGTGGTGCTGCTTGGCGACGATCCAGGTCCAGGCGAAGACGCCCACCACGATCGACGGCGTGCCGTTCATGACATCGGCGACGAACCGGGTGACCCAGGTGAGCCGGCTGGTGGGATATTCGGCGCAGTAGATCCCAGCGGCGATCCCGATCGGCAGCCCGATGAGGCTCGCCACCCCGACGATGAGCAGGGTGCCGATGATGGCGTGCGCCACGCCACCTCCGTGCTCTCCCGCCGGCGCCGGCGTCTTGGTGAAGAAGTCCAGCGAAAGGCTGCCCGCGCCCTTGATCAGCAGGTTCACCAGGATGAAGAAGAGCGGCAGGAGGGCTAAGATGACGGCGCCCACCATGAGCCCCACCATCAGGTTGCTGAATCCGCGGCGGAGGAGACGCCGGTTCACAGGGCCTTGCTCCCGGCGCCGGAGCCGCGGGCGACCCGCCAGATGAGCAGCCGCGCCCCGGCGTTCACGGTGACCGTGACCAGGAAGAGCAGGAAGGCGACGTATGCCAGCGCGGAGAGGTGCATGTCGCCCACCGCCTCGGAGAACTCGTTCGCGATCGCCGCGGCCATGGTGTAACCCGGGGCGAAGAGCGAGGTGGCGATCTCATGCCGGTTGCCGATGAGCATGGTGACCGCCATCGTCTCGCCCAGCGCGCGCCCCAGGCCGAGGATCACCGCGCCGATGATGCCCGACCGGGCATACGGTACGACGGTCGTGATCACCGCCTCCCACCGAGTGGCGCCGAGCGCGAGCGACGCCTCGCGCTGGGTATTCGGCACCGCCATCAGGACCTCGCGGGAGACCGACATCACGTATGGCATCACCATGACCGCCAGAATGATCCCGGCGGCCAGCATGGAAGGCCCGTAGATCGGCCCCTGGAACACTGGCAGGAACCCGAGGCCGGACCGGAGCAGGGGGAACACGCTCTTCCGGAGCAGGGGGACGAGCACGAAGATGCCCCAGAGCCCATAGACCACACTGGGAATGGCGGCCAGGAGGCTGATCAGAAATGCGACCGGCTGGCGGACCGCCTTGGGAGCGAACTCCGTGAGGTAGATGGCGACGCCAAGCGACAGCGGCACCGCGATGACGAGAGCGATCAGTGACGAGACCAGGGTCCCGAAGATCAGTGGAAAGGCGCCGAACTGCTCGGCGACGGGGTCCCACACGCTGCTGGTGGCGAAGCCCAGTCCGAACTTCGCGATGGCCAGCCGGGAGCCCTGCCAGAGCTCGAGGACCAGGAAGCCGAGCAGGATGGGCACGCTCACCGCGCCCAGGGTGAGCAGCAGCTTGAAGACCCGGTCTCCATAACTGCGGACTTCCAGCGAAGCTGGCGCCGCGGCCGATGCTCGGGGCGGGTCGCGCTCGGTCAGTGCGGTCATGCCGGGAGTCTACCCTCTGCGTCCGGAAGGACCGTCACGGCATTGTAACGGATCCGTCACGAGGGGCCGAGCCGCTCCTGCACCAGCTCGATGACCGGCACAGGGAGCGGGGCGTAGTGCAGATCGGCCGCCATGCGCTGCGCGGCCGGTGTCAACATCCAGCGGACGAAGGCCTCCAGCGCCTTGGCTTTTTCCGCGGCCGGCGAAACCTTGGGCAGCAAGAGCCAGGTGAACGATGAGATCGGGTACGCCTCGGCGCCAGGCGCATCGGTAATGGAGACCCGGAAGTCGGTCTCGGGTCCGAGCCTGGCCGCGGCAGCCGCGGCCGTGACGCTCTTCAAGGTGGGCTCGATGAAGTTCCCCGCCGCGTTCTTCAGCCGCGCCGCCGGCAGACCGTTGGAGATGGCGTAGATCAGCTCCACGTACCCCACCGAGCCCTCCGACTGCTTCACCAGCTGGGTCACGCCCTCGTTGCCTTTGCCACCCAGCCCGGTCGGCCAATTCACCGAGGTGGCGCGACCGACTTTCTCCTTCCACTCGGAGGAGATCTTGGCCAGATAGTCGCTGAAGATGTAGGTCGTGCCCGACCCATCCGAGCGATGGGCGACGATGATGTCGTCCGGGGGCAGTGCCACCCCGGGATTCAGGGCGGCGATGCGCCGGTCGTTCCACCGGGTGATCCGACCCAGGAAGACGTCGGCAAGCGTGGCCCCGTCGAACCGAAGGCTGGCTCCACCGACGGCCGGCAGGTTGTAGGTGACCACCACCGCGCCGAGCACCGTGGGGATGTGGCGGACGTTTCCCTTCACGGCCGCGATCTGCGCGTCCGTCATCGGCCCGTCGGTGGCCCCGAAGTCCACCGTCCCTTCGGTGAACTGGCGGATTCCGCCACCGGACCCGATCGACTGATAGTTGATCCTGACGCCGGTCTCCCGGGCGTAGGCGTCGAACCACTTGGCGTAGATCGGATTGGGGAACGTGGCGCCGGCGCCGGTCAGCACTGCGCCGCCGGTGCCGGAGGGCGGCGGGCCGCCGGGATGTTCCTTCGCGCCGCGGTCTCCGGGCGAGCAGGCCAGCGCGGTGGCCGCCACGGCCGCGGCAAGGCGGCGGGTATGCAGGATCATGGGTCCAAGCTACCCGGCAAAGAGGAGTCCTGCGTGCCTACTGGGTCGCGATCGCCTTGCCGTTGGCCTTGAGCGTCGGGAGCCGTGCCTCGATCAGCTTCACCACCGGTGCCGGCAGCTCGGCATACTTGAGCTCGGAGGCCATCTTCTGGGCATCCGGCTTGATCATCCACGCGAGGAAGTCGTGGATCGCCTTGGCCTTGGCCGCGTCGGGCGCATCCGGGTGGACCAGCAGCCAGGTAAACGACGAGATGGGATACGCGCCCTTGCCCGGAGCGTTGGTGATGGACACCCGGAAATCGGTGTTCTTCTCGAACTTGGCGCTGGCCGCCGCCTCGGTCACCGAGGCGAGCGAGGCGTCGACGAATTCCCCGGCCGGGTTCTTGATCGTGGCGAACGCGAGGTTATTCGAGAGCGCGTAGATGAGCTCGACGTACCCGATGGCGCCCTCGGTCTGCTTGACCTGCTGGGTCACCCCTTCGTTCCCCTTGCCACCCAGCCCGACCGGCCAGTTGACCGAGGTCGCCTTGCCCACCTTCTCCTTCCACTCGACGGACACCTTCGACAGGTAATCGCTGAAGATATAGCTGGTGCCCGACCCGTCGGACCGGTGCACGACGATGATGTCCTGGTCGGGAAGCTTGACGCCGGGGTTGAGCTTGGCGATCGCCTTGTCGTTCCACTTGGTGATCTGTCCCTGGAAGATCCCGGCGACCGCCGGCCCATCGAACTTGAGCTTGGTCGTGCCGAGCTCGGGCAGATTGTAGGTCAGCACCACGGCGCCGAGCACCGTGGGGACGTGCAGGACGTTGCCCTTGACCGCCGCGATCTGCTCGTCGTTCATCGGGCCATCCGACGCGCCGAAATCCACCGTGCCCTCGGTGAACTGGCGGATACCGCCGCCGGAGCCGATCGACTGGTAGTTGATCTGCACGCCGGTCTTCTTGTTGTACGCGTCGAACCACTTGGTGTAGATCGGGTTGGGGAACGTCGCCCCGGCGCCCGTGAGGCTCACTTGGGCGGAAGCCGGCACCGCTGCGAGGAGCGAAGCGAGGCCGAGGACGATGCCGCCGCGGAGGATCGTACTGCGCATGGGAAGGTTCTCCGTTCGTGCTGTCGGGGTTTAGAAGACGAACTGGGCCTGGAACAGGCCCTGGGTCTTGGTGGCATACTGGGCCGGAGTTGGCGTGGCCTCGAAGTCGATGTTGTCCACGTCGGCCAGCAGGCGAAGCGCCGGGGTGAGCTGGTACGACACGCCGGCGATGAAGCGGGTCTGCCGGTTGTCCGGCACATCCTTGTTCGGGTCGGTCACGTCCACCCGACCGATCAGGGCGGCCTTGGTCTGGGGAATCTTGACCACGCCGAAAAAGCTGAGCACCTGGCCGTCGATCGTGGCGAGATCGGGCGTGGCCGGTGCGGCCGGGGCATCCTGCCGGTCCTTGGTGCGGGCGTACTCCCCCGCCAGCGTAACCTGCTTGCTCTTGTAGGAGAGCATCCCGACGTACCGGTCACGGGTGCCGCCGCCGGTGGGCTTGCCGATCTGGGTGTACCCCGTCACGCGCAGCCCGCCGACCCGGCTTCCATCGTCGGTCGCGTAGGCCCGCACCGACACCCGGCCCATTGCATCCTTGCGCTTGTCGCCGGGCGCCTTGTTGTAGTTCTCGCCGTTGTAGATGCCGACCTGCGCGTTGACCAGGTCCTTGCCCCAGTTGCCGTCCACCCCGAAGCCGAAGTCCGACGACGAGAGATACCCGCCACGCTCGAGGGCCATCTGCCCCTGCATCCGGTAGTCCCAGAGCGCCTCTTCCCAGTCGAGCCAGGGCGTGTGGATCTGGCCCAGCTTGAAGGTCAGCGCGCTGCCTTCCGGGGTGAACCCGGCGTAGGCGTACTTGAGCCGGTAGGCGAGGGATCCATCGGTGTTGCGGTAGATGTCCGCCGTGACCCTGGTGAGGAGCCCGGTGGGGAACTTGCCGATCACGTTGATGTACGAGCGGGAGACATCGAAGTCGTTCCCGTGGCCCGCGGTGTCCTTGAGCTGATAGAGGTACTGGACGTAGGCCACCCCACCGACCGTCACTGACGGCGTGGGGGGAGGCGTGCCCTGTGCGGCGGCGATCTCCGCGCCGGCGAGAGTGCCGACGATTGCGAGGAGCCCGGCCAGCGTGACGACGGAACGCATTCTGGACCTCGTGATTGAGTGAGTGTGTCCGTTGCACCGCCCCGCGATGCTGGGCCTAAAGAGCCGGCCGGCCGTCACGGACATTCGGTAGATCTGTAACAGGGAGGTAACGACGGCTTTCGGCGGATCGCACCACGGCACTCCATCGCCCTGGCAAGAGTAGTGTCCCTTGGTCTCGAACTCCGTCCTCCGCGGTAACAGCTCTCGAACAAACTCCCGATCGGCCGTGACTCATTCGTTGCCGATCCGTGCCGTTGCCGACATAGAGGCCCGGCACATTGGGGCGATCCGGCCCACATGGCCATGCCCGATCCGATCGACAACCACGCGCCTTGCGAGCCACGATGCCCACACCATCCGCGGTCCGCGGTTTCCTCCTCCTCGCCTCGCTCTCCTCCTCTCCACTCGTCGCCCAGGGTACCGGCCGGATCATCGGGCGGGTAGTGGATGCCGAACAGGGCGCGCCGATCGCGGGAGCGCAGGTCGAGCTGCTCGATGCGCCGATCCGTGGAGTCTCCGCGCTGGACGGTCGCTACACGCTTGCCGGCGTAGCCGCGGGCCCGGTCTCGGTCCGGGTACGAATGATCGGGTATGCGCCCAAGACGGTGACCGGCATTGTGGTCCCGGCCGGCGGGACGGTCGCGCAGGACATATCCCTCCCGCCTGAAGCGGTGCAGCTCGCCGAAATCTCGGTGAGCGCGGAGGCGGAGCGGGGGACGGTGAATCGGGCACTCGACCAGCAGCGGAACGCGGGCAACATCATCAACGCGGTCACGGCCGAGCAGATCGCCAAGAGCCCGGACAGCGACGCCGGCCAGGCGGTCCAGCGGGTCAGCGGCGTCACGGTACAGGACGGTAAATACGTGTTCGTGCGGGGCCTCGGCGAGCGGTATACCACCACCTCGCTCGACGGAGCGCGGATCCCCAGTCCCGAGCCGGAGCGGCGGGTGGTGCCGCTCGACCTCTTTCCCTCGTCGCTGCTCGAGAGCATAACCACCTCCAAGACGTTCACGCCGGAGCAGCCCGGAGACTTCAGCGGCGCCCAGGTCGACCTCAAGACCCGCGAGTTTCCGGTTGGCCGGGTGATCACCTTCTCGGCGACGGGCGGGCTGAACGACGCCGCCACCGGCAAGGACGTGGTCAAGGCGCCGGCGGTGGGTGGGGAGTGGTTCGGATTCGGCGGCGGCGCCCGGAAGCTGCCCCCGAATGTCCAAGCCGCGGGCGACTTGAGCGGCCTGACGCAGGAGCAGCAGAACGGGCTGATCGGCTCGTTCAGAAATGCCTGGAGCGCGCACGCCGGCAGCGGAGCGCCCAACGGATCGTTCGGGGTGTCGATCGGCGGCGAGGACCCGGTGCTGGGCCAGCCGATCGGGTACATCGGGTCCTTCAGCTATTCGACCGCCCAGGAGGTCCACCGCCGGGAGACCAAGGGGCTTGCGACGATCACCACGACGCCGGGCGTGGTGGCCCCGTTCAATACCTACACCGGCTCGAGCGCCCGGAGCAGCGTGCTCTGGGGCGGCCTCCTGAACCTGAGTACCCGCCTGGGCTCCTCGTCCCGCCTCTCGCTCAACAACACCTACACGAGGGGGGCAGACAACGAAGGCTCCGAGCTGGCCGGCTTCAACGAGGAGTTCTCCACCGACTTCGACTTCACCCGGCTGTCCTTCATCGAGCGGAGCGTGCGCTCGAACCAGCTCGCGGGCGAGCACCAGCTGGGCCAGCGGAGCACAGTATCGTGGTCGGTCACCTCGGCGGGCGTCACGCGGAACGAGCCCGACCGCTCCGACGTCGGCTACCTCGCGGCGCCGGACGCGTCGGGGGCGCTGGTGCCCGTCGAGTGGTTCGGGCAGGCCCGGTTCGCCACCCGGAACTTCAGCGCGCTCGATGAGCACAGCTGGGACCTGGCCGGAAACTACCGTCTCCTCCTCGGCTCGCCGGGGCAGCCGGCGACGGTGAAGGTCGGCGGCGCGTATCGCACGGTCGATCGCGACGCGGACTCGCGCGCCTACGACATCGTGAACCGCACGCTGACCGATCAGGAACGGGAGGTGGCGCCGGAGCAGATCTTCACCGGCCCCAACGCCGCCGCGAGCGATTTCATCCTCAACGCCAACGCCAACGCGGGCCGGTACACCGCGTCGGACCGGATCGCCGCCGGGTACGCCCAAGTGGAGGTGCCCCTGGGGAGACGGCTCCAGGTCATCGGCGGGGCACGGGTCGAGGATTGGCGGCTCGACGTGGATACCCGGACGGTGCAGGGCACCGTCATTCCGGCGCGCCCGCGCGCCACCGACGTGCTGCCCTCCCTCGCGCTGAATGTCCGCCTGGCGGAGGACCAGAACCTCCGATTCTCCGCCAGCCAGACGCTCTCCCGGCCGGAATACCGGGAGCTCTCGCCGGTGCCGTACTTCGAGCAGGTCGGGCTGCTCACCACGTTCGGCAATGCCGATCTCCGGCGGGCGCTGATCAAGAACTTCGATGCCCGCTGGGAGTGGTTCCCTAATCCGGGGGAGGTGCTGAGCCTAGGGGTCTTCGCCAAGCGGTTCACCGATCCGATCGAGAAGGTGATCATCCTGAGCGCCGGTGCGGCTGCGCTGAGCTACGTGAACGCCGACGAGGCGAGCAATTACGGCGTGGAAGTGGAGCTCCGGAAGGGCCTGGGAGTGATCACCCCCATCCTGTCACCGTTCACGCTCTTCGCGAACACCACGCTGATGAAGAGCGACATCACGCCCGGGAACAAAGGCATCTCGGCGCTCACCAATTCCAGCCGGCCCATGGTCGGCCAGTCGGAATACGTGGTGAACGCGGGGCTGGGATGGGCGACGGGTTCGGGATGGGACGCGACCCTGCTGTATAACGTCGCCGGCAAGCGGATCGCGGAGGCGGGGGCTGGCGGCCTGCCGGACGCCTACGAGCAGGCGCGCCATCTGCTGGATGCGTCGCTCCAGTTCCCGGTGATCGCCGAGGTCTCCTTCAAGCTCGACGCGAAGAATCTGCTCGACGCCCCATACCGCCTCACGCAGGGTACGGTGCTGCGGGAGGAATACCATCTGGGCCGGGTCTTCGCCTTCGGGGTGACCTGGCGGCCCTGAGCGCGGGGTTTGACACGAATGTGACGCGACCGTCGCGGCCCACTAACACGGCTCCGGCTTTTTCGTAGCCGATCTCGTTCATCGATGCACGCCACCGAACCCCCAGACCCGAGGGAGCGATGCACCTGTCCATCCGGAGTCTTCTTTCACCAGTCGCGGCACTCGTCCTGCTCGGCGTCGCTGCCTGCGGCGACGACAACGGGTCGGGGCCGTCGGCGCTGGCCGCGCCTACAGGTGTCACGGCGTCGCAGGTCTCACTCGCCTCGATCCGGGTCTCGTGGACTGGGGCGTCTGGCGCGACCGGGTATCTGGTGCAGCGCGCCGACGCCTCCAACCCAACCTCCTTCGCCCAGATCGGTGGCGGAGTGGTCACCGGGACCAGCGTGGATGACAACGTCAGCGAAGGCGTGGCCTACAGCTATCGGGTGGCCTCGGTGTCGGCGAGCGACACGAGCGAGTTCAGCGCCACGGTCAACTTCACGACCGGCAGCGCGACGGCCGTCCTGACCACTCCGATCACCGCCTCCCGGACGCTCTTCTCGGATACGGTGTATACCTTGAGCGGCTATGTGAAGGTGCAGGACGGGGCGACGCTCACCATCCAGCCCGGCACCCGGATCGAGGGCGACACGACGGCGCCGGGCAGCTCGCTCTGGATTCTCCGCGGCGCCAAGATCGACGCCCAGGGCACCGCCGACGCCCCCATCGTGTTCACCTCGGCCCGTTCGCCGGGCAACCGGAAGCCGGGTGACTGGGGCGGGATCGTCGTCATCGGCAACGGCATCATCAACCGCACCGGCGGGCCGATTCTCACCGAGGGCGGAGCCGCGGGGCAGTCCGAGGACTACTCGGGCGGGAACGACAACAACGACAATAGCGGAACCCTGCGCTACGTCCGGATCGAGTTCGGGGGATTCGACATCTCCAACGGCCAGGGTCAGGAGCTCAACTCGCTCTCCAACTACGCCGTGGGCCGGGGCACCACCTACGAGTACATCCAGACGATGTCGGGTCTCGACGACTCCTTCGAATACTGGGGCGGCGCCGTGGACGGCCGGTATCTGGTCTCCTACGAGTCCGGTGATGATCACTTCGACTGGACCGAAGGCTATCAGGGCCGGAACCAGTTCCTGATCGCGCTGCAGACCCAGCGACTCACACCCCAGAGTGGCGCCGGCGTCTTCTCTTCGGACCCGCGCGGCTTCGAGGGCGACGGCTGCGATCCGGCGGTGAGCGGCTGCGTGGTCGTCAACACCCCCGTCGGCGCCGGTGCGAGCACCCCGTACTCCATGCCGGTATGGGCCAACTTCACCATCATCGGCACCGGCCAGCTCGGCGGATTCCCCACCGACGGCAACGGCGCCGTGCTACGCCGCGGCACGGGTGGCACGCTGTTCAACGGAATCATCGCTCGCTTCCCCGGCACCGGCCTGCAGATGCGCGACGCCTGGACCGACTCGCTCCGGCTCCGCGACTCGCTCAACATCACCAACCTCATCCTGGCGGAAAACGGCCCCTCGGCGACGCCGACGAACTACGACCCGGACGGTGCCGACCTGCTCGGGAGCTGCCCTGCCGGCGCCGACGTCGAAACTTGCCGCCGCTTCGCGCAGGCAGGGAAGTTCTCCACCTCGAACCACCAGGTGGGCACCGCGGCCGCCTCGCTCATCACCAGCCTCAATCCCGCCAGCCTCGATTGGACGCCGAAGGCGACGGCCGGTCAGCCTGACCCGACCACCGGCGGCAGCAGCGTCGTGCCCGCACAGTTCGGTGCCCGGACGGCCAGCTTCTTCGGAGGGGCCATGCCGCAGACCACCTACATCGGCGCGGCGGACCCGGCCGGGCCCAAGTGGTGGGAGGGCTGGACCGCGTACAACATCAACTGAAGGCTGATCACCGAGACCCGGTCGCGCCCAGGAGCGGCCGGGTTTCTCCATTCATGGAGCTTATGTCACGTCCTGTTCGCCGCCTCTGGGCCATGTTCTGTCTCGTCGGCTCGGCCGCATGCGGGCACCCGCCGGAAACGGTGCGGCGCGCGGCTGCGGAGGAGGTTGCCTCGGAGCACCGGCCGGTCCGGATCGACAGTGCGGTGCCGCGCGAGGTCGCGCTACGCCGGTTTCAGCAGGCGAGCCGACGGGTCGCTACTCTCGCCGGCGGTGAACGGACCCGGGAGGCACTGGTGCGGGCGTATGTCCGGGCACTCGAGCGGCGCGACACCACGGCGCTCGCGCGCCTGCTGCTCACCCGCGACGAGTTCGCCTTCCTCTACTATCCGACCAACCCGCGAGGCCTGCCACCCTACGATCTCGCGCCGGAGCTGATGTGGTTCATGTTGTCGCAGGGAAGCGAAAGAGGACTCGGCCGCGCCTTGCAGGAGCGGGGCGGCAGGCCGCTGGGCTACCTGAGCCACCAATGCGATGGCATGCCGAGTCGGGAAGGTGAGAACCTGGTGTGGGGGCCGTGCCAGGTCCGGCGCCGGCTGCCGGACGGGGGAAGGGGTTCGGAGCGGCTCTTCGGACTCATCCTCGAGCGCGGCGGGCGCTACAAATTCGTGAGCTACGCCAACAAGCTGTAGTGCGGCCACCCCGTAGAGCCGAGGCGCTTGGACGCTCAAAGCACCGCGCGCACCCCCGCCGCGGTCGCGCCGGCGATGAGCTGTCCGATGAGCACATCGCTCGGGTAGTGCACGCCCAGGCGGATGCGGGAGAATCCTACCAGGGCGGCGAGCGCAGTCAGGGGGACGGCCCAATCGGGAAATACGGCGCCGTAGGAGAGCGCGACGGCCATAGATGCAGTTGCGTGGCCCGAGGGGAAGGAGAAGCGGTCCGGGTCCCGCATCAGGCTCGCATGCCGGTCCTTTACCGAGGGCCGGACCCGGACGACGGTGCGCTTGACGAGCTGCACGAGGATATGGGAGATCGCGACCGTGGCGAGCGCCATGGCCGAAGCCCGGTGCGCCGCGCAGCAGGCAAACCAGGGAAGCCCCGCAGCCAGCAGGCTGGGACCGGTCCCGCCCAGGTGGGTGGCCGCCTTCCAGGCCACGCGCTCCCGCCACCGCGCCGATGGCGCGAGCGCGCAACGCAGCATGAGTGCCCGATCGTGGGCGTCGAGCCGTCCCAACACGGCTATGGTCATGTGCCCGCAGTCTACCGCGCGACCAGCACCGTCGAGCCGCAGGAACGCCACACTCCGGTAACGCCTGTGCGCGACGCCCGGCGACGATCGGAACAATTCCGTCACGGCGCCGTTACGGCGGCGGACCACCTTGACCTGTCCAGAACCCGCCGGAGCCTCGATGCGCGTGCTGTTCTGTACCGATACCTACCCTCCGCAGGTCAATGGCGTCTCGATCGTGACAGCACTCTCCGTTTCCGGGCTCACCCGGTTGGGATGGGAGTGCGCGGTAGCGGCTCCGGAATACCCTGAGGACACGCGCAGGGCGTGGCAGGGTGAGCTGGATCCGCCCGGCGTCCAGGTCCTGAGCCTGCCCAGCTTCGCCCTGCCGCGGTACGCCGAGGTGCGGCTGGCGGTGCCGCGGGCCTCGCGGGTACATCGGCTGACGGAGGCGTTCCGTCCGGACCTGATCCACTGCGAGACCGAGTTCACGCTGGGACGAATGGGACAGATCGCCGCGGCCCGCGCCGGCGTGCCGGTCGTCTCGTCCTATCACACCGATTTCGGTCGCTACACCGAGGCGTATGGGGTGCCGTGGCTCCGGAAGCGGGTGTCGGCCTATCTGGGGCGTTTCCACCAACGGAGCCGGCGGGTCTACACTCCGTCGACCGCGTCGCGGGAAGAAGTGACTCGCCTGGGCGCATCCGATGTCGAGGTCTGGGGCCGCGGAGTGGATACCGAGCTGTTCCACCCGGGGCGACGGAGTCAGGCAATGCGGGCGGCGCTGGGGATGGGCAGCCGGTTCACCTTTCTCTATGTCGGCCGGCTAGCCCCAGAAAAGCGGCCGGACCACGTCCTCGAGGGGTTCCGCCTGGCCAGTGAGATCCTGCCCAAGGGCGTGATCCACCTGATCGTCGCCGGCTCGGGCCCACGCGAGGCCGAGCTGCGGGCCGCCGCGCCGCCTGGAGTGACCTTCCTCGGCCTGCTCGAGCGGCAAAGTCAGCTTCCCGACCTGTACGCCAACGCTGACGCCTTCCTGTTCGCCTCGGTGACCGAGACGCTGGGACTGGTGGTCCTGGAGGCGATGGCGAGCGGGCTTCCGGTCATCGCGCCGCCGGCGGGTGGAGTCCGCGACCATCTGGTGGACGGAGAGAACGGGATAGCCTGTCCCGAGGGAGATACTTCGGAAATGGCGCGGGCGATGATCCGCCTGACCGGGGACTGGGAGCTATCGCGCCGCCTGGCGCGCGGCGCCCGCCGGACGGCCGAACGCTTGAGCTGGACCCGTGAGATCGAGCGACTCGATTTGAGCTACCGGGAAATCTGCGCCGGCGCGGACACCGCCGCCTTGGCGGCCGGGAACCAGGCGGTCACCGTCGTGCCCTGACCTCGCTCGCTCACAGCGGTGACCCGGCCACCGTGCGCCTCCACCAGATGCTTCACGATCGCGAGACCGAGGCCCGATCCTCCATCGGCGCGAGATCGGGAGGGGTCGGCCCGGTAGAACCGCTCGAAGATCCTGGGGAGGTGCTCCCGGGTGATGCCGGAGCCGGTGTCGTGCACCGCGATGCTGGTGCCGCTCGGAGTCGCCGCGATGCGGCAGACGATGCTTCCGCCCGGCGGGGTGTAGCGCAACGCGTTGTCGATCAGGTTGGTGAGCACCTGGCGCAGCGCGTCGGGATCGACGGTCACCGTCCTCGCGTCCGGGTCGCTTTCCACTGAGAAGGCGATACCGGAGCTCGCCGCGCGATCCCCCAGCGCGGTCCAGGCCTCCTCCGCGATGGCGCCGGCATCCACCTCCTCGGGATTGGGATGCCACCGCCCAGCCTCGATGCGGGAGAGATCGAGCAGATCGTCGACCAGTCGCTGCATCCGGCGGGCGTTGTCGAGGATGGTGCCGAGAAAGCGGCGCGTGGTGCTCTTGTCGGGGTTGTCCGCCAGCAGCGTCTCCGCGTACCCCGAGATCGAGGTGAGCGGGGTCTTGAGCTCGTGGGAGACATTGGCCACGAAGTCGCGCCGGACGACCTCCAGCCGGCGCACCTCGGTGAGGTCGTGCAGCACCAGCACCGCTCCAGCCGAGGGGAGGGGACGGGCGTTGACCATGAAAGCATGGCCGTCGGTCTCCACCTGCCGGTCCTGCACCACCTCCCCGCCGAGCACGGCATCCACCACCTCGCGCGCGGCCTTCACCCGGAAGAGCTCCGCGAGATCGGGGAGCGGCTCCGACGCTCCGTAGCCCAGCAGCCGCCGGGCCGCCGGATTGGCGGTGACGATCCGGCCCCGGCCGTCGGCCGCGATCACGCCCTCCATCATCGATTCGACCAGCGCCGCTGATTCCGCCTGCTCCCGGCGCAGGTCCTCGAAGCGGTCGGCCAGCTGCCGGTGCATCTGGCGGAGCGCCTGGACCAGGGCGTCGATCTCGGGCACGCCGGAGCGGGGGAACCGGGGCGGGGAGCCGGCCGCGATGGCGCGGGCGGCCGCGGAGATCTCCGTCATCGGCTGCGCGATCGATCGGCCGGCGATGAGCGCGAGGACGGTCCCCAGGACGAGAGCCAGCACCGCCGCGCCGGCCACGGCCCGCTGGGCGCGGCTGATGGCGTCGTCCACCTGGTCCAGATTCGCGGCGACGCGGATGACCCCCGGCCCGCCGGGGATCGCCACGTAGAGCAGCTGGCGTCCGACGGTGTTGCTCTGGCGGCTGGCGACACCGTGCCCGGTCCGGAGCGCCGCCCGCACTTCCGGGCGGCTGGCGTGGTTCTCGATGGCGGGGAGTGGGCCGGGCGGGAAGTCGCTGTCGGCCCGCACCCGGCCCGAGAGGTCGATCAGGGTGATCCGGTGGTTGATCTGGTGAAACAACTGGTGCACCGAGGTGCCCCAGGCGAGCGAGTCGGCGGGCAGCGCCTCACGCACCAGCCGCGCCTCGTTTTCCAGCGAGCGCGCGATGTCGCTCTCCAGATCCTGGCGGAGCGATCGCCCCGCCCACACCAGCAACACCGCCAGCACGATCACCAGGTTGAGGATGGTCCCCAGGACCAGCCGCTTGGCGAAGGTCACCGGTTCCGGGCTCCCCGCTCGGTGCCGCGGAAGCGGTAGCCGAAGCCGCGCACGGTCTCGATCAGCTTGCCGGAGTCGCCCAACTTGGTGCGAAGACGCTGGACGTGCATGTCCACCGTACGGGTCTGAATGTCCGGCTGCGCCTCCCAGACCGTCTCGAGCAGCTGCGGCCGGGTCTGTACCCGCCCGCGCCGCTCGACCAGCGTGAGGAGGAGCTTGTACTCTGTGGCGGTGAGGCTGAGCTCCTGCCCGCCGACACTCGCCCGGTGGGCCGAGCGATCGATCGAGATCGGGCCCGCGGCGAGGGTGGACCCGGCGGTGACCGGCGGCGAGGCCAGCCGGCGGAGCAGCCCGCGCACTCGGAGCGAGAGCTCCTGCGGCGAGAACGGCTTGGTGAGGTAGTCGTCGGCGCCGAGGGTGAGACCACGGATGCGGTCGGTCTCCTCCCGCCGCGCGGTGAGGAGAATGACACCGACGTCGCGGGTTTCCTCCCGCCGGCGCAGCTCCTCCAGGACGTCGTACCCGGACACCCCGGGCAGCATCAGGTCGAGAATCACGATGTCGGGCCGCTCCTCGCGCGCCGCCTTGAGCGCGTCGGGGCGGTTATTGGCGGTGGAGACCCGGAACCCGGCCTTGGCCAGGTGATAGGCGACCAGGGCCGTGATGTCCGCTTCGTCGTCAACCACCAGGATGCGATGCGTCATCAGATCCTCTTCGGGCGGGACAGCGTCTTCTCGCCGGGTTCCTGCACCCGGGTGCGGGTGTGCGAGTGACTGCGATCGGTGGCGCGGTCGCGCTCCGCCCGCATCGGTCCATCGTGGACCACCGCGTCGAGAATGGCCCCCAGCAGGCGCCCCTGCGAGCCCAGGTCCCGGCGCAGCCGATAGAGCACGAACTGGGCGATCGGGGTATCCCGGACCAGATCGGCCCGCCGGAGCACCTGCAGGTGGCGCGACACGGTGGGCTGGGGGAGATCCAGCACTACCTGGAGATCGGAGACGAAGAGGGGAGCTGCCGCCAGGCAGTTGAGGATCCGGAGCCGGGTGGGCTCCGCGACGGTGAGCAGCAGCTCGGTGGCCGAAGGCGCGGTGCTCATATGCGTCCCAACGAATATACCGCCAGGCGCATATACGCAAGAGGCGCCCCGCCGCCGGCCGCGGCGCCCCCTGTATATTTGGCGCGATGCTCTCCCTCCTCAGTGCGCTGGTCCTCGCGGTCGCTCCCGCCCGGGATACGGCCCATGTCGTGCTCGTCGCCACCACCGACCTGCACGGCCACGTGATGGCGTGGGACTACGCGGGACAGCGGCCCTTCGCGGGCGGCCTGGCCCGGGTGGCGACCGTGGTGGACTCGCTCCGGGCCCGCTATCCCGGGCAGGTGCTGGTGGCGGACGCCGGCGACCTGCTCGAGGGCGACCCGTTCGCGAGCTACTTCGCGCGGGTGGCGCCGCGGGAGCCCAGCCCGATCATCGAAGCGATGAACCTGGCCGGGTACGACATCGCCACGCCCGGCAATCACGACTTCGACTGGGGGCTGGACCCGCTCCGGCAGGCCGTCGCCGACGCGCGCTATCCCTACGTGAGCGGGAACATCTTCGTCCGGGCCAGCGACGCGCTGCTCTATCCGCCCTACCGGGTGCTGCTGCGCCAGGGCGTGCGCATTGCCGTCACCGGGCTCACCACGCCGGGCGTCATGGTCTGGGACCGGGAGCAAGTGGGGAGCAAGATCCGGGTGGGCCCGGTGATGGCGAGCGCCGGGCAGACGCTCGAGGCAATGCGGCGGGATGCCGACATCGCCGTCGTGCTGATGCACAGCGGCATGGACGGCCCGAGCTCCTACGATACCACCGGCGTCGGCCCCGAGCACGACGCGGCCGCACTGGCGACGCTCGGCACCCGTCCGGACGTCGTCGTGGTCGGGCATTCCCACCGCGAGATGCGGGACTCGGTGATCGGCGGTGTGCACTTCGTGCAGCCCCGGCCGTTCGGCGCCAGCGTCTCGGTGGTGCACCTCGATCTCGTGCGTGAGGCGGGCCGCTGGCGGATCACCCGGATTCGGGCCGAGCTGGTGCCCACTGGGAAAGTCGCCCCGTCACCGCTGCTCACCGAGCGGCTCCGCGCCGAGCACGACTCGGTCGCCGCCTGGGTGGCGACGCCGATCGGGCTGGCACTGGGTCCGATGCGGGCCGGCGCTGCCCGGGCGCAACCGACGCCGATCCTAGAATTCGTGAACCAGCTCCAGCGGCGGAAGAGCGGGGCCGATCTGTCGGTGACACCGGCCTTCGACCTGCACGCAGGCTTCGATCCGGACACCATCCGAGTGGGCCAGGTGCTCGCGCTCTATCCCTACGACAATACGCTTCGCGCCGTGCGGGTGAGCGGGGCACAGCTCAAGGCCTACCTCGAATGGAGCGCACGCTATTTCCAGGTGGATCCGGTAGGACGGGTGTCGCTCAACGACTCGGTGCCGGGCTACAACTTCGATGTGCTGTCGGGCGCCCGCTACGAGCTCAATCTCACGCGCCCGGTGGGCGACCGGGTTCAGCGCCTCACCGTGCGCGGACGGGCAGTGCAGCCGGCCGACAGCTTCACCCTCGCGATCAACAGCTATCGCCAGACCGGCGCGGGAGGCTACGACATGCTTCGCGGCGCGCCGGTGGTCTACGACAAGCACGAGAACATCCCCGACCTGCTCATCGCGGAGATCCGGCGGCAGAGCCCCATCGATCCCACCCGATTCGTCAGCCAGGACTGGGAGATCGTGCCCGAGACGCCGGCCAGGGCGGTGCGCGCGTTGTTCGGCGTGGCGGAGAAGCCGCTCCCGGTGGGGGCGAGGGACACGGTGGTGCTCCGGATGCTCACGGCCGGCGACCTCCACGGCGATGTTCTGCCCGGCGCCGGTGCCCTGGGCGCCGCCATGGACAGCCTCACGGCCGAGTGCGGCTGCGGAAGTCTCCGGCTGGACGCGGGAGACGCGATGCAGGGAAGCCCGCTCTCCGACGCGACCGCCGGCCGGACGGCGGTCGAGGTGCTGAACCACCTGGGCTACTCCGCCGCTGCCCTGGGCGACCATGACTTCGACTGGTCGATCGAGATTCTCCGCCGCCGGGCGGGCGAGTCGCGTTATCCATGGCTCGCGGCCAACGTCTTCGATTCCGCGACCGGCCGGCGTCCCGCGTGGGCGGTGCCCTATCGGATCCTGCCGGTCGGCGGGATGTCGGTGGCCGTCATCGGCTACATTACGGCCGAAACCAAGACGCTCCTGCCTCCGGAGCGCACCCGCGGTCTCCGGTTCGGAGAGGGGGAGCTCACGATCCACGATGTGCTCGGTGAAGTCGCCGCTCGAAAACCGTCGCTCACCATCCTGCTGGCGCATGCGGGCGGCGCCTGCGACTCGGTGGCCTGCAGCGGCGAGGTCGTCCGCCTGGCCGACGAGCTGCGCGGCAAAGGGGTGGATCTCATCGTCGCCGGACATACGCATCAGATCTGGACCAGCCGGGTGGCGGGGATTCCGATCCTGGAGGCCGGGAGCCGCGCCGCCGCGGTCGGGGTGGCGGACATGGTGAAGACGCCGGCCGGCGGACTCGAGCTCCGCACCCGGCTCGTGCCGGTGGAAGCCGGCGGGATGACGCACGAGCCCGGCCTCCTCGCCGCACTCGAGACCTATCGCCGGCTGAGCGACTCGCTCGAGGCGGCGCCGATCGCCGTGATCAAGCGCCCGCTGCTCCGGACCGGCGCCCAGTTCCCGCTCGGAGGACTTCTGGCGGAGGCACGACGGAACCTGCTGCGCGCCGATGTCGGCCTGGTGCTCAACCAGGACATACAGGCCGACTTGCCGGCGGGATCCGCGACATACGCCCGGCTTTCCGCCGTGCAGCCCGGCCGGATGAATCTGGTGCGTGTCACCCTCACGGGGGCGCAGCTCCGGGGCTTGCTCGAGCAGGTGCTCGCCGGGAGCAGCGGACCGGGGGCACACGTCGCGGGGATTCAGGTGCGCTACGATCCCCGGCGGCCGGAGGGCCGGCGGGTGCAGAGCGTGACCTTTCAGGGCGGGCGGAAGCTTCGTCCCGAGGTGCAGTACACGCTGGCCACCGATGAGACGACCGCCGGGGGCGGTGCCTACGCCGCGCTCAAAGGCATGCCCGCCGAGCGGGACGGATACCTCGACGTGGAGGCGGTCGCGGCATTTCTCCGCCGTCTGCCCCAGCCGGTCGACGTGTCCGACGCGGCCGCGTTCCTCTCGACCAGGCATTAGCGATCCGATGCGCGTCTTCATCAACGCCAAGCCGGTGGAGGTCGATCCCGGCATCGATGTGCGCGGCGCCATCCGGGCACACGATCCCGAGCTCGAGGCGCGGGTGGCGTCAGGGGCGGCGTACGTCACCGATGCGAGGGCCATCGAGCTTCCGCCCGGGGCAGGCCTCTCGGAGGGCGCCATTCTCCGGGTGGTGGTTCGGGCCCAGCGCGGCAGCCGGGACGACGATGCTGACGCGTGAGCTCCTGGGGCGCCTGCCCAAGGCCGAGCTGCACACCCATCTCGACGCCTGTCTTCGACCCGAGACGATGATCGAGCTGGCTCGGACGGCCAAGTTCACGCTCCCGACCACCGATCCCGACGCGCTCAGGCGCTTCATGGTCGTGGCGGACGCGACCAGCCTGGAGGACTATCTCCGGCGATTCGAGCTGACCATTCCGCTGCTGCAGACTCCCGAAGCGATCGAGCGGGTGGCGTACGAGGCCGTGGAGGATGCGGCCCGCGATAACGTGCGCTACCTGGAGGTGCGCTACTGTCCCTGGCTCAGCCGGAAGCAGGGGCTTTCCATGGAGGCGGCCCTGGAGGCCGAGCTCAGGGGACTGGGGCGGGGAGAGCGGGACTTCGGTGTCATCACCCGGGTGATCAACTGCTCGCTCCGCCACTACGATCCCTCCGTCTCGGTGGAGATCGCGAAGCTCTCGGTGGCCTATCGGGACCGCGGCGTGGTGGCGTTCGACCTCGCCGGCGGGGAGGCGGGCCGGCCGCCAGCCAAGCACCAGCAGGCGTTCGATCTGGCGGCCGAGGGCTGTCTCGGCGTCACCGTGCACGCGGGAGAGGCAGCGGGAGCCGACTCGATCGCGGAGGCGGTGCATCGCTGCCACGCCGATCGCATCGGGCACGGCACCCGGCTCTACGAGGACCTGGTGCTGCGCGACTATATTCGCGACCGGCGGATCCTGATCGAGATCAACCTCACGAGCAACGTGCAGACCCGGGCGGTCCGCAGTCTGGCGGAGCACCCGCTCCGGGCTTACATCGATGCCGAGCTCGAGCTGACGCTCTGCACCGATGGGTGGCTCATGTGCGGCGTCTCCCTGAGCGACGAATACTGGCGGGCCCACACCGAGCTCGGCGTCACCCGCGAGGAGGTCGACCGGCTCATCCTCGCGGGGTTCGCCAACGGCTTCCTCCCGTGGCCCATGCGGGAGGTGCTGCTGACCCAGGTGCAGGACGAGCTGGACGCTCTTCACTGATCCCGCGGCATCACCGATCGACCAGGGAGTAGCCCGCATGCCGATGCGCGTTGAGGGGAGGATGCGTGTCCGGACCGCGCTCCTCGCGGGTCTCCTGCTGGCCGCGGCACTCGCGGGATCCTGGCTGATTCCGGGGCTCGCCTGGCGGGGCGTGGCCGCCGTGCAGGCGCAGGCCCATCCCGATACGGTGCAGGCCGACTCCCAGGCGAGGCCGCCGGCGCCGCCGATTCCCGTCCCGATCCCCTCGGGGCAGCCGGGCACCGCCGGCCAGCCCTCGCCGCTGGGACGGCTCACCGGACTCTTCGGCATCGTGCTCATCCTCGGCATCGGAATCCTGATGTCGCGCGACCGCCGCGCCATCCGCTGGCGGGTGGTGGCCTGGGGGCTCGGCCTGCAGGTGCTCTTTGCCATCTTCGTGCTGCGGGTGCCCGCGGGACAGGCCCTGTTCCGCTGGCTGGGTGGCCTGGTGACCGGGATCCTGGGCTACTCGTACATCGGATCGCAGTTCGTCTTCGGCGAGCTGGGCAAGCAGCACTCGAGTCTTGGCGTCATCTTCGCGTTTCAGCTCCTGCCGGCCATCATCTTCGTCTCCTCGCTGTTCGCCATTCTCTACTACCTCGGCATCATGCAGATCGTGGTCCGGGCATTCGCGCTGGTTATGAGCCGGGTGCTGGGGGCGAGCGGCGCGGAGAGCCTCGACGTGGCCGCGTCGATCTTCATGGGTCAGACCGAGGCGCCCCTCACCATCCGGCCGTTCCTTCCCCGAATGACGATGTCGGAGCTGATGACGGTGATGACGGCGGGGATGGCTCACATCTCCGGCTCGATCATGGTGGCGTACATCGCGTTCGGCATCGAGGCCCGGCACCTGCTCACCGCCGTGATCATGACCGCCCCGGGCACTGTCATGATGGCCAAGATCTTCGAGCCCGAGACCGGGGTGCCCGAGACCTACGGCCGGGTGAAGCTCGATCTGCCGAAGACCGACGTGAACCTGCTGGACGCCGCGGCCCGGGGCACCAGCGAGGGGCTCACGCTGATGCTCAACGTCATCGCGATGCTGGTGTCCTTCGTGGCGCTGGTGGCGCTGATCAACGGCGGCTTCGCCGCCGTGCACCGGTGGGTCGGCTGGTTCCCGGGCGACCTGCAGACGATCTTCGGGTGGGTCTTCCGGCCGATCGCCTGGGCGATGGGCGTCCCCTGGCACGACAGCGGCACCATCGGGAGCCTGCTCGGCACCCGCATGGTGCTGAACGAGTTCATCGCCTACGCGCAGCTCGGCCCGCTCCGGCCGATGCTGGATCCGCGGTCGTTCACCATCGCCTCGTTCGCCCTGGCGGGATTCGCCAACTTCAGCTCGGTGGGCATCCAGCTCGGCGGCATCGGCGCGCTGGCCCCCAACCGGAAGGGCGACCTGGCCCGGCTCGGCCTCCGGGCCATGCTGGCGGGCACCCTGGCCAACTTTCTCTCGGCCACCATCGCCGGAATCCTCCTGTGATCGCTCCGGGGGCGGAGGAGTATACCGGCATGGTCGCGGCGGCCGCGGCGGCGGTTCGCTCGCGGCTGGACGGGCGCGCGCCGTCCATCGCCATCGTGCTCGGCTCGGGGCTCGGTCCGTTCGCTGATCGCCTGGAGCGTGCGGTGCGGATCCCGTACGGTGAGATACCCCACTTCCCGCCGCCGACCGTGATCGGGCACGCCGGCGAGCTGGTAGTGGGAACCACGGCGGGAAAGACCGTGCTGGCGCAGTGCGGCCGGTTTCACGCCTACGAGGGGCACTCCGCCGCGCTCTGCACGCTCCCGGTCCGGGTGTGGGCCGCGCTCGGCGTCAGCACGCTGATCCTGACGAACGCCGCGGGCGGGATCCGGCGGGGCTTCGGCTCGGGCACGGTGATGCTCATCGCCGATCACCTCAACCTGACGTTCCGGAATCCGCTGTTCGGACCGGTGCTCGAAGGGGAGGAGCGCTTCCCGGACATGTCGGACCCGTATGACACCGGGCTCAGAGTCATCGCCCGGCGGGTCGCCCGCGAGCGGCGGGTGGGCTTGAGCGAGGGGGTCTACGCCGGACTCCTGGGGCCGAGCTACGAGACGCCGGCGGAGATCCGGATGCTGGAGCGGCTGGGCGCCGACGCCGTGGGAATGTCCACCGTGCTGGAGGTGATCGCCGCGAGAGCGCGGGGGATCCGCTGCATGGGGCTCTCCGCGATCACCAATCCCGCCGCCGGGACCACGGCGGAGAAGCTCAACCACCTGGAAGTGATGGAAGTCGCCAAGCGGGTGGCGGGCGACCTCGCCGCGGTCATCGAGGGGGTGGTGGCGGCGCTGTGA
>JBJMOX010000390.1:0-7139 GCA_045803515.1 Gemmatimonadales bacterium
GACCTGCTGGCCGGTTGAGCGGAATTCCCCCCGGGACCGAACGCTCGAACGGCCCGCCAATATCGGCGAGCCGTTCGAGTAAAGAGGTGGTAGATCGCCCCCTGAGTTTACGGAGACGGACCGAAGTGCCCGCTCCACCCTTCTTCGATCTACCACTTTTCCTTTTGAGTCTCCTTCACTTCTTCTAACTGGAGTCTCGCATTCCCGAGCATTATAGGAGCAAATGCGGTGCCGTAGTGGCTCATTGTGTAAGTTCATTGTATGCAGAGGCTTACTGAGTGGGTGCAGGGCAGGCAAAAACGTCGAAAACTGTCGAAGGATTAGACAATACAAAAGTTGCAGCTATAAGTCATTGATATGGAGCGACTTATCGGGCTGTTTATTTCTTTGACGTCAAGGTTCTTTTGCCACCCTCCAGATAGCTTCCCGCCGCTGGACTCGGCCCCTCCCGCCAGAGCATCAGCAGCCAGGCGCCCACCCCGATCAGGATCACCGAGGTCAGCTGCGCCACGGTGAATGGCCCCAAAAACCGGTCATCCTTGGCGCGGAGAAACTCCACTGCGAAGCGCTCCGCGCCAGCGAACACCAGGTACAGTCCGAACAGCCATCCCACCGGCTGGATGCGGCGCCTGAGCCGCCAGAGCACCGCGAACGCGACCAGCATGATGGCGGTCTCGTAGAGTTGCGTCGGGTGCACCGCCAGCACCGTGGACGGGTTGGTGCCCGCCGGGACGGGAAGGCCGAACAGGTGCTGCATGTTGCCGGCGGTGGATGGTGGGAGGCCGCGGGGAAACCGCACGGCCCAGGGCACGCTGGTCGGACGCCCGTAGTCGTCGTTCACCATGAAGCAGCCGACCCGGCCCAGCGCGTAGGCCGCCGCGAGCGCGGGCGCCACCAGTTGCATGGTCCATCGGAGCGGCACCCGGAGGCGCCATCCGTTGAGGATCACCGCCGCCGTTCCGCCGAGAAAGCCGCCGTACCAGACCAGGCCACCCCGGGAAAAGAGGGCGCCGGGGTCGCGAGTGAGCGCCACATACCAGAGCTTTGCCCCGATGATCCCGCCGATGACCGCCGCCGCGATGATGTCGGCGGCGTAATCCTCGGCGAAGCCTTGGCGGCGCAGCTCCAGGCTCACCAGCCAGCCGCCCATGAGGAAGGCAACCATCATCATCAGCCCGTAGCCGGTGATCTCCAGCGGGCCGAGGTGAATCAGGAAGGGGTAGATGGTCATGGAGCGAGTCCGGATACGAGTGACGGAATGACCAGGCCGGGAAGCGGGAGATCGTCGCGGGGCTCGAGCTCCCAGCCGCTCCGTTCTCCCCGCGCGAGACGCCACGCGCCCGCGGCGGCGATCATGGCCGCATTGTCGGTATTGAGCCGGGGGGAAGCTACGCTCACCCGGGCCCGCCCCGCCAGCCGCTCGCGGAGCCGGGTCACCAGCGCCTGGTTGCAGGCCACCCCGCCGCCGATCATCGCGCTGCCGTAGCCGAGCGCCTCCACGGCGTGGGCGGTCTTGGCGCACAGCACGTCGATGGCCGCGTCCTGAAAGCCGCGCGCCAGGTCGGCGCGTTCATCGTCGGCCGGCTCCCGCTGGCTGCCCGAGCCTCCGCGCACGGCACGGAGCACGGCCGTCTTGAGCCCGGAGAAGGAAAAGGCGTACTGATTCGGCCCGTCGCGCCCGAGCTCCTGGAGCATGGGGCGGGGAAACCGGTAGCGGTCGCCGCGGCCCTGGCGCGCGAGGCGCTCGATGGCCGCGCCGCCGGGATACCCCAGACCCAGGAGCTTGGCGACTTTGTCGAACGCTTCGCCCGCGGCGTCGTCCAGCGTCTGTCCCAGGAGCCGGTACTCGCCCCAGGCCGGCACGTCGAGCAGCATCGTGTGCCCGCCGCTCACCAGGAGACCGACGAACGGCGGCGCGAGCTCGGGGTCCTCGAGCACCGGTGCGAAGAGATGCCCCTCCAGGTGATTCACGCCCAGCACCGGCCGGTCGAGACTCCACCCGAGTGTCTTGCCGTACATCACGCCGACCAGGAGCGCCCCTACCAGGCCGGGGCCCGCGGTCACCGCGATCCCATCCACCCGGGAGAGCCCGATCCCGGCGTCGCCCAGGGCGCGCTCCACCACGGACCCGAGGGTCTGGACGTGGGCTCGGCTCGCGAGCTCGGGCACTACGCCGCCGAAGACCCGGTGCACGTCCTGCGAGAGGATCACCAGCCCGCCGAGCACCGGACGAACTCCGGGCTCGCTTCGGAGCAGCGCCGCGGAGGTCTCGTCGCAGGAGGTCTCGATCCCCAGGATCCACTCGGCCACGTCAGGATCCTTTGTCGTCCAGCAGCCGCTCGAGCAGCGCCCGGTTGGCCGGCGAATTCCAATCGTGGGCGCCGATGATCCGCTTCACGATCACCCCCTGGCGATTGAGCAGAAAGCTCTCGGGCACGCCGGTGGTCTGATAGATCCGCTGGATCCGGGTGCTCCGATCCTGCAGCAGATCGAACGAGAGCCCCAGCTCCTGCCCGAAGGCCCGCACGTCGTCAGGCCCTCCCTCGTCGATGCTCACCGCCGCGACCGCGAAGCCTCGGGGAGCGAGCGCGCGATAGACCTGCTCCATCGCCGGCATCTCGATCTTGCACGGCTCGCACCAGGTGGCCCAGATGTTCACCAGGGTGACCTTGCCCCGGTAGCGCTGGTGCAGCGTCACCGAGTCGCCGGTGGCGAGATCGATCGCGTGGAAGTCCGGCGCGGTGGCACCCACCTCGACCGGGGCCACCTCGCTCCCGACTCTGTTGAGCACAGTGGCTCCGGTCGCGACACCCGCGACCACCAGCCCGACGAAGATCCATTGCTTGGTCATGAGTTGCCTCAGGCGAGCACGGCGCATTGCCGGGTGAGGTTCCGCACCGCCTCCGCCGGATCGGGTGTGCCGAACACGGCCGTACCGGCGACGAAGGTGTCGGCGCCGGCGGACCACGCTTCGGCGATGGTGGCGTGGGTGATGCCGCCGTCGACCTCGAGCGCGGCGCGGGACCCGCGGCGATCCAGCAGGGCGCGGGCCCGCCGGATCTTGTCGGTCGAGTTGGGCAGGTAGGACTGTCCGCCGTAGCCCGGGTTCACCGACATGATGAGCAGCAGGTCGAGATCGTCCACCACCTCTTCGGCCAGGCTGAGCGGACTCGCCGGGTTCAAGGCCAGACCGGCGAGCATGCTGCGCTCGCGTACCGCGGCGAGCTGGCGCTGCACGTGCACGGTGGCCTCGGGATGAAAGGTGAAGACGGTGGCGCCGGCGTCCGCGTACTCCTCGATGTACTGCTCCGGGCGCTCGACCATCAGGTGCACGTCCAGCGGGCGATCGGTGATCGACCGGACGGCCCGGATCATCGGCGCGCCGAACGTGAGGTTCGGCACGAAGTGACCATCCATCACGTCCACGTGGATCCACTCGGCTCCGCCGGCGAGCGCTTGCTCGATCTCTTCGCGCAGGCGGCCGAGATCCGCGCTCAGTACACTGGGCGAGATCCGTACGCTCACAGTCCACCTCCGTGCTGGGCTCCGCCGCTCACCACCAGATCGACCGCTGCCCCTCGAGGCCGGCCGGTTCCGGCCGCCGGACGAGTGGCGATCACGACCCCGGCCTCGGGGCCGGCGCGCACGGTATCGACCCGGCCCAGCTTCACGCCTGCGGCATCGAACACCTTCTGCGCCTCAGCCACGGCGAAGCCGATCACGTCCGGCACGGTTGACGGCGCCGGGCCGCCACTCAGTACCAGCTGCACGGTGCTGTTTGCCGGCAGTGCCATGTCCGGCGGAGGGTCCTGCCAGACCACGGTGCCTCGCGGCGACGTGTCACTCGGCCGCTCCCCGTCGAGCCGGGCCCGGAAACCGAGGCCGACCAGCCTGGTTCGCGCCGTTGCTTCGGAGAGGCCAAGCACGCGCGGGATGGCATGGTCCCTGGAGACCAGCGAGCCCGGCGAGATCCACAGGGCCGATACGCCGTAGCCCACCACGAAGGTCAGCGCCACCAGGCCGAGATCCCGGAGGAAGCGCCGCGCCGGCGTACCGGCGGCGAAGGAAAATCCCGAACTGGTATGACGTCGGGTCCTCATCCGGCGCGTCTCAGCCGGGCCCCGAAGGCCCCGTCCATGTGATGACGCTGCGGCAGGATCATGAGATCTCCGTCGGGGGAGAGCAGGTCTCGAGGGAAGGTGTCACTGGTCTCCCGGCGGAACTCCGGGTGCCGCTCGAGGAACCGGTGGACCTGCCGCTCGTTCTCCTCCGGCTCCAGTGAGCAGGTGGCGTAGATCAGCAGGCCTCCGGGGGCCACCACGCCGGCCGTGCGGTCGAGCAACTCGGCCTGGCGTCGTTCCAGCGTGGCCAGCGCGTCCGGCGTGATCCGGAGTCGCGCGTCCGGATGCCGCGCGAACGTTCCGGTTCCCAGGCAGGGCGCGTCGAGCAGCACGGCACCGACCCGCCGGAGCGGCGGCCGCCGCGCATCGGCGACGACGGCCCGCTCGCGCCCACTTCCCGCGCGCGCGAGATTCTCCGCCAGGCGGCGCACCCGGGCCCGACTCACGTCGGCCGAGACCACCCCCGCCAAATTTCGCCCGAGCGCGATCGACTTGCCGCCGGGGGCGGCAGCGGCATCGTACAGCATCGCCTCCGCCGGCAGGTCGGCGAACCAGGCGAGCAGCGCCTGCGCCGGATCCTGCACGATGAAGGCGCCCTCGGCATACCCGGGGAGCTCCGCCGGCCGCGTCCGGTCGGTCACCAGCCCCGCGCCGTACGGCGCCGACTCCACCGCGATCCCGGCCGACCGCCATCTCGCTTCCAGCGCTGGAAGCGCCTCGCGGGCGGGCTGCAGCACCAGCCGTGGACGAGTGTTGTTCCATTGGAGCAGCGCCCGGGTCTCCTCCGGCCCATAGCGCTCGAGCCAGCGCTCCACCATCCATCGGGGATGAGAGAATTCCTGGGCCAGCCGTTCGGCGGGAGCGCGTGAGTCGGCCGGGTCGGCTGCCGCCGCCGGGCCGACGCGGCGCAGCACCGCGTTCACGAAGCCGCCGGCCTTGGCCCCCGAGGTCTCCTTGGCCAGGGTCACGCTGGTGTCTACCGCCGCGTGGGGCGGGACCCGGTCGAGCGCGGAAAGCTGAAAGGCACCCAGCCGAAGCACTTCCTTGATCTGGGGAGCGACACTCGCCCAGCCGCGGGGAACCAGTGGCGCGAGCTGGGCATCGAGTGCGCTCTGACTCCGCAACACGCCCGCCGCCAGCTCATGGGCCAGCCGCCGGTCCGCCTCGGCGAGCCCTTTCACGGCCTGATCCAGCGCCGCGCCGAAGGGCCGGCCTTCCCGGACCTGCTCCAGCACCTCGAGCGCGGCCCGGCGCGACGCGAGGCCCGACACAGGAGCGGCCACCGTAGCGTCGGTCTACTCCAGCATTCCACGCAGGGGACTCGACGGCACCGCCACTTCCCGCCGGGGCATCCGTCCGGCGAGGTAGGCGGTGCGTCCGGCCTCGACGGCAAGCCGCATCGCCCGGGCCATGGCCGGCGGATCCTGTGCCTCGGCCAGGGCGGTGTTCATCAGGATGCCGTCGACCCCTTGCTCCATGGTGAGGCAGGCGTCCGATGCCGTGCCTACGCCGGCATCGACGATTACCGGCACCGTGAGTCGCCGCTTGATCGTGCGGATGCCGTAGGGGTTGAGCAGCCCCAGCCCGCTGCCGATCGGCGAGGCGAGCGGCATGACGGCGGCGCAGCCCGCGTCTTCCAGTCTGAGGGCGGTGACCAGGTCATCGTTGGTGTAGGCCAGCACCTTGAAGCCCTCGCGCACCAGCTCGCGGGTGGCCACCAGGAGGCCCTCGGTATCGGGCAGCAGGGTCTCCCGGTCGCCGATGACCTCGAGCTTGACGAAGTCGTTGAATCCGGCCTCCCGGCCGAGCCGGGCATAGCGGACGGCCTCGTCCGCGGTGTAGCAGCCGGCGGTATTGGCGAGGAGGAAGAACTGGTCGGGGCTCAGGTGGAAGAGAATTCCCTCTTCCTTGCTCCGGTCCAGGTCGACTCGCCGCACCGCGACGGTGACGATCTCGGCGCCCGAGGCCTCGATGGCCCGCACCATCTCGTCGTTGGTGCGGTATTTCCCGGTGCCAACCATGAGCCTGGAGCGAAAGCTCCGGCCGCCCACGGCGAGCGGGGCGTCGGTGGCGGCTTCGTTGGGGAGCGTGGCGGTCATGCGGGGAACATAATGAGGTTCCGGGGAGGGACGGGAAGGACGGGAAGGTTTGCGGAGCTGCCATCCAGTACGGAGCTGTCATCCCGAGCGGAGCGTGGGATCTTCTTATCGGGATCGGACCTCCGCGGCGAGGGTCCGGCTCCGCGAGCAAGATCCCTCGTCGCTGGCGCTCCTCGGGATGACAGCACACCTTCCCGTCCTTCCCGTCCTTCCCGTCCTTCCCATTCTTCCGCTTGCCTTCCCGCGTCCCCGCCACCAGATTCCCGCCACCCTCCCCCGTTCCAACGATCCGCTCCAGTTCCGCCCCTTCCACCCCCGTGGGGACTGGTCTATGCGTGTTCGCCGCGGTTTGCGTGCGCTCGGATTTCTCGCGATTGCTCCCACCGCCCTCTCGCTGGGCTGCGGAGGCGGGGCCGACGTGGCGGTCGGTCCGGAGCTGGGGACGCTGGAGATCACCACGGCGACCTCCGGCCCTGAGCCCGACGCCGACGGCTACACCGTCAGCCTCGACGGCGCCCCGCCGGAGGCGATCGGAACCAACGCGACCGCGCGGCACGCGGGCCTCGCGGTCGGCAGCCACAGCGTCGCGCTCTCCGGGCTAGCCCTGAACTGCGCCACTGCCGGCGGCGCCACGCTCACCGTGAGCGTCACGGCCAACAGCGTCGCGCCGGCCGCCTTCGCCATCGCGTGCGCGCCCACCACCGGCACCATCCAGGTCACCATCGCCTCCACCGGGGCTCCCGCCGACCCCGACGGCTACCAACTGCTGCTCGACGGCGCGGGGAACCAGACGGTAGCCGGCAGCGCCACGCTGACCCTCCCGACCATCGCAACCGGCGCTCACACCGTGGGACTCAACGGCGTCGCCGCCGACTGTCAGGTGCAGGGCGACAATCCACTGAGCGTGACTGTCGTGGCA